>WGAY01000031.1 GCA_015494585.1 Candidatus Omnitrophota bacterium | reverse complement strand
GAGGTTATATGCTTTTTAAGTCAAGTGTTTTGGTCCTATCTCTGATTTTCTAAAAATATATGCCAATATATGTAATTGACATATATGTTGTAAGCATATATAATGATAAAAAAGGGGGAAATATGAATGGAAAGATAGAGAGAAACCTGAATGCAAAGGAACGCGCCTGTGATTTTTCACTGCGCAGGCTTTCGCGGTTTATAGAGCCGAGCATCCTTTTGTTTTTATCAAAAGAGGATTGCCATGGCTATGAACTGATAGACAGGCTTTCGTTTCTTGGGTTCCATAAGGAAGATATAGATATTGGGGCAGTGTATAGGGTCCTGCGCAGGCTTGAGAAAGAGGGTTTTGTTAAGTCTAAGTGGGAGTCACGCGGTGGAAGAAGGCGCCGTATGTACAGGATAACCAGGCAGGGCAGAGAATTGCTTTCCTCCTGGATTGAACGCATAAGAGAGAGGCGGGATGCCCTGAATAGGTTTATTAGGCTCTATGAGGAGGGATTATGAAAAAAAGGGCAAGGATGATTTTTTTGGTAATTATTGTTCTGGCTGTGATTTTGATTGTAAAGAAAAAGATAGAGCTGGCAACAGCGCCTGTGGTTGGCAAACAGCCACTGCTGGTATCGGTGTTTTATTCTCAGAGGCGGGATTTGTCGGTGTTTAGGGATTACCTTGCTGTGGTGGAGCCTATTAATAAGGCGAGCGTGTCAACGCGTATAGCGGCAGAGGTTAAGGATGTTTTTGTGGACGAGGGAGACGAGGTTAAAGAGGGGGGCCTTTTAGCGAAGTTGGACGACAGGGATATAAATGCAAAGATAGAGTCGGCAAAGGCAGGGCTTGTCTCTGCCAAGGAGAATTTTGATTACTGGCAAAAGGAATATGAGCGCGACGAGGCGCTGTTTAAGGCAGGCGCTATTTCAGAGGAAGAGTTTGACCGCGCAAAGGTGGCATTTGCAAAGGGCAAGGCCGCCCTTTCTTCTGCAGAGAAGAGGATAGATGAACTAAGTGCCCAGCTGGACTACCTGCAGATAAAGTCTCCTTATGATGGTATTGTTTCAAAGCGATTTGTTGACCCGGGGGATATGGCCATGCCCGGCAGGCCACTGTTTTTGATAGAGGATAGGAGCAGGTTAAAGCTGTGTTTTGATGTCCCGCAGGAGGATGTGGGTATCGTAAAAAAGGGAGGGGCGGTCTATTTTAGTGTCAATGGGAAGGAGTTTAGCGCCACTATCACGAATGTTTTCCCTTCTCTGGACAATGGCAGGATGGTTCGTGTTGAGGTTTATGTGGATCCAATACCGGATCTTAAGACAGGGGAGTACGTAAAGTTGAAGGTGCTAACTGCCCGAAAACAGGATGTAATTGTTGTGCCTGAGTCTTCTATTGTGAGGCAAGATGGGAAAAGGCCGTATGTGTTCATAGTTGAGAAGGGCAGGTTGAAGGTTTTTCCGGTTATTACCGGGATAAAGTCTAAGGGTTTTGTTGAAGTAAGGAATTTGCCCGAAGGTGTTGCGGTGGTAAAGAACCAGTATCTCTCATGGACAAGACTCTCTGATGGAGAGGCAGTAAAGATAAGGAATAAGAGATGAACCTGACAGAGATATCCATAAAAAATCCATATATAGTTATTACCTTTGGCTTGCTTGTTGCGGTATTAGGCCTTATTTCGTTTTTCCGCACCCCAGTTGACCTGTTCCCTGATACTGCCCCTCCACAGGTATTGGTGCTTACGATAGAGCCGGGTGCATCGGCAAAGGATGTCTCGGATAAGATAACCCAGATAATAGAAAAAGAAGTAAACACCATATCTGAGATAAAGAGGGTGCGCTCTGTGTCGCGTGACGAGGTCTCAGCGGTTACTGCGGAATTTTTGTATTCAAAGGATATCAATGAGGCGGTTACGGATGTAATGAACGCATTGGGGAGGATACGCGCTGAACTTCCTCAGGACATCATGCCGATACAGGTCTATAAGATAACCGATGCAACACGCGCAGCAATGACGCTTGCCCTGTCTCCTAAGAAAGGGAGCAAAAAGACATTGCAGGACATTCGCCTGTTGGCGGAAAACTACATAAAAGACGAACTATTGCGCCTGCCAGAGGTGGGGGATGTGGATGTCTTTGGCGGATATATCCCAGAAGTCAAGATAGAGGTTGACCGCGATAAACTAAAGGCCTATGGCCTGAGTTTGATGGATGTGGTTGCCCAGATAAGCCGCAGGAACATTACTATCCCCGGAGGCTATCTCTATACGAAGAAGAATGAATTTTTGATCCGCACAAGTTCAGAGTTTAAGAATTTAGATGAGATTAAGAACCTGCCTATAAAAAAGAAAAAAGACGGTTATGTCTTGCTCAAGGATGTCGCTGAGGTAAAACAGGGCATAGCAGAGATGAGAAGCCTTTATCACGGCAATGGCCATCCGGCAATAGCTATGAATATCTTGAGGCCTGAAAATGGCCATACCCGCCGCACTATAAGGGATGTGAAGAAATTTTTGCCAATGCTTAAAAGGGAGTATCCGGATATAAATTTTGAGATTACCAATGATCAGGAGCCGATTATTGATATCAATCTTAAAGGGATGCGCAGCTCTCTTATTCAGGCGATATGGCTTACTGTATTGATTATATTTATATTTTTGGCGAACAAACGCACGGCAGCGGTTATTTCTATAAGCATACCAATGTCTTTTCTGTTTAGCCTTATGATCTTGAAGTTCAGCCCTTATACAATGAATATGGTAACCCTATCAGGCCTTATTATAGCCGTTGGCATGGTCGTTGATGCCTCTATCGTTGTGCTGGAGAACATCTACCGTCACTTTCAGGAGGATAAGTCGCTTTCGGGAAAGGATGCGGCCATGGTAGGCGCAAATGAGGTTGCGCTGGCAAATACAGCTGGCGCGCTTACCACGATCGTCGTATTGATCCCGGTAATGTTCGTTGGCGGCTATCCCCAGAAGATACTGCGCCAGTTATCCATTATGATAGCCTCAACCATATTCGCCTCATTGATCGTCTCGCTTACGATTGTGCCGTTGATGGCATCGCATTTATTGAACCGCTCGGAGCAGAGGCAGGATCCGATAGAGAGACTAGTCTCTCACATGAATGCTCTAATAAAGAAGGTCTCGGATTTCTATATATCAGTATTAAAGGTTGCCCTGCGCTATCGCAAGATAACCTTTATGATTACTATGGCCACGTTTGTTCTTACTATCCGCATTGTTGTGCCTTTGCTTGTGGGAGAGCTTATGCCGCCAATGGATACCGGTATTGTGAAGGTTACTCTGGATATGCCCTCTAATTACAATGTCCATCAGGTAGAGTCGGTGCTGAATCAGGTGGAGGATGTAATCAAGAAGACGCCTGGTTTTTTGACTATGTCCTCGGTTGTTGGTTCTGAACCGGGGCAGATAAGTTTTGGCGGCGGCGGGGCGACTGCACAGACGGTGTCTATGACGGTTAATCTGGTTACAAGGGACAAACGCAAGAAGACGATATGGCAGATAGAGGACGAGTGGCGCAGGAAATTGCGGCAGATAGACGGCCTGCGTTCGTTTATGGTGATGGATTACGGAGCAACTCCTATATCAACTACCAAGGCGCCATTTGACCTGATATTGAGTGGCGAGGATACGCGCGTCCTTGATAAGATGGCCTCAAGTGTGCTTGTCCGCCTCAAAGGGACAAAGGGCTTGGTTGACGTGCGCAGGAGCTGGTATATTGACAAGCCAGAACTAAAGGTGGTTCCGGATGCGCGGCTATGCAGGCTCTATGGTGTGGACGAGGAGACAGTTGCAAAATACATAAAACTTGCGGCAAAGGGATTCCCAGTATCATTCATGCGCTTAGAGGGCTTTCTGGATATACCAATAAGGGTGGAATACAGGGATAAAGATATCAATGACCCTGCATATCTGGATAATGTTTATGTGCCTACCCGTTATGGGCCTGTTCCCCTGCGGGCAATGGCAAAGGTTACGAGGGATTACATCCAGCCGTTTATTACCCGCGAGGACTTGCAGAACACAATAGACATAACCGCGCTTAATCGTGTCTATACTATTGCCCAGGCCGCACATGCAGCAGGGATGCGCTTGAAGAAGACAGGGGGCGTCCTGCCAAGGGGATATAGTGTGCGTATGTCTGGCACGCCTGAGGATATGCTGGATTCAAAGAGGCGCTTGAGAAAGGCGCTTTTGTTTGGATTGATCCTTTTGTATATGGTGCTTTTGCCGATGTATAAGTCGTTTTCCCACCCGATTGTCATTATGGTGGCAATACCATTGGCTGCCATTGGCGCTATGTGGGGACTGCTTATATTTGACAAGCCAATGTGTATGCCAGCGCTTATGGGGATAATACTCTTGGCAGGAACTATAGTAAATAACTCTATCCTCCTTCTGGATTTTATATTGAATGCCAGGGCAAGGGGGCTTTCGCGGGAAGAGGCGATAATACAGTCAGTGCGCGTGCGCACGCGGCCGATATTGATGACTGCCTCTTCCACTGTTATCGGGCTTACGCCGCTGGTATTTGAGATGGCGGTTGGCCTTGAGAGGCTCAGCCCGCTGGGAATAGTTGCCGCAGCAGGCCTTATATTGGGAACGTTTTTGACGATGATCGTTATCCCGGTTATATATACGCTAATAGATGACTTGAAAGTGAAACTCTTTCCTGGCAAGGGCGAATCAAGGGCAGTGGCGGCTGTGTTTTTACTATTTTTCCTGATGTTTGGCAATAATAATCTTTATGCCGGCGATGGTTCAGGCAGCAGGCGATTTTCTCTAAAATCAGCCATAGACTATGCCCTGATGCATAGCCCTGACATAAAGGCGGCTGAGGCAAAGAAAGAGAAGGCCATTGCTGGAAAGGTAGGGGCAATGGCAGGCCTTTTGCCGCAGGTTAGTATATCAGGTTCATATACGCACTATGATGAGCCGCATGCGATTGTGCCAGGGATGATCGGCACGAAGCAGCGTTTTGACGATGACGTATTTGCTGGCAGGCTGCAGGCAGAGATGCTTATTACAGACTTTGGCAGGAGTTTTTACTCGTATAAGGCGGCAAAAGAAAGATATCTTGCGTCTTTGGATGGCCTTTACAGGAGAAAAGAGGCAGTCGCCTATATGGTCGGGAACCTGTACGCCAATATAGTTGCCATAGATGAATTGTTAGATGCGCTCAGTGCATCTCTGGAGAGCATTAAAGAGCTTGAGAGGCGGATGGAGCTGTTTTTAAGGCAGGGCAAGATCGCAAACCTTGACCTGTTGAAGGTAAAGGTAAGACTATCAGAGATAAAGAGCCAGATATCACAGACAAAGGCAAGGCGCAAGTACCTGATAGGAATGTTAAAAGAGGCAATGGGGTATAAAGGCGATCTTAAGTTGGACGAAGAGATGGGATTGTTATCTATAGATGAAGATAAGATTTCTTTTGATGCGGTTGTGAAAAAGGCGATGGATAACCGCAGGGACCTGGCGGTTAGTAAAGAGATATTAAAGGCGGCTAAGTTTTCCGTTGTCTCAGCAAAGAGGTCATATTTCCCGACATTACAAGTGTTTGCTGGCGCAGGAGAGTTTGGCGGCAGGGACAGCAAGGCAAGGTTTTCTGACGGGGACAGGTGGGAAGACGATACATGGGTTGGCCTAAAGGGGAGCTATTCTTTTTTTGATGGCGGCAGAAAAAAGGCGGCTGTGCTGTCTGCCTTGGCCAATTACGATGAGGCAATGGCAGAGGAGAATAAACTGGAGCTTTCCATATATAAGGAAGTGGGCAAGGCAATAGCAGATGTCTTCTCTGCAAAAGAGAGGCTTTCTCTTGCTATGGCATCTAAAAAAGAGGCAGAGGAGGCATTAAGGCTTGAGAAACTAAAATACGAAAAAGGCAAAGGCACAATAAACAATATATTGGATGCAGAGGCGGCTTTGCGAAAGGCAGAAGGCCTCTATGCCTCTGCTAAGGCAGATTACAATACAAGCGTGTTTGAGTTGTATTTTGCTGAAGGTATTTTGCTTGATTCTTATACCAGAATTTTTGAGAAAGAAGTTATGGATGGAAGAGATAACTAATAAACCTTATCTGTACTAAATAGGACAAATTTTATCCCAACTCTTTGCTTGACAGGTTCTTTGGTCTGTGTTAAAAGAATATGCTGGCGATGAGGCCTACTTGTAGCACGGAGTAGTGCTGCGTAATTTTGGGAAGCAACGAGGCTCCTTTAAGAGGTTTTGTATGGGGATATTGTGCCTCTTAAAGGGGCCTCTTTTATTTTGTGGCAGTTGAGGTGGTTTAAAACAAAGGAGGTGGTAGTGTGAACACGGGAGCATTGGCAGAGACAGTAAAACAGCTGGTGGATAGCGGCAATGTATTCTTTCTCTTGATGGGCGCAATACTGGTCTTTTCTATGCACGCAGGTTTTGCGTTTTTGGAGGTTGGCTCTGTGCGAAAGAAAAACCAGGTAAATGCCTTAGTGAAGATCCTGACTGACTGGGGGATTTCAACCGTTATGTATTTCTTTATTGGTTTTCCTATTGCCTATGGAATAAGTTTCTTCTCTCCAGCAGAGAAACTTCTGGGGAGTGACCACGGCTTTAATCTTATACACTTTTTCTTTCTCTTGACTTTCGCCGCATGTATCCCTGCGATTATCTCTGGAGGGATAGCGGAGAGGGCAAAGTTCTGGACTCAGTCTGTTGCAGGTGCAATCTTTGTTGCCCTTGTTTATCCATTTTTTGAATCCCTTGTCTGGGGAAAGAATGTCTTGTTAGGACAGGATGGATCCTGGCTTGCAAAACTAGCAGGGGTTCCGTTTCATGATTATGCAGGCTCAGTGGTTGTGCATTCTATTGGGGGGTGGCTTGCCCTGCCGGCTATTTTGATCTTAGGTCCTAGATTGAAAAGGTATGTCAATGGCAAGCCGCAGGTAATAAAGGTTAGTAATATCCCGTTTCTTGCTCTGGGAAGCTGGCTTTTGTGTGTCGGCTGGTTTGGGTTTAATGTGATGAGTGCTGGTAGCCTTACTAATATATCTGCGCTTGTTGCGGTTAATTCCCTTATGGCAATGGTAGGCGGGATTATTGTTGCCTTGATTGCCTCAAAGAATGATGCTGCATTTATACATAATGGCGCTTTGGCAGGACTTATTGCGGTTTGCTCTGGTTCGGATGTCTTTCATCCAGTAGGAGCACTTATCGTCGGTGGGATTGCTGCATGGATCTTTGTTGTATTATTCCAGGTAGAGACCGAGAAGATGAAGATAGACGATGTCCTTGGGGTATGGCCTCTCCACGGTGTTGCCGGCACCTGGGGTGGTGTTGCCTGTGGTATCTTTGGTAGCAAGGCCCTAGGAGGGCTTGGCGGTGTCAGCCTTCTGGCACAGGTAGTTGGTAGTCTTGCGGCTATTGTTGTTGCTTTGATTAGTGGTTTTGTTGTGTATGCCTTCTTGAACGGCGTCTTTGGCATTCGTTTGAGTGAACACGAAGAGATCATAGGTGCCGATTTAAGCATTCATAATATCGAGGCCTATCCAGAAGAGGCTTTGTAATCTTTTGAGCAGAAGGAGGACGATGCTATGAAGAAGATAGAGGCAATTATACAACCAGAAAAATTAGATGATGTAAAGGAGGAATTGTTTAAGGCCGATATCCATAAGATGACCGTCAGTAGGGTAAAGGGCTGTGGTCAGCAAAAGGGATATACAGAAAGTTATAGGGGACAGATATATAAGGTGAATCTGCTGCCCAAGATAAAGATAGAGATAGTGGTAAATGAAGAATATGTAAAACCTACTGTGGATGCGATTATAAAAGGCGCTCGCACTGGCAATATCGGTGATGGGAAGATATTTATTACAGACCTTGCTGAGTGTATTAGAATAAGGACAGGGGAGACAGGAGAAAAAGCCGTAGGATAATACCACTATGGTTTTGATAGTGAAACACGTTGTTAATGAGGGCGCGGGAATTATCGGTGATTTCTTGAAAAGAAAGGGCTATGAATTTACTACTGTGGATCTGGAAAAAGGGGACAGACTTCCTGCGTCCTTCTCTTCTTTTGAGGCCGTTATAGTTATGGGCGGGCCTATGGGGGTCTATGAAGAGGATAAATACCCATTTCTAGTGGAGGAAGATAGGTTAATAAAAGAGGCCGTATCTAATGATATCCCGTTCTTGGGGGTATGTCTTGGTTCGCAGCTGTTAGCAAAGGCCTGCGGTGCAAAGGTAAGAAGTGGGGCATGTACAGAGATCGGGTATTTTGACATAGACCTCACCCCTGAAGGGAAGCGGGATCCTCTCTTTTCTGGAATACCTTCATCTATAAAGGTCTTTCAATGGCATAACGATACCTTTGATGTCCCTGAAGGGGAGGCATTGTTGGCCACAGCAGAGAAATGTAGGAACCAGGCGATTAGGGTGGGAAAGAGGGCCTATGGCCTGCAGTTCCATATAGAATCCACGCCGGAAATGGTCAAGACCTGGCTTGGAGAAGACCTTTCTAGTTTGAATGACTACCTGCGAAGTAGGGCGGAGAAAATAATTAAAGAGGCGGGTGGAATTTATACGCAGATGCTCCCCTATTATGAGAGGATTATAGAAAATTTCTTTTCCATTATCTAGGTATAGAGCCTCTTTTCTACAATTTTTGTTTGTTCCAATAGCATAGTGTGTTTCGGTAAAGGAATTGATTTTTAAATCCCCCGGGGTTATGTAATGGAAGTTTGTGGCTATTATGTAACTTCTTGTAAGATAATTCTGGATTATGCATTAGGATTATTTATCTCCAACCATTTTGCTAATCAACAATCTTTTCTGTCTAAATATAACTCAAAGCTCAAAGCTAAAAACTAAAAGCCACATCTAAAAGCCTTAAAACTTTTTTTCTCCCTAGCATTTCTTATCGTCAATAATCTGCGCATATCCCTTCCGCAGTCCGCTGCTGCTTTTTCATAAATAATTAGCCTTTGAATAGGCTGCCACCAAAATTTAGCTCTAAGTTTTGCGTTGTGGCTTTGCGTTTTGAGTTCTTAGTTTTTAGTTTAACCATTTTGGTTATCCTAACATTCCCTATTTCTCATTATCCCACAATAACTTCTATAACTTAATCTAAACCTATTGCATAATCCGGGATAATAAGGAACAGTGAAGACAAGGATACTCAGTATAGACAGTCTAAGGACTCAAAGGTCAACGTTGTGTTAGTTTACTATCTTTAACGGAATGAATGCCTCTGCGTACTGGCTGCCGATAGATGTCCCCCTTAGTCTTGCGAGCGACTCTATTGCCCCAATACTCCTTGGGAATGGGAACTCTGCGACCTCTGTCTTGTATTGGCTTAGAATAGAGGCCTTTTTTTCAAAGAATTCAGTGATGTCCTCAAAATATGAAAACCGCAGGCCTCCTCCCGCGGAAAGCGAGCCGATGTCTGTCTCGCTCAACACTTCCATTGCCAGTATCCTGTGGATAAATCCATATCTATGAGGCTTGAGCAATGGCATACAGGCCTGGGCAACTATCCGATGGTCTGAATGCACGTCCCACAGACAGGGCACGATAACCGTATCTGGCTTTACATTAGAGATTATTTTGTCCAGCTCCGATATTATTTCTGGTAGGTCTTTTGTTGAGAGGGTGGTTGCTGTCTTTTGCAAGTGAAAAACATCGCTAAACCCATAGAGTTTGCTTACCTCTGCTATTGTCTCCTGTTGGGTGTCTATCTGGCTTTCAATATGGGTTTTGGTTACGATTATCCAGAATATCTCTGCGCCTTGTTGTTTGTATTTTAGCAGGCTTCCGCCTGCCCCGAGTGTCTCATCGTCTGGATGGACGGCTATGGCTATTGTCTTCATCTATGTCTCCTCTCAGACTAGTTTTCTCTTTACCAGCCATTTTTTGTCTTTGGGATCTATGGATGATAGGGCATTTATTATCCTTTCACTTGCCCTGCCATCCCCATAAAAGTTTCTTGCTTTTTTTATCTGTTGTCGAAATCCTTGGTCAAAACATGCCCTTTTTAATGCCCTGGTTATCTGTTTTTCATTATGTTCCACGAAGATCACATTGCCAGCGGAGATTCTGCCCCCTTGCCTTTTTCCGATGTTTACGACAGGCAGGCAGTAAAAAGGCGCCTCTAATATGCCCATGCTGGAATTGCCTGTCAGCGCCAGCGCGTTTCGCATAATGTTTACGAATATCTCGTGCGGCAATGTCTTGTAAAATCGGATAATCTCG
Source organism: Candidatus Omnitrophota bacterium (assembly GCA_015494585.1). Classification (GTDB taxonomy): domain Bacteria; phylum Omnitrophota; class Gorgyraeia; order S143-82; family S143-82; genus S143-82. Next base: position 53,157 of record WGAY01000031.1, on the reverse strand, counting down.
GGGGCATTAGCCTCTTCTATTGCCTTTAATATATCGTATGAGCCGGGATCGGTGTTTGGGTATATTCCGATTATCTTTAATCTATTTCTCTGTGCAAACGAGGTTATGGCCGATATAGTTATCTTCATCTGAGAATATACCTCTTCTTTTTCCGATGAGAGGGGGTGTTTTATCAGGACGATGTAGTTTTTCTTTTTTATGCCCCAATTAAGGTGTTTTTGCACCTTATCCCATTCCATATTTTTTACCTTGCGTATACTGTCTATAGCTGGATTGCCTGTCCAGAATATGCGGAAGGGCTCTTCTCCGATTTTCTTGAGGTTTTCTGAATGCTGTTTCGCTATCGTAAAGTGGATGTGCGCCAGCTTTGATACTGCAAACCTTACCGGGTCGTCAGCATTGCCATATACAGGGTCTCCGCCGGCAATATGGGCGGTAAGCACGTTCATATAGTTACCTACCAGGGCGGTTGCTATTGCCTCTTCTCTGTCTCCCAACACCAGTAGAAAATCTGGGTTTTCCCTTTCAACGCACTGGCTTAGCCCGTATAGCAGGGCAGCTATTCCTTTTGGCCTCTGTGTCTCGCGGTTTGTCATAAACAAAGAATCTATTTTATCTGCAATGGGAAGGCCGTCTTTTTTTATCATCTCAAGGGTATTTCCGTGCCAGGAAGAGAGGTGCGCGCCAGAGACGGCCAGTTTGATCTTGAATTGTTTTGAGCTCTGCAGGGCGAGTAATACTGGCCGCAGTATAAAGTATTCGGAACGGATCCCTGTTATTACTAAGATTTTTTTCATGGGCATATTTCTTTGTTTAAAACATTCTAAATTTTGTGGTATAATTTGTCCATAGAAATCTTAAACAGGTGGTAAAGGGCACGTTATTTTTTAAGATAGGGGGGGAGGATATGCACGTACTAAAACGCCTTACTGTTGCCCAGAAGCTCTTGCTTTCACATGGGCTGTTATTTCTGATGGCTTTATTGATTACCCTTTCGGTGTTTTTTACCCTTGGCAGGCAAAAGGCGGATGCAGTGATTATTAACCTTGCTGGCCGCCAGAGGATGCTGACCCAGAAGATGACGAAAGAGATGCTAGATCTGATAAGGGGGGAAGCGACGGCGGATGAGGAAAAGCTCTTGAGGTCAACGATGAAGGTATTTGATACGACCCTGTTTGCCCTGAAAGATGGCGGGGCCGCTCCTTTGGATTTAAAGATGACAAAGTTTAGAAAGATTCCACCTGCTGGAAATAAGGAGATAAAACAGCAATTGGAGAAGGTCGCTGATCTGTGGGCAAAGTTTAAACGGGCGTTGGAGATGGTTATGGTCAATAAAGAGGGATCAAATGGCGCAGATGTGCTTTACCTTATGGACCACAATGTGGAGTTGTTAAAGGAGATGAACAAGGCAGTTGGCCTGATGCAAAGATCGGCGGAGAGGAAGTTGATGAAGTTAAAGGGAGTAATGGGCATTATGCTCCTTATCAGCTTTCTCGTCTTCTTTATCTCTTTTGGCATAAGCTCTTCTATTATCCTGCCGTTGAAGAAATTTGTTGAGGAGTTTAACAAGGGCGCGCAGGGAGACCTCACTGTCAGGATGGAAGTTGACTCTGAGGATGAGATAGGGGAGATGGCGCGGACGTTTAATAACTTTATGGATTCTCTGGAGCATTTGATAAGGTCATCTAAGGACGTATCAAGGACAGCAAGCCTCTCGGTTTCTGAGTCTTCTAATGTAATAAATGGGTTTGTCAAGACCTCTCAGGAGCTTTCTGGCAAGACAGAGAGCATAGCCTCGGCAACAGAGGAATTGAATGCAACTGTGCGCGAGATCGCTGATGTTACCCGCCAGGCAAATGAGAAATCAGAGGCATCAGCAGATATGGCGGTCCAGAGTACCCAACAACTCAAGGCACTAATAGATGAGATCCAGAACGTGGTTAATGTTGAGCAGGAATTTGCAGAGAAATTTAACCGCTTGACACAGGATTCTGCTCAGGTAAGCGATGTTGTCGTTGTTATTAATGATATTGCAGATAAGATAAATCTCTTGGCATTGAATGCGGCAATAGAGGCCGCCCGCGCAGGCGAGGCAGGAAGAGGGTTTTCAGTTGTAGCTGAGGAGGTGCGCAAACTGGCAGAGAAGACAAAGGATTCAACTAAAGAGATAAAAGAGGTTATCGTTAAGATCCAGAAAGATATAAAGGTAATGAGCGAAGAGGTAAATCAAAATGTCGACATCATCAAAGAGATGGCAGCAAAGGCCCTAGATGTGGGTAGCCTCATAGAGCAGGTTAATGGCGCTATATCAGAGGTGCGCTCGTTCATAAACCACGTTGCCTCGGCTACTGAGGAGCAGAGCATAGCAACCTCTGATATATCGCATAATATTACCAATATATCGGCTGCGCTTGCAGAGTATACCCAGTCAATGGTAAACATCTCCTCCACTATGGATCAGCTCAGCGAAAAGGTTGAGGAGATGAACGTATTGTTGAATAGGTTTATTACCAGTTAAGATTTGCAACTTACAGCTCAAGTTACAGGGAATAATCGGTCTGAATAAAAGAATGTTTCTTTTCTGAAGGCTGATGGATTGGGGATGGCGATCCTTTCACTCTCTTCCTTCATTACGTTTGTAAGTATAGGAGGTGCTCTATTCTAAAATAGAACACAAATTTTGTGGTTTCAAATCTTATATAGCTGTTGTAAAATAAAAAAATATAGCTAGTTGTCCGAATATCCGAATATATGTATGTAAAAATAAATAAGAACGCATGCATATGAAGGGAAGAATTAAAGAACTTTTGCAACGCTGGTTTAAATTGCGGTTTGCTATTTTATATCCGTTTGGGATATGGGCGGTTTTGTCTGGTTTTTCAACCGATGAATCTATTCGCGCCTCTGCTATATTTATTGTTTTGGGTCTAATTATCAGGTCATGGGCAAATTTCTACGCAGTAAAGACTGAGAAGCTCACCACAAGTGGGCCGTATGCCTATGTGAGACACCCCCTTTATTTGGGAAGTTTTCTGATAATGGTAGGCTTCCTTGTTATGTTAAGGGTGGATTGGTGGGTTTCTTTGTTATTTGTGGCAGTGGTGATAGGCCTCATATATAGGCGTAAGATATTGGAAGAAGAATCCCTCTTATTAAGGCGTTTTGGTGAAGAATATCTCGATTATAGATCAAAGGTGCCGGCCTTGTTTCCGTTTCGACTTTCTCCTTATAGGAAGGGAGAGAAATGGGGAGCAAGTTTTCATCGCTATCTGAAGAGCCAGGAGTATAAGTTGGTCATATGGACGATAGTTTTGACCATAGTTTTTCACCTGAAAGACGAATTTATATTGGAAAAAGAACAGATGGAAATAAATACCTTTCTATTGCTTTTGGCTGCATTTCTTTTAGGCTTGACTGACCTGATAGGTGAGTTTTTCCGCAACAGGAGAAAGAGGGTTTGTGATCCCTGTGTAGAGTAATCTTGGTGCCCTGCAAGAATATTTTGTAGAAGATAAGTTTGAATTTAAATCCTTGTTTTTGGTTTTGTTGGAGTTGTGATGAAACTTTTGCTGTTCTCTTCAATATTTCTTATCTGGAAACCAGAGGATAATCGAGGAGAAAGATGTCAGGGATGTGCTATTTTCTGTTTTTAGATGGTTTTATGGAGGATAAGTAAGTGGCAAGAAGCAAAAGGAGGGTAGAGCTAGTCGTAGGTGCGGGTTGGTGGGATTCCCTGAATGCCGCCCTGAATAATGGTGCGGATGGTGTGTATTTTGGGGTAAAGGGTTTTAATCTGCGAGCCAATGCCCGGTCTTTTGAGATTAATGAGTTAAAGAAGGTGGTATCGCTGGTTCATTCCTGTGGTGCAAAGGCCTATCTTACCTTAAATTCTATTGTATATCAGGGGGAGATAGATAAGGTTAGGGCCATATTGAGAGAAGCCAGGGCCGTAGGCGTAGATGGGGTGATTTGCTGGGACTTAGGGGTTGTTTCTATGGTACAGGAGATGGGATTGGACTTACATATATCCACACAGGCCAGTGTCAGTAATATGGGGTCAGTAATGGCCTATGCCTCTATGGGGGCAAGGCGTGTTGTATTGGCAAGGGAACTAGATCTGTCACAGATAAGGGAGATAGCCCAAGAGATAAGCAAAAAAGGTCTGTCCCTGGAGCTAGAGGTTTTTGTACACGGTGCGATGTGTATTAGCATCTCTGGTAGGTGTTTTATGTCGGAGTTTCTATACCAGAGATCTGCTAACAGGGGTGATTGTCTGCAGCCTTGTCGAAGAAAATATAGGGTAATAGAGCTCCAAGAAGGCAAGGAGATGGTGGTAGGAGATGGATATGTCTTATCTCCGAGGGATCTTGCAACCGTGGAGATTCTAGATGAGATTCTGGAGTCAGGGGTATCTGCCCTTAAGATCGAAGGCAGGACCAGGCCTGCTGAATATATTGCTCAGGTTACAAGGATCTATCGTTCAGCTATAGAGGATTATTATAATGGCCGTCTTTCTGATAATGTGAAGCAAAATTATTTAAAGGAACTTTCCCTGGTATACAATCGCGGTTTCTCAAAGGGATTTTATCTAGGCAGGCCTTTGAATGACTTGGTTTCTCAGGACGGTTCCCTCTCTTTACGCCGTAAAATGTATGTGGGTCGTGTAGAGAGGTTTTTCCCAAAGATATCTGTGGCAGAGGTTTCCATTAGAAATAGAGGATTGAGGTTAGGAGATGATGTCTTAATAACCGGTAAGAGTACAGGTGCCGTTGAGTTCAGACTGGAGAGTATGCAGATACAGAGACGACCTGTGGTACAGGCAGATCCTTCTCAGATTGTAGCAGTATATGTTGGTCGTAAGGTCCATAAAGGCGATTCGGTTTTTGTATGGAAGGCCGCAGGAAAGCAGTGATTTGGTATAATCTATAGGGGAAGGTGAGAGGAATATTATGATTAAGGTAATCGGTGCGCGGGAACATAATCTAAAAAATATCAGCCTGAATATCCCCAGAAATAAGTTGACGGTCATTACTGGCATTAGTGGTTCAGGGAAGTCTTCGCTTGCCTTTGATACGTTGTACGCCGAGGGACAACGCAGGTATGTTGAGAGTCTCTCTGCCTATGCCCGTCAGTTTCTCGACAGGATGAAGAAGCCGGATGTGGACTATATTGAAGGGCTTTCTCCGTCGATTGCCATAGAACAGCGCAGGCTTTCCCATAATCCGAGGTCTATAGTAGCGACACAGACAGAAGTTTACGATTTTTTGAGACTCCTATTTGCCCGTTTAGGAGAGGTCTTCTGCTATTCATGTGGGCGGAAAATGCAGTGTCAATCTGCCCAGGAGATAGTAGATTCGATCTTAATAGGGAATAAGAGGAAAAAGGCAGTCATTTTGGCCCCGATTATCAAGGGAAGGAAGGGACTCTACAGTGATCTCTTCGATGATATCAGACGTCAGGGATTTGTCCGTGTGCGCGTTGATGGAAATATATATTCTATTGATGAGGTGCCAGCACTTGACAGATACCGCCTGCACGACATAGACCTGGTGGTGGATAGAGTGGTTATAGAAGATAGGGCAAGGCAGAGGATAACAGAGGCTGTAGAGATAGCGCTGAAAGCGGGTAAGGGGTTTGTGATTTTATCCGTCCTCGATAGAGATACTTGGAAGGACCTTCTATTTAGTGAGCACATGGCCTGTCCATTTTGTAACATAAGCTATCCTGAGATAGAGCCGCGCCTGTTTTCCTTTAATAGTCCTTATGGTGCCTGTCCGGAATGTTCAGGTCTGGGGATTCAGATGGATATAGATATAGATAAGGTTGTTCCGGATAAGGAAAAGAGCCTTGCTGAGGGTGCTATTGAGCCGTGGAGAAAGGGCGGCAGGGGATACATTATGTATTATAAATCTTTATTACGAGATTTTTGTTATACGGCCGGCATCGATATGTATGTGCCTTTTAAAAGTCTTCCTAGGAATCAAAGGAGGCAAATCCTATACGGCAGTGATATTAAGGTCTGGGATAAGCCCTTTGAGGGCCTGATTCCGCATCTGTTGAGATTGTTTAATGAGACGGAGAGTGAGGAATTAAAATCCGCTATTAGCAGATATATGTCAGAATCCCCATGTCCTGCTTGTAATGGTGCCAGGCTTAGGAGGGAGGCATTGAGTATAAAAGTAAAAGGGAAAAATATATGGGACGTGGTAAAGATGGATATATCCTCGGCCCTTTCATTTCTGAAGGCCTTACGATTTAGCGGGTACAAAAAGAGGATAGCCGAGCTTATATTGAGGGAGGCAATAAAAAAGCTGGAGTTTTGTGAGAGGACAGGGGTGGGTTATATCCAGCTGGATAGACTAAATTCTACTCTTTCAGGGGGTGAATCTCAGCGAATACGCCTTGCTACTCAGATTGGTTCGGGTTTGACGGGCGTGCTTTATGTGCTGGATGAGCCGAGTATTGGACTGCATCCGCGCGACAATGAGATGCTTATCTCGTCTCTAAAGGCCCTGCGGGATATGGGTAACACACTCCTGGTGGTAGAGCACGATGCAGATACCATACTGAGCGCTGATTATGTAGTTGACCTGGGACCAGGGGCAGGGGAAAGGGGTGGAGAAGTGGTCTTTGCTGGGAGTGTAAAGGGACTCCTTAAGGATAAGAGGTCCCTGACGGCGGCCTATCTGCGTGGGGAGAGGTCTGTCTCTGTGGTCCGTAAACTACGAAAACCCAGCCGCTGGTTGACTGTTAAGGGCGCCAGAGAACATAATCTGAAGGATATAGATGTGAGGATTCCATTGGGAGTCTTTGTCTGTGTTACGGGCGTCTCTGGCTCGGGTAAATCGAGCCTCATATACGATGTCCTTTATAAGGCCCTGCGCCAGAGGATCTATAAATCAAAGGAAAAAGCAGGGCTATTTAGGTCTATAACTGGATGGAGGTCTATCGATAAGGTGATTATGATAGACCAGGATCCAATAGGTAGAACACCTCGCTCTAACCCCGCAACCTATACAAATGTCTTTACGCACATCCGGCGACTTTTTTCTCAACTTCCAGAGGCAAGGATAAGGGGATTCAAACCATCCAGGTTTAGCTTTAATGTCAGAGGGGGCAGGTGTGAGGCCTGTTCAGGAGAGGGGATGATAAAGATAGAAATGCACTTTTTGCCGGATGTCTATGTTCCATGTCAGGTGTGTAAAGGGAAAAGGTATAATGAGCAGACCCTGAGTGTAAAGTATAAGGGACTTTCTATTGGCGATGTCCTTGATATGAGTGTTGAGCAGGCCAGGGAATTGTTTAGCGATATCCCGTCTATCAAAAGGATATTGGATACCCTATTTGATGTGGGCCTGGGGTATATAAGATTGGGCCAGCCGGCAACTACCCTTTCAGGAGGAGAGGCCCAAAGGATAAAACTTGCCGCTGAGCTCGGCAGACGAGATACGGGCAATAGCCTTTACATACTCGATGAGCCCACCACAGGCCTACATTTTGCCGACGAGGAAAAACTATTGGATGTCCTGCATAGGTTGGTGGACAAGGGGAATTCTGTTATCGTTATAGAGCACAACCTGGATGTGATAAAGACCGCTGACTGGATAATCGACTTGGGCCCAGAGGGTGGAGATGAAGGTGGACGCATCGTAGCCGAGGGCAGGCCAGAAGAGATAGCCAGGAATCCCTCTTCTTATACAGGCCAGTTTCTGGCCAGGCGCATGTTTTCTGATTGAGCCAGCGTTATAGCTATCATTAAAATTATATATCCGCACCTTGTTATATTTTATAAATTACGTTTTGTAAAAATCACTTTTTATTTTCTCCTTTACTTTTTATCTTTTTTCTTATACAATTTATCTAACATAATTGTTATGTCGTATTTTACACTTGATAACCTGTAAAGGGGAGTCCTGTGGAGGGGGAAGAAAGGGAAAAGGACGAGATAGTAATACCGCCGAAACTCTATAAAATAGGCGAGGTTATGTACTATAGCGGGTTGTCCCGTCAGATCCTGCATAACTACACTCAATTGGGCCTTATCCGAGAGGCCGCCAGAACACCTTCAGGTCACAGGCTCTATTCAGAAGATGTGTTTGTCCGATTGAAGAGGATCAAGGAGTTAAAGGCTCAGGGGCATAATCTGTTGGATATAAAACAAATATTGAAGCGAGAGATGCCATATCCCAGACGGGATGGGGACCAGGGGGACTCACAGGTGGGGAAGGTTGAAGGGAAAGATGGCCAGGTATGAAGCTGAAAGAGCTTGCAGAGAAACACAATCTGGATATTACCGAGTTGGCCTGTGCACTTGGTTTTGCTCTGGGCAAGGAGCTGGAGCCAGACGACGAGGTAGAGGTTACACCAGAAGTGGTCGCGAGTGTAAAGGATTTTATGGGGGTGGATATATCGGAGCAGGCATCTTCTGGATCTGAAGAGGGCCAAGATAAGAATGAGGAGTCTCAGAGGGAAGAAGGGCAACAGGAGGAAAAAGACGAAGGAGTGGAAGGTCCTGGAGTCGAAATAGAAAAAGGGGGAAAAGACCTAGGTCAGGAGCAAGAGGAAGATAAAAAGGAGGAGATCTCTGATGAGGCAGAGGTAGTTATCCCCGAACCCGAATCGAAAAAAGAAAAAAAAGAGGGAGATGCATCGGAGGTAGAGGAGAAGGACGAAGGGGAAAACAGCGAAGATGAGGGGCCAGGAGATAAGGGAGAGGAGTCAGAAGATAAAGAAGCAAGCCAGGGTGTTTCAGATATAGATGGTTCTTTGAAATCAGGTGAAGGGCAAGGGGTTTCAGAAGAATCAGAAGAAATAGAAGAGGCTGGTAAGGCAGAAAAGACGGGAGAAGAACAGGAATCTTTTCAGGAAGAGAGGAGACCCGAAGAGAATACCCAAAAGGGCGATGAGGCTATCGAAACAAAGATAGAAGATGGAGAGGAGCAGGACTCTCTGCACCGAGAGGCAGATACTGCTCAAATTCAGGGGGAAGAGGATAAGGCGGTGCAAGAGGAAATTCCGGGTGGCGAAGGAGTCCCTGAGGGAATGGGGGACGAACGAGCCGCACTGTTGGGAGAGGCAGCACCGCCTGAGTCCTCACTAATGGAGAAGGAGTCTCCGTCTGATAAAAAGGAAGATCAAACTTCTATTGGAGAGCAGTCTATAAAAGTAGAGGCAAAGGAAGAGATAGTAGATCCTACTGTGGATATAGAGGTGCCAGAATCAGAGCCGGTTTTGGTGGAAACGGTAGAGACCCCTGAATCTTTGGCCCCTGAGAATGATAAGCAAGGAGGGAAGAAGAGGGATATCACCCTTATATTGGCCTATGTTGTACTGGGGATAGCTATTATTTCTTTGATATTGATGTTGGTAGGGGTCTTCAGGGCAGGTTCAAACAGGCAAGTCCAAGGTCCTCAGGAGGTACGCCCTGTCTACACGGATTCGGATCTGTTTGCAATAATGTACAGGATGTTGGAGAAAGGCAATTATGCCGCAGTTGAGGACCTATTTGAAGAATTGAAGGAAGACTTCCCAAACAGCAAGTTCCTGGACGATGCGGCCCTTTATATGGCCGAGACCTTCTATTCGAAAAGGATAGATCTACCCAACGATAAACGTTATCAAAAGGCCTTTGAATATTACCAGTATGTTTATGAGAATTCTCCAAAGATGTTGAATAAAGAAAAGGCCCTTCTTTATATGGCCCATTCCTTGTTTAAACAAAAGAAGTATAAATCAGCGGTTTCTTATTATAAGGAATTCTTGAAGGAGTTCGACTTTTCTAAGCATAAAAGCGAGGCTCAATTCTATGTGGGTTATAGTCTATATCTGGAGGGGGATCTAGATGGAGCGGTTAAGGCCTTCGCAGAGGCAACAAAGGAGTTAAGAGACGATAAATTTGTGGAAAAGGCCTTTTACTATCGTATCAAGGCCCTCTTTGAGATGAACAGATTTAAGCAGCTGGTCTCTCTTGCTCCTAAGTTTATAGAGGTCTATGGCCACAGTGATCAGCTTTCTGAGGTCTTGTTTATGTATGCCGATGCCTTGATAAAGATGCGGGAGATAGACAGCGCAATAAAGGCCTATTCAGATGCCGAACATAAATTGCCTAAAGACTTGTTAGCAGCGTTGTTGTTTAGGAAGGCCAAGGCATATGAGTTAAAGGGCGATGAAAGATCTGCCCTCAAAACCTATTTGGAACTTGCGAAGAAATTTAAATATCATAAATTATCGGCCCAGGCGATGTATAGGGCGGCGCAGCTCTATATTGAAATGGGTGATAACAAGAGCGCAGTGGAGTTGTTGTACAGATTGAAAGAGCGGTTTTATAACTGGAAGCGCCTGCCGGATAGCATATACCTATTGGCTATTGCCCTCGCAAGAGAGGGGAGGTTTTCCGAGGCAGAGCGATGGCTTAGGTATATTTTAGATAAGTTTGACGACTATAGGGATATTGCCCTAGTGAAGTGGAGGCTTGCTAGGATATTAGAGCTAGAACACAAGTACAAAGATGCCGTAGATCAATATGCAGAGCTTCTAAAGATGTTGAGGCCACAAGACAAGACTAGTCGATTGGAGGTTGCCATATCTCGTGCAAATGCCTTGCTTAAAGGGAAGAAGTATAAAGAGGCCATTGGGGCTTATGTTTCGATAATGACGGAATTTAGGAAATCAAAAGACCTAGACAAGGGAAAGATTATGTATATGTTGAGCCTGGCATACTTTTACGATGGGGATTATGCAAAGGCCATAGGTAGTTTTAAGGACGCCATTACAAATTCACCTCTGAGTGCCTGGAGGTTCAAGTGCAGGTATATGCTGGGCCGGACCTATGAGGAGATAGGCGAGATTCAGTCGGCGATAGACCAGTATCAGCGTATCGTGAATAATAAGTTTCTTCTCGATAGGAACACGAAGTCTTTGGCCTGGATAGGTCTGGGTAGGATATATATGAAGACTCAGAGATATAAAGATGCCTTTGATGCCCTTGCAAACGCCCGGGCCCTGACAACTGATTGGTGGCGTTCTACGGAGTTGTTGAAAAGACAGGCCGACGCGCTTCTGGAGGATAAACAATTTGGCTCGGCGATAAAGTTATATGCCAAGTATATGGATAGGATAATGAGGTATTATAAGGCCAGGATAAAGAAAAAAGGCAAGGGATATTATGTTCTGGCTATAGGGCGCAGACCAGAGGAGGGGTTTGATAGGATACTTGAGGCTATGACAAAGATAGCCGATACTCACTATCGAATGGGTGCCTATGAGGTGGCTATAAAGGTGTATAAGAAGATAGAGTCTATCTATAAAAATGTAAAAAGGCCTTTGCCTGATTGGATATTGTTTCAGATAGGGATGTGCTATAAATCGATGGGGTTGATGGATAAGGCGAATCTTTATTTTAGCAAGGTGATAACAGAGTATCCCAACAGTACCTGGGCAAAGGAGGCGGACTGGCAGAGGAATGAGATGCAGGTTATGGAAAAACTAAACAGGGCGGAGAACCTTTTACAGGAAGTTACGAAATGAGAAAAGAGATTGTTGCCCTAAAACAGGCATTGGAGAAGGAATTAGAGGCCTACTTGAAGATGCGCCAGATCTCTGTGCAACAGAAGGAGAGAGTGGGAGATGTGGAATTTCTCTTTTCTTCCCTGAGGGATAAACAGACCCTTATGATAGAGATACAGTCTATAGAAGATGGGATTGTCGGACTAAAGGATTGGTGGAAAAAAAACAAGGAGAGATTGCAGGAAGAAGAAAGCACGGTAATAGAAGAGTTGTTTGATAAAATAGAGGCAGTATTGGAAGAACTCTTGGAATTGGAGGGGCTTATAACCGACGGTGTAAAACAGAATAAAGACGATATAGAAAGACAACTTTCCCATGTTTCATTTGGTAAAAAGGCAGTGAAGGCCTATTATATGAAAAAGGGGAGAAATGAGGCCAGATTTGTTGACCGTAGACAGTAAGAAACTGGATGCGATGAGCAGAGAGGAGCTCGTGAGGGCCTTTGAGGTCTTTTCCCGTACTGGTTCTGAGCTGGTGGCCTATTTTAGCGCCCTGGAGGCCAGGATAGTAGAGTTAAGCAGGGAGCTGGAGCGTTCCAGAAGACTGGCGGCGATAGGAGAGGTTGCGGCTATGCTTGCCCATGAGATACGAAATCCCCTTGCCGGTATGGAGCTTTCTGTCTCTGTCCTTAAACGTCAGGGCCTTGATGGGTATCAGAGGGAATTGTTGGATAATATCCATAAGGGGATAAAGAGGTTGGATATCATAATAAGTGATATCCTCTCCTTTGCCCAAGAGATTTCTTTAAAGATGTCTAGAACGGATATAAAAGAATTGATTTTGTCTACGGTTTCTTCTTTGTCCCATAGATTAGAGGAAAAGAGACTAAAGGTTAAGATTCAATCTGGCCTTTCAGTGGAAGATGGGTATATAATGATAGACAAGGGCTATATGGAGAGGGTTTTTGTCAATGTCTTGGATAATGCCATAGATGTCTCCAAGGAAGGTGGAAAACTGTGGATAAACCTGTGGAAAACCCAGGATGAGATGTGGATAAGTGTTGAAGATGAAGGGCCTGGATTTTCTGAAAGCGCTTTAGAAAGGGCCCTGGAGCCGTTTTTTACCACAAAAACGACTGGAACTGGTCTGGGGCTTGCCATATGCAATCGAATTGTAGAGGCCCATGGAGGGCGATTGATTCTAGAAAACACAGAAAAAGGGGGGAAGGTGTCTATATGCCTGCCGTTATCTTGATAGTCGATGACGATGATCTGGTGTTGCAGTCCCTGAAGATGGTGTTAAGGGCGGCTGGATATAGGGTAAAGACCGCTGATAGGGGAAGCAAGGCCTTGAAGATTTTGGAGAAGGAGGAGGTGGATCTGGTCATTACGGACCTGAAAATGCCATCTATGTCTGGGGTAGAGTTATTGGACAGGATCTATGAAATGGGCAAGGATATGCCCGTTATAATGATAACCGCCTATGCTACGGTAGAGACGGCCGTGGATGCCATGAAGAAGGGGGCCTTTGACTACATAATGAAACCGTTTTCAGCAGATGAAATAGAGTTATTAGTCAAACGGGCCTTAGAGGATAGGCGGTTGAGAAGGGAAAATCACAAATTGCGAGAGGTTATAAAACAGGAGAATAGTCCGGTTGATTTTACGATTATAGGTGAGGATGAAAAGATGAAGGCCCTTATGCGTATGATAGAACGGGTGGCAAATAGTGATGTTACTGTGCTTATCCAAGGAGAAAGCGGAACCGGAAAGGAGCTCTTTGCAAGGGCCATCCATACTATTAGTAATCGGCGAGAGTTTCCTTATATACGCATGAACTGCGCAGCTATACCAGAGACTTTAATGGAGAGTGAGCTTTTTGGTTATGAAAAGGGGGCCTTTACAGGGGCGGTGGCCAGTAAACCTGGCAAGTTTGAGCTGGCAGATAAGGGAACGATACTACTAGACGAGATAGGTGAAATGCCATTGCACCTGCAAGCAAAGCTATTGCGCGTGCTTCAGGAGAAGGAGATAGACAGGTTGGGAGGTAGACAGACCGTAAAGGTCGATACACGGGTTATAGCCACGACGAATCGCAACCTGGCCAAAGAGGTCAAAGAGGGTAGATTTAGGGAAGATTTGTTCTTTCGACTCAATGTCCTGCCTCTGTATATACCACCCTTGCGTGAGAGACGAGATGATATTCCCCTATTGGCGAGGCATTTTCTAGCGAAATTTAACAAGCGTATTGGTAAGAGCATAAGGGCGATATCGGATCCTGCAATGAGCTTGCTGATGGAATACAGCTGGCCTGGCAATGTCAGGGAGCTTGAAAATTGTATATTAAGGGCGGCGATTCTCTGCGATGGTGATATAATAGAGAAGGAACAGATTATGTTTTCTTATGCTGGTCAAGGGGCGTTGGTATGATTTTTGCATAGGAGTAGGGCGTGGGTATATTTGTTAGGGGAATAGAATCAAAACTAGTCGACAGGATGGGTCTGCTACGGCAGGCCAGCCGTGTTATCTCAAACAATATTGCTAATGTTAATGTCCCTTCTTATACAGCCAAGCGATTGGATTTTCCTTCGATTTTGAAGGGAGAACAGATGAAATTGGAATTAAGGCGTACGCACCCTGGACACATAGCTTCTCGGCCGGTGAATATAAGACAGGGCGCCTCGCTACGCGATACTGGCAGGCCTGTAGAGTTGGATGAAGAAGTTGTTAGGATGACTGAGAATTCCATGGAATACCAGACGATGGTAGAGTTACTGCGCAATCGTTTTGATTTGTTCTCGAAGATAATCAGTGAAAGGGTGGATTAATTTAAGCTGAGGGGTTGATATGAATGTGAGTAGGATATTTTCGGGGATGAATATCTCTGAAAGTGGTATGCGGGCCGAAAAACGTCGTATGGAGGTGATTTCCAATAACCTTGCTAATATAAACACCACCAGGACAGAACAAGGGGGGCCGTACAAGAAGCAAGAGGTAGTCTTACAGTCGAATAAGGGACTTGCAGGGGTCAGGGTGGTAGGTCTAGTTGAACGCAACAGTTATAGGCTTGTTTATGATCCAGATCATCCGGATGCAGACACGGACGGTTATGTGCGTTATCCGGATATAAATCTCGTGGAGGAATGGACGAAGATGATAACGGCCTCTCGCTCTTATGAGGCCAATGTTGCGGCGTTTAACCTTCAGAAACAGGATATGATGCGGACGCTGGACATATTGAGATAATGGGAATGGTTAGTTATGGCCATTGATAAGGTAGGAATAAACAATATAGCTGGTATGCCAGGGGCGGCTTCCAAGCCGGGTGGCAAACCTGAGATAGACTTTGCAGATGTCTTGAAAGAGAGTATTGGAAAGGTCAACGAACTGCAGTTGAATGCAGAAGCCGCTATGGAGAAGTTGTCGAAGGGAGAGGTCAAGGATCTACACGAAGTACTTGTGGCGGTCGAGGAGGCAAATCTTGCCTTTATGACGATGATGCAGATAAGAAATAAATTGCTGGATGCATATCAGGAGTTGATGAGACTGCAGATGTGACGATATAAAACTAAAAACGCGGAAGTAAAAACTAAAAACCATAACTAAAAGCTCAAAACTGTTTTTAATATAGAATTTAGAAGAAGCAGAGTCAAGGAAGGCGAAAACTGATTACAAGAACTGGAAGGTCAGCTTCGATAGAAAGAAGGAGAAGAGAGGATAAAAATAAAAAAATTAAGTTTTAAGCCATGGTTTTGAGATTTTAGATTTGAGTTTTATTTGGATAAGAAAATGAGTTGTTGATTGGCAGGGTGATTAAAGGAGAATTATAGTATATAATCCGGATTATGTAATATATGAACGAATTAATAAAGATAGTGAAGCAGTTTGGCCTGGCCTTTTCAAAGATGAGCTCAGCGCAAAAGGTGAGTATTGGGCTTGTCTTTTTCTCATCTATTATTGTTATTGTTGCGATGGTAATCTGGTTGTCCCAGCCAGACTTTACGGTACTCTATGCCAACCTAGATATGTCTGATGCAGCTGCAGTGCGCCAGAAACTCGATGAGATGAATATTCCGGTAAAGGTAAAGGGCAATGTGATAATGGTTCCTAGTAAATATGTTTATGAGGCGCGGCTTGCCCTTGCTTCAGAAGGCCTGCCCGAGGGAAGGGGGACGGGTTATGAGATATTCGACAAGGAGTCGCCCCTCACTATGTCCAACTACCTTCAGCAGATAAATTACAAGCGCGCCCTTGAGGGAGAACTTGCCCGCAGTATCTCTACTATAAAGGGGATACGGGATGCGCGTGTGCACCTGGTCTTGCCCAAGAGGGAATTATTTTCAGAGGATAGGACTCCGGCTACGGCTTCTGTTGTTATTAATGGAAGCGGAATATCGAAACAGCAACTCCGAGGAATTGTGCACCTTGTGGCCAGCTCTGTGGAAGGGCTTTCGCCTGAAAATGTTACTGTAGTAGACAGTTATGGGACACTTCTTTATGGCGGGATGGACACTTCGACCGGTCTTTCGGATAGCCAACTGGATATAAAGAGAAGCGTTGAAAAATATCTTGAGAACAAGGCAAGTTCTATGCTTTCCGGTGTCTTGGGCCCTGGTAAGGTCGTGGTGCGGGTCAATGCTGACCTGGACTTTACGCGTATAGAGAAAACGGAAGAGAAGTATGATCCTGAGGGCCTGGTCCCACGTAGTGAGGAGACTAGTAAAGAGGTTATGCCCTCTGCAGATGGACAGGGGAATAAGGAACATACGATAACCAATTATGAAATTGGCAAGACAGTGGCGCATATAGTTGAGTCCAGCGGAAATATAAAGCGCCTGGCAGTGGCAGTGGTTGTGGACCAAAAGAGCGAGGTAAAGGATGGTAAAAAACAGTATGTGTCTAGATCTGAAGAGGAGATAAACAAATTAAAAGATCTGGTAGCTCAGGCAGTGGGACTGGATGAGAAGAGGGGGGATACTATTACAGTAAGCGAGATAGCCTTTGACAAAACTGCCCTAAAGGAAGAGAAGAGTCAGGCTTCAAGGGATCAAATGATGGCAATGGCTGCTCAGGTGGGTAAGTATGCTGGTGGCCTGGTGCTATTATTGATAGGTATTATGGTCATACAGAACACGATTAAGTCTATATCTCGTTCTTTGCCCTCTCCTCCTGCACCGGTAAAGGCAACTACTAATAGAAGACCACGAGAACCTGATATAGGAGAGGTGGTGGGGGAGAATTATGATCTGGCCGCGGATGTTCTGCGAGAATATCTGGAAGGAGAGGAGGAGGGTCAGGAATAATGGCGCAGGAAGAGATAATTCGTGACCCCTCTAGTCTTACCCCTAGGCAGAAGGCAGCTATATTTGTCCTGGCGGTAGGTCAGGAAAAGGCCGCGGAGATATTTAAGCGACTGGATCCCGAAGAGGTCGAGATGCTGGTTCGGGAGATATCTCAACTAGGTCCTGTCTCAAAAGAGGTTACGGAAGCAGTTGTCAGAGAGTTTCGTAATGGACTGCTTGAAAAACGTAGACTGATAAAGGGAGGACTTCTGACTGCCCAGAAATTGCTGACTGCCGCCCTGGGTGAAGAGAAGGCAATGGAGTTGATTGCTAAGGTTGGCGGCAAGGCAAATGAATCTCCCTTTGATTTTTTGAAAAGGACGGAGCCGTCTCAGCTTCTGAATTTTATTCAAAATGAACATCCCCAGACCATAGCCCTTATCCTCTCTTATCTAGAGCCTGAATATGGTGCCAGTATTCTGGCATCTCTGCCGGTGGATATGCAGATAGAGGTTACTCGCAGGATTACGACCATGGATAGGACCCCGCCAGATATCGTCAGGGATATAGGCAGGACGCTGGAGAACAAGCTATCCTCTTTGTTTTCACAAGGGCTTACCACTACTGGAGGGGTAAAGACCACGGCTGAATTGTTGAATTTTGTTGATAGAAGTACTGAGAAGATGATTCTGGAGGCAATGGAAGAGACAGAGCCAGAGTTGGTGGATGAGGTGAGAAAATTGATGTTTGTATTTGAGGATATTATCCACATAAACGATAGGGGAATACAGCAGGTGTTAAAAGAGGTGGATACAAAGGAGCTGGCGGTTGCCTTGAAAGGTGCTAGTGAGCCGGTCAAGGAGAAGATCTTTAAGAATATGTCTAAGAGGGCAGCCGAGGCAATAAAGGAAGAGATGGAATTTATGGGTCCGGTGAGGCTAAAGACAGTTGAAGAGGCCCAGCAGAGGATAGTTGCTATTGTAAGGCGGCTCGAAGAGGCCGGAGAGATAGTAATCTCTGGCAGGGGCGGAAAGGAAGACGAGTTGGTCGTCTAATCTGGAAATTTTTAAAAGGATATTGTGTATGGCAAAGAAGGTATTATCTGGTGGGGAACTTGAATTAAGGCCTTTTTCTCTTGACAAAGACGAGGACCAGCACCAGGAGAAGAAACCAGAAGATGAGCTGGAAGTACGATTAAGTGAGGCCTATGAGAGGGGGCTAAAAGAGGGAGAACAGCGGGCATATAAGAGACTTGAGTCTCAGATAGAGTCTTTGAGGGATATTATAGCCTCGATAGGGGAGTATAAAAATGAGATCTTAAGGACTAGTGAGGCAGAATTATTGGAGTTGGCCTTTAAGATCGCTGAGAAGGTGGTGCAGATATCTCTTGAGAAGGATCGCTCCATTGTTCAGAAGATAATTCAAAAGGCAGTTCAGGAGGTAAAGGATAAGTCAGAGATTACTATATATATCTCTCCTCACGATGAGGCGGTAGTGATGGAAAACCGTGCGAAGATCCTAGAAGGGATAGAGGGAGAGATAAAGTTTATCGTTGAGCCTACTATAGAGAAGGGCGGTTGTGTGGTCCAGACTGCCTCTGGAAGGATAGACGCCTTGATTACGAGTCAGCTGGATGAGATACGCAAGCGTCTGGGGGCGAAGTGATAGATCTAAAGCCGTATATAGATAAACTCCAAGAAATAAATCCGTTGCGTTTCTGTGGTTACGTTGAGAGGATTACTGGCCTGGTTATTGAGGCTATTTGTCCGCCATCTCGTATTGGGGATTTTTGCCTTATTGATACGAAGGATGAGTTGGTCACTGCTGAGGTGGTTGGTTTCAGGGGGGATAGACTTCTCCTGATGCCTCTAGGCGATATCAGGGGGATAAAGCCAGGCGATGAGGTGATTCTGGGGGGAGAAGAATTACTCGTAGATGTTGGCGCAAATCTATTGGGTCGTGTCTTAGATGGATTGGGACGACCGATAGATGGCAAAGGCCCTATAGTGGGAGGTAAAAAATTCCCCGTATATAACAAAACCCCTAATCCCCTTAAGAGGAAGAGGATACTTGAGATATTCCCTACTGGCATAAAGGTCCTTGACGGTATATTGACCTGTGGCAAGGGACAGAGGATGGGGATCTTTTCTGGTAGTGGCGTTGGAAAGAGTACATTTTTGGGAATGATTGCCAGGTCAGGACTTGGGGAGGTGAATGTTATTGCCCTGATAGGAGAAAGGGGCAGGGAGGTTAGGGAATTTATTGAAAGAGATTTAGGAAAAGATGCCCTAGCGCGATCTGTTCTGGTGGTGGCTACCAGTGATGAGCCTTCACTTGTGAGGATTAATGCCGCCTTTCTCGCCTCTGCTATTGCGGAATATTTCAGGTCCGAAGGGAAGGATGTCGTGTTGTTGATGGATTCAATAACCAGGCTGGCTATGGCCCAGAGAGAGGTAGGCCTTGCAATAGGGGAGCCCCCTACAACGCGAGGTTATACCCCATCGGTTTTTGCTATGCTTCCTAAATTACTGGAAAGGGCCGGGACAGATGAGGTTGGTAGTATAACAGGTTTTTATACGGTGTTGGTCGAATCCGACGATATAAATGACCCGATATCCGATGCAGTTAGGTCTATCCTCGATGGGCACATTGTCCTATCTCGAGATCTAGCGGCACGAGGACACTATCCCGCTGTTGATGTACTCTATAGTGTCAGTAGATTGATGATGGAAATTACCTCTGAGGAACACCAAATCCTGGCTCAAAAAATACGTGAGATATTGGCTATTTATAGAGATGCAGAGGATCTGATAAATATAGGAGCCTATAAGAAGGGTAGTTCCCAGAAGATAGATTATGCTATCTCTATGATAGATAAGGTAAACGAGTTTTTAAGGCAGCGTGTAGACGAGACATTCTCTCTGGAAGAGACGCTGAGGATGATGAGGGAATTGGTGGGATAAGATGAGGACAGGGCGTATAAAACGGCTTTTGAGGATAAGGGATTTTGAATTGCGAGAGGTTCAGGCCCAGTATGCAGAAGTCTTGGCGCGTATTGCAAAATTGGAGGAAGAGATATCAGTTGTGGGAGATACCAGGAAGGCCTTGATAATGGATATCCTTTCTTTGGAAGAAAAGGGAAAGTTTACTATAGATGATCTACAGTCTATCCAGCAAGTGGTGGTCTATCTTGAGAGACAGCTACTTTCCCTGGATAGACAGAGGCAGGACCTTGAGTCCTATCTAGAGGTCCTCAGGCAACGAGTTTTGGAGAGAAAGAAGGAAAGGGATATAGTGGATAAGATAAAGACGAAGTTAGAGCTAGATCTGGCAAAGAATGAAATGGAAAGGGAGAGGAAAGATGCAGACGAGTTTGCAACACAGAGATATAGGGCTTAACGAGACCGGGCAGACTGTATTGACGATTTTATTGTTGGTGATCATCCTGGCGATGATTGCCTTTCTTGGGATAGGGATAAAGACGGGGAGAATATCAATTAACAATGGCAATCCATTACCTTCCTCCACTGTGCTTTCGCCGGATCTAGAGAAGAGGCAGAAGGAGTTGATGCAAAAGGAAAAGAAACTGCTTGAACTAGAGGAGAGGTTAAAGATCCAACAAGAGCAGCTGAATAGAGAGAAACAACGCTATTTGGAGAAGATGCAGGAATTGCTTGGGAAGGTGGAAAAGGGCAAAGAAAATAGCCAGAAGGCAGAGGCGGTTGGTAACAGACAAGAAAATTGGCAGTATCTAGCGAAGCTGTACTCCGGGATGAAGCCGGATCAGGTGGCGAAGATATTCAAAGAATTGGATTCTATTACCGCTGCTAATATATTGATGCGTATGGGTAATCGACAGGCTTCCAAGGTAATGGGGGCCTTGCCTACGGATAAGGCCATAGAGATTACGAGGATTTTAAAGGAGGAGAGGCCAAAATGATAAAAAAAATTCTATTCCATCTTTTTTTTGGCATACTTATTGCTAGTATAGCTTATGCCGGAAGCGGAGATAAGAAGGCGGGAGGTTACATCTATTCCGGTCCAGCAAAGGAGAGGATAGAGCCATATTTGGAGAGGCTTCACCTGGTAAAGCTGGAAATAGAAAAGAGAGAAAAACAGCTTAAGGATATAAAAAAGCAGATAACTCAAAGGAAGGTAGAATTGGCGGTATTGGAGACAAAGTTGGCTACGATGGAAAAGATGAAGAATCGTCTATTATTTAGGCGGGATTTCGATGTATATGTGGTTAAGGAGGGAGATACGCTGTGGGGCATTGCAGCTAAAGAGGCAATATACGGCGATCCAATGAAGTGGGAGACGCTTTACACTGCGAATAGAGATATTATAGAAAATCCACATCAGATATATCCAGGACAGATATTAATTGTACCGAGGTTTGATTGATTATGGGAGAGGCGATTGGGTTGTTATCTCAGACAGGGGATTTGATAAATACCTCTAATTCGGGACGAGCTTTAGGGACAAAGGCTAAAGATCTAAAAGGTCTTTCTGATGACCTTTTGAAAGCCGGCCTTCCCAAGGAAGATATTGAGAAAATAATCTCTTCCGGTGAGGGGTCGGATTTCTCTGCTTTGCTTCAGGGATTACTTAATATATCTCAAGAGAAAGTAGATTTTTCACAGGAATTTTTCTCTGGGGGAACAAGTGATAGCTTGGGTCAGATATTAGGAAGAATCGGACTAGATTCAGATAATAAAGGTGTTTCTCTCTTGGGCTTGTTGATGAAAGGAGATCTTCCAAGGGAAGTATATGATCGCATTTGGACACAGATGGACGGTGTTTCTGATGGAAAAATAGAGATGAAAAATAAGGGAGAGATTGCTGAGAAAGAAGCTGGCCGGGATCTCTTGAATTCTCTTTTTTCTTTATTGAAAGATCTTAGTGGCCCTGTCTCCAATTCGAAAGAATCAATTTATCCTAAGACATTCTCGGATAGAGGGGCAGGATCTTCCCTAGGATTGGCAGGGATGATTCAATCTGGAAAGAGATCCATAAGTGATTCTGATAGATCTTCTCTCCTAGATGAACTCCTAAGCACGAGAGAGTCCGCTGCGAGTTTAGGTCTTGATACTATAAGACAGCATGGGGTTTTGAGAAATGAGATATCGGTTCAGGGAGGAAAGTTTATAGATTCCGATGATAGTAAGGCATCGGAGTTATTACAACGACCGGTCTTTCAGGGGAAATTGGGCGATGAGAATATCTTTTCCCGCTCATTAACTGGTCTGGATTGGCAGGATAATGCCCAGGCTTCTGAAATAGGAGACAAGACCGGAATAGATGCAACACGTATGACTTTATCAAATTTTTCGAAGATTAGTGAATCAGTTTTTAATAGACACTCAATAGCCGTAGAGCTCCTAAACAAGGTAGAGCATGCAGTGAAGCAATCGGTAATTATGAATAAGATTCCAGGTGGGGTTAGGATCTCACTTAATCCTCCGGAGCTGGGTCATTTAAAGATAGATCTCAGTTACGAGGGACATGATAATCTAAAGGTACATATCTTGGCGGATAAGCCAGTGGCCTATGAGATATTGAAGGACAGCAGCCATAGCTTAAAAGAGCATCTGGTGGAAAATACCCATTTTATGGATGTCAAGGTAGAATTGAGCCATACGCCCAGATCGGAACATCAGGGTATGTGGTTTGAGGACAGGAATCGTCGCAGGCCGGGTGAATTTGTCTGGGATAAAAAGGAAAATTCGGCTGATGATGGGGAATTTTCAGATGTATTGGAAGGGGTTATAAATAGACTTGTGTAGGAGGCTAAACGAATGCAGACGGGATCTGTACAGAATAGCACATTAAGCGCGGCAGGAATTGATACATTGAAGAAGTCTGGTTTGGATAGGGATGCATTTATGCGCCTTCTGGTCACAGAATTGACTTACCAGGATCCAATGGCCCCTGTTGATAATAAAGACTTTATAGCCCAGCTTGCCCAGTTTAGTAGTTTGGAGGCAGTGGAAAACCTCCAGAAAACCTTTGAACAGAGTGCCCAGTCAATGCAGTGGTCTCAGGCGGTGTCTCTGATAGGTAGAACGGTTGCAGGTGTAAGCGAGGATTCTGGAGATGTTTCTGGATTAGTAGTTGGTGCAGGCCTGGAGGATGGCAAGGTCGTGGTAGAGATTGATACAGGGGATAGAGTTGCCTTAGATACTATTAAGGAGGTTCGCTAATATATGGGACCAATACAACCCATTTATGATCCGAGCAGCATAGATGGGATTCGTTCAGTTGGAAAGACGGTAAAACAAAGTCCTTCTGCTGATAGATCTAATGGATTTTCTGAATTATTAAGACAGGAGATGAGGGAGGTCGGAAAAAGGCCAAAGGGGGTGAGTTTTTCAAAACACGCTGAGAAGAGGTCTGAACAGAGGGGGATAAGACTAGAAGGACCTGAGCTTGAAAAGATTTCTTCGGCGGTTGACAAACTAGAAAAGAAAGGGGCAAAGGAGGCCCTTGTTTTGTATAGGCAAGTTGGCCTTTTAGTCAATGTTAAGGATCGTAGAATTATAACCTGTGTAGATAAAGATGGCTTGAAGGATAACGTGTTCACGAATATAGATGGAGTTATGTTTTTAGAGTAAGGGGCTGGCCCTCACTGAGGAGGCCCTTTGCTCACATAATGATGTGAGGGGGGATGCCTTATGATGCGTTCAATGTTTGCTGGTGTGTCTGGTATAAAGGCCCACCAGACGAGGATGGATGTAATCGGTAATAATCTGGCCAATGTTAATACCACAGGGTTTAAATTCAGCAGAGTTACATTTAAGGATATGCTTAATCAGACCGTACGGGGTGGTACGGCCCCTACGGCTACGGGGACAGGGGGTATAAATCCTGCTCAGGTTGGTCTAGGAGTGCTGGTTGCTGGTATTGATACAATCCATGACCAGGGTAACTTGCAGGCCACAGGAAAGCCAACAGATATGGCCATTCAGGGCAATGGTTTCTTTGTGCTAAACAATGGGCAAACAACCTCCTATTCTAGAGATGGCTCCTTTGATATTAATGCCAATGGGGTATTGATAAATCCTTCTAATGGATATAGGGTTCAGGGTTGGCAGGCTGTCAATGGTGCGGTTGATACTAGCGCCCCAGTAGGTGATATAACCATACCAATTGGAAGCAGGATGGTGGCCCAGGCTACCTCTAATGTATACCTGGTAGGGAACCTGAATGCCGATGCAGAGATAGGGACTAGAGGAAGCATCTCGCGTTCTGATTATTATCTAGCGGGTGTTGCCCAGGCCTCTACTTATCTAATTTCTCTATTCGATGATACCTCTACGGCGAATCCATTAAGCCTTTCCAGTGGTGATTCTATTGCTTTGCATTGGAATGACGGCAGTTCCCATGACAGTACATTTACGGTTAGTTCTACGGTAACTTTGGGGGATTTTGCTTCTTGGTTGAGTGGTCAGATGGGAGCAAATGTGACGGTGTCAGTGACCAGCAGCGGTGCAATCCAGATAACCAATAATGGGAGTACGGCTATTACTAGTCTTTCGATTACGGTTTCGGGAAATACCGTGTTTAATAATGTATTTGACGATATAAGCTCTACCTTGGCAGCTAGTGGCGGCACTGATTCTTCTGCAGCAATGGAGAGGGCAGCTACCAGTTCAGATAGTTTATTCGATTTGACTACCTCTCAAGGTAATAGTCTGGGATTGGTTACAGGAGATGTTATTTATATATCGGCATTTAAGGGAGGGATAGCACTATCTACACTCTCGGGTGTAGTTGGGACAGATTTCTCTACCCTTGGGGAACTAGCAGAGTATGTCGAGGATGTCTTTGGTATTACATCTTCTGCCAATGGCGTTTCAATTGATTCATTGGGAAGGATGCTTGTGGAGGCGGATATCGGTTCAGGAAATGCCTTTTCAAATATATCAATTGTCGCCAAGAACTCAGCAGGTACTACGGAGAGGAATTATTTTAATGCCGTGAATAATTTCTCTACGGTTCAGACGGCCACAGGAGAGAGTGCTACGCTTTCAATGACTGTCTACGATTCTCTAGGGGTAGAACACAGGGTTACAATGATATTTACCAGGACTGCTGCAAATACCTGGGCATGGAATGCAGATTGTGCAGATGATGTGTTTGAAGGCAGAAATATCTCTGGCGGTATGCAGACGATAGAGTTTTTGAGTAATGGTTCTTATAACACCTCTACAGGGAATCTTTCCATTGATCTGGATAATGGTGCGTCCAGTCCTCTTCAGATTACGCCGAATATGTCTATGTTTACCCAGTTTTCAGGGGACTCTTCTATTAGTCTGCGTCAGCAGGATGGTTATCCTATGGGAATACTAGAAAAGTTTGCTATAGGTGCTGGGGGAGATATAACAGGGATCTATTCCAATGGCTTAACTGATCTCATAGGCAAGATCGCCCTGGCTACCTTTAGTAACCCGGGTGGTTTGTTAAAAGAAGGAGACAATCTCTATAAACAATCTATGACCTCTGGAGTAGCCCAGGTTGGTGAGCCTGGTACTGGCGGTAGAGGTACGATTAGCAACGGGGTGCTAGAGATGTCAAATGTCGATCTGGCAAGAGAATTCACGGATATGATTATTACCCAGAGAGGGTTTCAGGCAAGCTCGCGAATTATATCTACGTCTGATGAATTATTGCAGGAGCTGGTTAACTTGAAAAGGTAGATAATTTTAACTAAAAACTAAAAACTAAAAAGTCAAAACTACAACTAAAAGCTAAAAACTGTTTTTGAGGTAAAGGGAGAGGAGTTAAATAAAGCAAGAATGAGTTGGGACAATTGAGGGATTAGATGACGATAAAAGGAAAAAAAGGGGAAAAATAAAGATTGAAGTTTTAGGTTGTGGTTTTGAGATTTGACTTTTGAGCTGTATTTGGATTGGGTTAAATTATTATGATTTTGTTGACATTGTTGAATGATAATAAAATAGTCGTAAATGCGGAATTAATAAAGACAATAGAAACCACGCCAGATACGGTGATTTCTTTTGTTAATGGTGAAAAGTTAATAGTTAAAGAAAAGGTTGAAGATGTGGTTGAGAAAGTGATAACTTATAAGAGATTGGTAAACAGTTTGATCTGGTTGGGTTAAGGGGGAGATATGGACGTAAGTACACCAGGTGGCTTGGCTTTAGGATTTATTCTTATCCTGGCTGCTATGGGCAGTTCTATCCCTGCCTTTATTGATATTCCCTCTATGTTGATAGTTATAGGAGGGACTATAGCCGCTACGGTAATCAGTTATCCATTGGATAGGGTACTTGGTATATCCAAGGTCTTGATGAAGACGATGTTCTTTTCCCTGCCAAAAGATACAGAGATTATAAAGACTTTAATAGACTTTGCTACCAGGGCAAGAAGGGATGGGATCCTTGCATTAGAGGAGGCCTCGCAATCTATTGAGGATCCTTTCTTCAAAAAGGGCCTGCAGTTGGCCATCGATGGTAACCCTCCAGAGGTTATTGAGGCAGTCTTGACTACCGAGATAGAAAAAATGGAAGAAAGGCACCAGTTAGGGGCAGGGATGTTTTCCAATATGGCCAATTATGCCCCTGCTTTTGGTATGATAGGGACATTGATTGGATTGGTTCAGATGCTCCAAAATCTCCAAGACCCATCCAGTATTGGTGGAAGTATGGCAGTGGCGTTGATTACTACGTTCTATGGAGCGGTTCTGGCAAATCTTATCTTTCTGCCCCTGGCGGCGAAATTGAAGTATAGGGCTCAGCAGGAGAAGCTTCAGATGGATATAATAATGAATGGAATACTTTCTATTCAATCTGGAGATAATCCCAGGGTAGTTGAGGAGAAGTTGAAAACATACTTGCCACCGGCTGAGAGGGCAGAGGTTTCTTCTGAATAGATGCTACTAGCTGCCGTGTCGTAAGCGGGAAGGAATGGCTATGCCATTGGATAAAAAGGAAAAAAAGGCACCCCCTCCTGATCCAGAAGACGATATGCCTACCTGTCCTTTCTGGATGCTTACCTTTGGGGATGCTATGTCCTTGTTGCTGACTTTCTTTGTAATGTTGGTTTCTTTTACATCGTTTGATGAGCTCAAGGTGGGAGGTTTTATTGGATCTGTATCTCTCCGATTTGGCGGGATGGGACTTTCTGGAGAAGGATCAGGTTTAGAGAAATTGCGCCAGATAACTAAGATATTAGTACGGAATAACAGAGCATTGACCTTCAGAGAACAGCAAAAGGTTTTGACTAAGTTGATGGTACTGAAAGGGTATATAAAGAGCGAAGGAATATATAAGGCGATAAATTTCAGCAAGATAGAAAGGGGTTATTCTATCAGGATCAATAATGAGCTTCTATTTAAAAAGGGGGGAGAAAAATTATCCGAAGAGGCAAAGGCCCTTTTGAAAAAGATTCTCCCTGTACTTATGTATGTGGAGAACCCTGTGGTGATAGAAGGGCATACGGATAATATCCCTCTGCGATTTGGTGGCAAGTACCGGGATAATTTTGATCTTTCTCTGGCCAGGGCAATGGCAGTGGCGGATTTCCTGATAGCTAATGGCTTGCCAGAGTCTCGTATATCAGTGGCAGGTTTAGCGGATTTAAAGCCTATTGCGCCGAATGATACCCCTGAAAATAGGAGAAAGAACCGGCGGGTTGAATTAATAATAGTGGGCAGGACTCCGGATTATTCGCATATTTGATCTATTAAAATTGAAAATGTAGAAGGGAAAATGAAGCATGGAGGATTCTTATTTACTAGAATATTTCTCTTTCTTAGTAAAAAAATTCCTCCATTCTCCATGCTACATTCTTCATTCTTAAGATTTAAGCTGTGGTTTTGACTTTTGAGGTTTGACGGTTGAGGTTTATAAAAGAAGAGATAAGGGCTTCCAGTGGGTAACTGATTTAAAGTAGGAGGATATCGATATGGGGGATGAACCGAGTGCCCCGGGTTATATGATGCTTTATGGTCTGCTTATGACGCTGCTTATGACTTTCTTTATCCTGCTTACCAGTATGGGGACGCAGCAGCAGGATAAGAAGATGAACGAGGTGATTACTTCTATTAAATCGGCCTTTGGTAGTTTTGGAGAGGGAGGAGCTGGACTCCTTGATGGAGGTGGCTCGATTGTCGTAAAACCAGATGTTGTGGAACTTAAGATTATGCAGGTGATAAAGAAGTTAAAGATGGAAGACCTCCAAGGAATGGAGATAGTGCAAACCCCACAAAAACCGACCCAGCCTGTAAGGGTGCAATATGATTCGCTTGGACGTCTCCATATATCCTTTCCTGAGGCATTGTTTTTTAAAGACAATCAGGGCATAAGTGATAAGGCAAAGTCGTTCCTGGAGAGAATGTTGGCATTGTATTTTGATACACCGTATGGTATAACTATCTTAGGGGTTGCAGGTGGTTTTGACAGACATACCAACTGGGAAAAGGCCTTTGAGAGGGCGCGGACAGTAATGGATTATTTGCACAAGAATGGGGTGCCTTTTGTACATCTGTATCCTGAAGCGAAGACATCACCTGATTTGAATAAGGCCGTGCGAGTGGAGATTGTATTGCGGTTAAAGGATATTCTATAAGGGGGGCAAGTTATGGCAGATCCTGAAGTAAAAGACGCCTCTGATGCGAAAAAGGGATTGAATCCTATCATATTAATATTGGTAGCAGTGATACTGTTGGCGGTTGCAGGTGGTGGTTTTTTCTTCTTTGTGGCCTCTGGTAATAAGGCTCAAAACACAGAGACCCAGGAGGAAGTCAAGAAAAAAGAGGAAAAACCAAAAGTCTTTTATCAGTTTGAAGATTCCTTTATTGTTAATCTTGCAGAAACAAATGCCGAGAGGTATTTGAAAGTTACACCTGTCTTTGAGGTTGAGTCAGAAGAAGTTCAAAACGAGATAACTGAAAAATTGCCTCAAATAAAGGATATTCTGATAACGATCTTTTCGAGCAAAACATTGGATGAGGTAACAACCTTGTCAGGGAAAGATAGATTAAAACAGGAAATAATAGACAAGGTTAATGAAGTTTTGAGCAAGGGCAAGGTTACAAGGGTTTTCTTTTCAGATTTTGTTATCCAGTGAGAAGGAGAGTTGATTACAAAGGAAGTAAAAACATATGATTTTAATAAGCCGGAAAAGATTTCAAAGGACCAGCTAAGAAATCTTCAGATACTCCACGAGAATTTTGCTAGAATCACTACAGTAGAGTGGTCTGCCATGTTGCGCAGCGTGGTTCAGGTAAAGCTTGTCAACGTTTCCCAGGCAGTCTTTAGTGAGGTTTCTGCATCGTGGGCTGAATTTTCCTGTATAGGGGTTTTAGATATATCTCCATTGACAGGTAACATGGTAGTGTTTATCTCTCCTGATTTTATCTTTGCCCTGGTTGATAGGCTGTTGGGTGGCCAGGGGAGGAAGCCTAATAAAATTAGGGAATTTACAGATCTAGAGCAGATGTTAATACGCAGATTGTTCAATGTCTTGCTTCAAGCAGTGCGTGAGACTTGGCATGCATTAATAAAATTGGATCCAAAAGTTGAAGAGATAGAGACAAATGCCCAGTTTATCCAGAGTTTTTCGCCTAATGAATCCGTGCTTTTGTGTGAATATACAGCACAGTTTAATGATGTAGAAGGGAAAATAGATAGTGTAGTTTCTTTTATATCTCTGGAGGAGCTTTTACCAAAGCTCAGTGCAGAACATATGATGAAGATGGGGGTTGCAGGCGGGGGAAGGATAGGGGAAAAAGGGGTTATGGATATAGAGATGCCTTTGATTGTGGGTTTTCCCGGCTTTGTTTTGGGACTACAGCAGATTCTGTCCTTGAAAAAGGGTGATATTATAGATACGAGGGTGCCAGTACAGGATAAGGTGATGGTTTGGATAAATAATAAGCCCATATTTAAAGGAAAGTTGGGGCGGTGTGATGATAAGCTTGCGGTTAAGGTGTTAGATAGAGTTGTCTTTTAAGAAAGGAGAGATTATGGCAGAGGAGGCACAGAAACCAGATGTCAAGACAGCAAATCTAGAAGATGTTAAGGGAGATGTGGTTACGCCAATAAAAAATATAGACCTGCTTATGGATGTGGCCCTAGATGTGGTTATAGAGCTAGGTAGAACGGTTATGCCACTGAGGGAGGTCTTGAATTTGGGACCGGGTGCAGTAATAGAGCTGGATAAACTGGCAGGCGATCCAGTCGATATTCTCGTAAATAATAAGCTAGTTGCCAGGGGTGAGGTAGTGGTTATAGAAGAAAATTTTGGGGTTAGGATTACGGAGATAATAGATACCCAGTCTGTAGCAAATGATCAATAGGATTAAAAAGGAGCTGGTTTTATGTCCTTGGATCTGGCGGTGGAATTGTTGAGACAAGGTCTGTGGGTTGGTTTTTTGATAGCCGGACCTATTTTGATAGGGAGTTTGATAATAGGGCTTTTTATCAGTATATTTCAGGCAGTAACCCAAATCCATGAAATGACGATTACCTTTGTGCCTAAGATATTGGTTGCAATGGTTATCTTCGCCATATTACTCCCTTGGTTTTTGAGGGTATTGGTGAATTTTAGTACAGGGTTATTCGCAATGATACCGGATGTTGTCCATGTTTAGTTTTCTCGATTACCCTTTTGCAGTCTTTGTCTATTTCTTTTTGGTGTTTTTGCGTATATTTGGTTTCTTTTCTGCGGCACCTTTCTTTGGAGATAGATCGATTCCCTTTCAAATAAGGATTATGCTTGCCCTAATGTTGACGTTTATCATTTTTCCGTTTCTTAAGGTTCCGGCTTTTGCGGTAACTAGTCCATTTATATTGGCCTTTTACTCATCAATGGAATTCGTCTTAGGGTTGACGATTGGATTTATGATAACTCTTGTATTTTCGGGTTTCTCCCTTGCCGGTCAGGTCGCGGGTTATCAGATGGGATTGGCAATTGCAAACGTATTTGATCCTTCCACTATGAACCGCCAGTCGATTGTAAGTTCTCTGTTGTTTTGGGCGGCGATGATGGTATTTTTTGTTTCTAATATGCATCTAGTTTTGATAAGAGCCATTGTCGAAAGTTTTCATCGAATCCCACTGTTTTTGCAGTTTTCCGTTGACGCATTAAAGGTTATGGATATCAATCGTATATTTTCGACCCTCTTTGTAGTTAGCGTCCAGATAGGCTCGCCGATAATCTTTACCCTTCTATTTGTTATGGTGTCATTAGGCCTGATAACACGGCTAATTCCTCAGATGAATATCTTTATTGTAGGTATTCCCTTGCAGATTCTGGTTGGGTTTCTAGTACTTATAGCGATGATGCCTTTAGTAGCCAGGCTTTCGTATAGTCTCCTTCTGCACCATATGGACTTGGTTATGGGCTTTATCCAGGGATAGGGATATGCCTGAGAATAATGAGGATAGAACAGAGGCCGCAACCCCACGGCGTAGGCAGCAGGCCAGGGAAAGGGGACAGGTAGCAAGGAGCGCGGATCTAAACGGTGTTTTGATCCTGTTGGGAGCAGTCCTTTTTCTGCGGTTTTATTTTCCTGTACTACTGCGCCAATTGAAATTATTATTTTGGCTTGCTTGGCAGGACTTTTCTATAAAAATAGATATGGGTATGGTTTATCCCTATACAATGAAATTGTTTTTGTATATAATAAAAATGTTGGGGCCAATCTTTTTGATGATGCTTATATTGGGCCTGGCTGTAAATATCCTGCAGGTGGGGGTATTGTTTACAGGGTATCCTTTGATCCCGAAGTGGGAGCGACTGAATCCCGTTGAGGGTGCAAAGAGGTTGTTTTCTAGTAGGCTGTTTATTCAGACGCTGATAAATCTTTTTAAGGTACTGGTAGTTGCGTGGATTATATATTCTACATTGAGGGGACAATTGAAAGACTTTGTCCTGCTGGTGGATACACCATTGGGACAGAGTGTGGTATTTTGGGCAAATTTACTTTATAAAGTAGCGCTTAAGATTCTATTATTTTTATTTGTCCTTGCAGTGATGGATTACGCCTATAACCGTTGGGAATATGAAAAGTCTTTACGAATGACAAAGGAAGAAATAAAGGAAGAACTCAAGCAGATGGAGGGAGACCCACATATAAAAGCGAGGATAAGGAGGGTTCAAAGGGAACTTGCCAAGCAACGGATGATGAAGGAGGTTGAAAGCGCGGATGTAGTTATTACTAACCCTACACATGTGGCAGTTGCAGTAAAGTATGAACCCGAGAAAAATACTGCCCCAGTGGTGGTTGCTAAAGGAATGCGCCTTCTGGCCGAAAGGATAAAAGAGATTGCCATGGAACATAACGTACCGATAGTGGAAAACCCGGTGCTTGCACGGGCAATCTACAAAACGGTAGATGTGGGAGAAACCATACCAGAGAGCCTTTACAAGGCAGTGGCAGAAGTGTTGGCTTATGTGTATAGATTGAAGAACAGGGTAATTTGAGATGCCGGAGAGGTTGAATAGTTTTTTTAAAAACAGCGATATAATCTTTGCCCTGGCCATTATAGGTATGATTATCGTAATGGTCGTGCCTTTGCCCTTCTTTCTGTTGGACCTGTTTCTTACCCTGAATATCTCCCTTTCGGTGATTATATTGCTGGTTTCTATATATACTAAAGAAGCACTTGACTTCTCTTCCTTTCCATCTCTGTTATTAGTGGCTACCTTATTCCGTCTATCCTTGAATGTGGCATCTACTAGGTTGATTTTACTCCAGGGAAATGCCTTTGACGGCAAGGTCATAAAGGCCTTTGGGAACTTTGTAGTAGGTGGCAATTATGTAGTGGGCATTGTTGTGTTCTGTATTTTGGTTGTGATACAGTTTGTTGTAATCACCAAAGGTGCCCAGAGAATTGCAGAGGTCGCTGCGCGATTTACTCTTGATGCTATGCCTGGTAAACAGATGGCCATAGATGCCGACCTTAATGCGGGATTGATAGATGAGAAAGAGGCTATGCGCAGGCGTCAGAGGATAAGCCAGGAGGCCGATTTTTACGGCGCAATGGATGGTGCTAGTAAGTTCGTTCGTGGAGATGCTATAGCCGGTGTTATTATTACCTTGATTAATATCATTGGCGGGTTCGTGATAGGTATCTTTCAGAAACACATGATCCCTATGGATGCGGCGCGGGTTTATACGTTACTTACGGTTGGGGATGGTTTGGTGAGTCAGATACCTGCATTGCTTATATCCACTGCTGCAGGTATTATTGTAAGCCGCGCTGCTTCGGAGAAAAATATGGGGATGGAAGTGGCAATGCAATTGTTTTCCTCTCCTCGTGCGATCTTTATTGCAGCTGGATTGCTATTGTTTTTTGCTATCATCCCTGGCTTGCCTAAGGTCCCTTTCCTGTTGATGGCGGCCTCTGTAGGGTTTATTGGTTCTCTTATCCTTCAGCAGAAGCAGGATCTGGCCCTGGAGGCGGGTGTTGGGGTTACTGAACCTGCAGGATCAGCTTCTGGTGGGCAGACCCAATCCCAGGAGGTTCAGACAGAGAGGACAGAACAGGGCTATGATGATATAATCGAGACGGATATGCTTGAGTTGGATATAGGATATGGGTTGATACCTCTTGCTGATGAAAACAGAGGAGGGGATTTGCTTTCCAGGATTACTACTATACGAAGGCAATTAGGCCAAGAGTTTGGGATTATAGTGCCGCCGGTACGGGTTAGAGATAATATGCATATAGGTGCAAATGAGTATCTGATAAAGTTAAAAGGAGTTGAAGTTGCGAAAGGAGAGGTCAAGCCTGGATATTTTCTGGCAATGAATCCAGGCACTGCCGGACACATGGTTAATGGTGAACCAACGATTGAGCCGACCTTTAATCTGCCAGCTTATTGGATAACTCAGGATGAAGTCCCGAATGCTGAGAGAAATGGATATACGGTGGTGGATGTTAGTACGGTTATTACTACCCATCTTGCTGAGACTATAAAGAGGTATTCTTATGAGATATTGACTCGCCAGACAGTGAAAGATTTGCTCGATGCCGTTAAAAAGAAATATGCTGCTGTAGTGGATGAGGTTGTACCTGCGGTGCTCTCTCTTTCCGAGGTACAGAAAGTCTTACAGAATCTATTAAGGGAGAGGATCCCAATAAAAGATATGGTTACTATCCTGGAGACATTGGGAGATTATGGTTCTAAAATAAAGGATATAGATGTGTTGACGGAATATGTTAGATTTGCCTTGGCCAGAACTATAACGCATATCTACCTAGAAGAGGATGGGAAGGTGCACTGTATAACTTTAGCACCTGATCTAGAGGAAAAAATAAAGAGTTCTGTTCAGCGCAGTGAATTTGAAAGTTATCTCTTGCTACCTCCGGATCTGAGCCAAAGGCTTATAGCAGAAATTTCTAAACAATACGAAGTAGTTATGAATAAGGGGGTAAATGCAGTTCTGTTGGTAAATCCGCAAATAAGACCCTATTTGCGGCGTTTTATAGAGAGGACACTACCTTATCTGGCGGTTGTATCCTATAATGAGATAACTCCAGGTATAGATATTATTACTGAAGGTATTGTTAAAATTTAAGTCGTAGCCTTTTGTTAGTAAATGCGACATGGTATAAAGAAGACATAAAAAAAGAGGCAAAGGGGATGAAGATAAAAAAATATTATGGTAGTAGTATGCGCGAGGTCCTATCTCGTATAAGACAGGAGATGGGGGATAATGCGGTTATTCTTCATACGAGGAGCTATTATGAGCGAGATGGTTGGAGATTCTGGCGGAAAAGAGAAAAGGTAGAGGTTACTGCCTCTCCAGATGTCAGGATAGTTGAAGAACGGGCAATGAGTAATCCTATGGCTTCTGTCTATAAAGACATGGCAAGGAATTCACAGGACGGTACAGGACCATATATTGGAAATAAACCATCGATTCAGGTGCCAAAGGAAGTCTTAGACCTTCAGAAAGAATTGGGCGAAATAAGAAAAATGACAGAGACACTTCTAAGTAGGATTAATTTTTCTGTCCGCTATCCCGATGTTTTAGAGTCATTGATAAAGGTATTGAAGGAGCAGCAGGTAAGTGAGGATTTTATAGATAACCTAGTCGAACAGTTGAGGGGCATTAATTATGATGATACTGCCCTTTTGCAGGAAAAGGCCCTTGCCATTATCTCGGATTGTATAGGTTTTGCTGATCCTATTTGCATAAATGAAGGGTTGAAGCCTTACAAAGTTGCCTTGATAGGGCCTACAGGAGTTGGTAAGACGACTACTATTGCAAAGCTTGCCGCCAGATTTTCCTTAATAGAGATGAAGAGGGTGGGCCTTTTGACAGTGGATACCTTTAGAATAGCTGCAGTGGATCAGTTGAAGACATATGCTGAGATAATGAGGATACCGGTAGAGGTCGTGGTTTCTCCTCAGGATGTTCCTTCTGCCTTGGAAAGGCTACGGCACTGCGATATTGTCTTTATCGATACGGCTGGCAGGAGTCAGAGAAACGATATACAGATGTCAGAGTTAAGGATATTCCTTGATCTTTTAAAACCAGAAGAAACACATCTGGTGTTGAGTGCCACGAGTAATCAGCGGACACTTCGGCAGGTTATAGATAAGTTTTCTATTTTGAAGATCGATAAGGTTTTGTTTACAAAGATGGATGAGACATTGACTCCGGGTATAATAATTTCAGCTATTCATTGGTTGGGTAGGCCTGTATCTTACGTGACCATTGGCCAGTCTGTTCCTGATGATATAGAAGAACTCGATAGAGAGAAGATAATAAACATCATAAAGGGAGAATTGACCGATGCCAGATCAGGCACAAAGACTACGCGAATTGGTTAGTGCCTTATCTCCAGCCCGCACTATTAGTGTTGCCAGTGGCAAAGGAGGGGTGGGAAAGACAAACGTTGTTGTTAATCTTGCGATTGCAATAGCAAAGCAGGGCAAGGAGATTGTTATAGTGGATGCGGACCTTGGCTTGGCCAATGTCGATGTGCTTCTTAATATAAACCCAAGATATAATCTGTTTCATGTAATGGAAAGGCATAAAAGATTAGAGGAAATTATAGTTGAGGGGCCTTTAGGTATAAAGATTATTCCGGGGGCGTCAGGAATATCTAAGTTAGCAGATGTCAGTGACCAGCAGAGAGATTACATAATAGAGGAACTTTCTTCAATTAATAATATCGCGGATTTTATCCTGGTGGATACAAGTGCTGGGATAAGCCATAATGTAGTGAACTTTGTTGCGGCTTCAGATATAGCCCTTGTTGTTACAACGCCTGAGCCTACAGCAGTTACCGATGCATATGCTATGGTAAAGGTGATTTCTCAGAGGCGTCCGGATATGGATGTGAGGTTATTGATTAATATGGCTTCTAGCAGGAAAGAGGCGGAGGATATCTTTAACCGAATGGCACTTGTTTGCAGACAATTTTTGGGAATGAATATAGAATTTGCAGGGTATTTGATAAAGGACGATAGTGTGGTTCAATCTGTGCTTCAGAGAAAACCCTTTATATTGGAATATCCT
Organism: Candidatus Omnitrophota bacterium; assembly: GCA_015494585.1. Taxonomy (GTDB): domain Bacteria; phylum Omnitrophota; class Gorgyraeia; order S143-82; family S143-82; genus S143-82. The sequence goes on along the minus strand of WGAY01000031.1, from coordinate 16,864 downwards.
TATTCACCCGCAGGCAAAAGTATGCTCAAGATAGCCAGGGATCTGATAGGGGATCTTCGGGAAAAACCTTCTAGTGGATCATGGCTTGAGAGGTTATTGGGGGTTTTTCGCTTATGAATATTCGAAATAGATTAGCGGCCTTTTTGAAAAAGCTGGCAATGAAGCTTGAGGCTAAGGAGGCTTTGGAAGAGAAACCCAGAAAGGAGCAATTTGTATTTAAGCCTGCACAGCGGTATGAGATGTATGTGATAGGGCGTCCTCGTGTTATGTATAAGGGACGTATAGAGGATGTGAAAGAGGATAAACTGGTATTGAGTGCTCCTGTTGAGAGGAGCGTGCCGGTATTTTTGCCAAAGGGCACAAAGGTCCTTTTGGCAATAGTCGGTCTTCCCTCGGGCAGGTATGAGTTCGAAACACGGGTCGATGGATTTGTCGAGGAGAATAACAGTATTCCTGAGTTGATATTGGATAAGCCACGGGTAATTTATCGAAAACAAAGGAGGGCAAAGCCCAGGACAAGGATCTATACCAAGGTAAATTACAAGATCGTGGAGAATTCCTTGACCCAAAAGATAAAAATGCCTCTTAAAGGGAAGGTGGATGCATGGGATATGAGTGCCTTAGGATTAGGGTTGCTCTTTTCTGAGGAGTTGCCCTTGCACACGCGTATGAGAGTAAGTTTTGTCATACCTGATACAGGTATATTGGTGAAGGCAGTCTGTGAAGTGGTAAATAAACGATGGGATGATTTTTCAAGAAAGTATATAACAGGACTTTTGTTTGTGGATATATCAGAAGAAGATCGTGCCCATATAGATAAACGTGTTTCACTTTATCAGAGTAGGCATGTAGATGGCTTTATCTCTTAAACAGAAAGGCTTTTTGTGTTCAGGGCATTATTTAATTCTATAGGGATATTTTATGTAGGCCTGAAGGCTGCGGCAGGGGAGTTGTCCCTGTGGGGGGCCGTGTATAAATTGTGGTTTGTTATTATCGTTTTTGGTATGGTTGGATCAGTATTGGATATAGCTTTTAGGTCCTTTTATGCAGAGGCGGTTAAGAGGTTGGCTAAAGAATGACTTTGGTAGATATAGAAGAACTGTGGCGTAGGTTTAAGCTAGAAGGAGATAAGAAGGCTAGAGATGAGATTATCTACCATTATATCCCATTTGTTGAAAAGATAGCACATAAATTTTTTATATGGCTTCCGTCTAGTGTGGATAGGGATGATCTTATTTCCAATGGTGTGCTGGGGTTAATTACCGCTATTGATAGGTTTAAGTTGGATGGCAAAGCAAAGTTTGAGTCATTTGCCTTTTGGCGTATAAAGGGGCAGATGCTTGACTTTCTCAGAAGTAAGGATTTATTGTCTAAGAACCAGAGGATGAAGATAAAGAGGATGGAGGAGATCTTTATGGATCTGGAAAGTAAAGGACAGTTGCCTACAGAGGAAATGATTGCAAAGGAGATGGATTGTTCGGTCGAGGAGATAATAGATTTGATGAGATTAAGTTGCTTGAGCCAAACCGTGTATCTTAGCGATAGCCTTGCGGAAAATTTTTCTATTGAAGATACATTGGAAGATGAAAGGAATCCCGTAGATGAGGTAGATAGGCGGTTGATATTCGAACAAGTTGTGGATAGGATTAAGATGTTTTCGGAAAAGGAACAGCAAATACTCCAACTTTATTTTGTAGAGGGATTTACTCTTAAGGAGATAGGTCAGATTCTGTCTGTTTCTGAGTCAAGGGTTTCTCAGATGATTTCCAGGATATTGTTTGTCCTTAGACAGGATCTGAAGAAGAAGGGGATTTTGGTATGACGATAAGGCCTATCGATTTTCAGGGGGCGATATTTAATGTTCAGAAGGCTGAAAAACAGCAGGCAAACAAGATGGAGCATAATTTCGTGTTACAGCAACAGATGGCAGAGGAGTTAAAAAGGCGTAAGGAACTAGAGAAGACAAAGATAGTAGAAACTCAGGAGGGCCAGGGGAAGGTTGTTAATAACAAGGATAGAGAAGAACAGAGGAAGAGAGAAAAACCTGTTTACAATTATAACAAGAAAAAGAAAAAGGAGATTATAGGTGATGCTGGTTCTCTGGATGTAGAGGTGTAGTCTGGTGGACAAAAGGAAATTAGTGCAACAGTTATATGAGACTTTTGATTTAATCTATTCAGCTTTGGATAGTAAACAAAAGGAAATAGAGCGTCTTATAAAAGAGGCAGATGAAAGGATTGTCCAGTTGAAAGAGTTGATGAGGGGAGAAAATAGCAAGGGATCAGATTTTCTGATGGATGCGACCACTCAGAAAGTAATATCAGCTTATAAGCAGGGCAAGACGGTAAAGGAGATAGCAGTAGGAGAGGGTATGCATACTGGAGAAGTGGAATTGATAATAAACTTATACAGGGCAAAAAATGAGAGTCGTTCCAATAGATGACTTGGCACAGGTCTTAGATGAATTAGGTGGTTCTGCCCCTTTAGCAAGAGATCTTATCTATATTAGTGCTAGGGGGATGCGGGTGCGTTTTGCGGGTAAAGGAGTTAAGATAAGTAAGAACCATGTGGATAAGATAAATTCTCTGGGCGTGGATTATGTGTTTCTAAAGGATCCTTTGTGTGACCTGGACATTGACTTGATTATAGATGAGGATTTGAGGGTAGCTTTGTCAGTGTTATTGAACGATTTTCTGACGCGTTGTGGAGTTGTTCTGGATATATATATATCAGAAAAAAAATCTTTTTCCCTGGATTATTCTTTCAGGGATTATTGGAATAGGTATTCAAATTTTAGATTTGACTTGTTGCATAAATATAAGAAAAATATTCAGGATCTAGTGTATGTTATAAGGTCTAACTATTCTCATCGCAAGGTATCCCCTATGCCGTTGTTTTATAATTTCCATACTTATCGTATTGCCCATCCTGTAAATGTTGCCATTATTGCAGGGATTATTGCGCTTCACTATGGGGAGTTTAATGCCGAAAGGATAACTCACTTGATTGCGGGAGGTCTTTTAGAAGATGTGGGTTGGGTTGATATGGCCTGGGAGAGAATAGGAGAGATAGGGGATAATTTGTTTTTTAAGCATTCAAGGGTTGGGTGTATGATAATAAATGAAACCGAGACTTTGAGCCCTCAGATGGGAATAATTGCATTAGAGCACCATCGCTATATGAATAACACAGGTTATCCGGAAGACATACCGGAAAAGGATTTCTATGGTTATCCTAGGGTGATGCATCTTTACAGTAGGATTGTCTCTGTGGCAGAAACCTTTGATGTGTTGAGAGGCATATATCATCCTGATAAAGTAATAGAGGCAATGATGGAGTTTAGTAACTCCCTATTTGAAAAGAAGGCAGTGGAGATTTTGAATAGGCATCTTTCTAAATTTTATTTGGGTGAGATGATTAGACTATCCGATGGATCGCGGGGAATTGTGGTTGGAGGACCTAAGGCGATGGATGAGTATGATGTTATCGTAATAGGAGATGAGAAGAGGCGATATGGTAAAGGAGAAGTAAAAAAGATAAAGGCCAAAGACATGTTTCCAGAGTCTATCGATAAAAGACTTTTCAATGAAAAACTAAGGCCTTTAATAAGTGAGGATCTATTGAATAAACTAGAGGGGGCGCAGTTATGAAAAAGGTGGTTGGAAAGGTTGGTTTTCTTATTTTGACCTTGCTTTTTTTCTCAATGGGCGTTTTAGCAATGGCTGAAACAGATTCTGACCTATGGAAGCAGTTGGTTGATAAGGCAACTACTCTGTATAGGCAGGGAGAAGATGCAAAGGACAAAGGGGATCTTTTGGAGGCTTATTTCCTTCTTTCAGAGGCCTCTTTTATGTTTCCCAAAGATAAGGCCCTTCAGGCCAAATTAGAGAATCTAAAGTTAAAGATAGAGGCAAAACTTTCTTCTGGCGATTGTAATCAGGGCTTCTTATTGGATAAACTCCAGGCAGCAGAGAAAGAGTTGGTGGATCTGAAGAAGAGATTAGTCCGGGATAAGGAAGAGTTGCAGGCCTATTATGACCAGAAGCTGGAACAAATGAAGAAGTCTTATGAGGATAAAATAGAGATATTGGATGAGAAATATAAGTTTGAATTAGAAAAACAACAGGCTGAATATCAAAAGCTGTTAGAAGACAAACAGAAAGAATACAGAGACCGCTTAGCGGAATATAAAGACAGGGTAAAAACTGCTATTGTTTCCCTTCAACAGGGTTTGCAGAGCAAGGATGAAGAGATTGCTAAAAAGGATGAAAAAATAAAAGAACTATTGAAAAGTTACTCTTCCCTAGAAGATCTGATGGAGCGCAAGTACAAGGCCCAGGTAATGGCCTTGAATGAAAAGGTAAGTGGTTATGAAAAGAGGATCGCTTCTTTGGAAGACAGGGTGCGGACACAGAAACGCTATAATGATTCTCTTGAAAAAGAATTGGCCGATAAAAAGGCAGAAGTGGAGAAATTAAAGGTAAGCCTAAAAGATGCCAATGATAGAATATCTCTATTAAAACAGGAGAGCAAAGAGAGCTCTATATCATCAGAGAAAAAGTATCAAGACTGCTTGGCCAAGATAGTGGATGCTAAAGGGAAAATCAAGGCCCTAAATCAGGAGATAGAGAAGTTGAAGATGGATAAAGAGAATATCCTGGCAAAATTTGATGTGAATAACAATAAAGTTATGGAACAACAGGAGATGCTAGAGGACTTGCAGGGGCGTCTTAAGGAGCGCGATATTGTTATTCGTAATCTGAAGGATAAGATAAACGGCCTTAAGCGGAAACTGTTTGTCTTAGAACACGAAAAGAAAACAGGTGGTTTTGCTTCTGGAGAGAAGGAAAAGAGTTTCCATGCAGGGCTTTTTTCTCGTTCAGGAAAACAGGGCACCAAGGCAACCGCTGAAGCCTCTGCTGGTTCTACTAAGGATCTATCAGCGGATGAATTATTCGAGAAGGCAATGGAGTTGATAGATGAGCAGGAATATGAAATGGCTAGGGACCTATTAAAACAGGTGTTGGAAAAACAACCGGATAACACAGTTGCTAGGTATATGCTAGATAGCGTGAATCTATTGTTGGAGGATTAGTATGAAATCGATTGCAGAACGCGTTAATTCCATGAAGGAAATCCCGCCTTTGCCTGATTCGGTAAATGCGGTGATAAAGGCAATAAGGGATCCTAAGGTTTCAGCTCGAGATATTACGGGAATGATAGCCAACGATGTGGCTATTAGCTCTAAGATATTGAAGGTGGTGAATTCGGCCTATTACGGATTTAAAGGGAATATTAGTTCTATTACCCATGCAATTGTTATCCTGGGATTTAATGTATTAAAGAGTCTGGTGATGAGTTTTTCGGTATATGGCTTAATAGAAGGGCTGGATTCCAAAGGACCGTTTTCTCTCAGAGATTTCTGGTACCACTCGGTGGGCGTTGCATGTGCATCTAAGGTATTGTCAGGGATGTTAGGTTTTAAGAATGGAGAGGAATTCTTTACTCAAGGTCTTTTGCATGATGCTGGGAAACTAGCATTGTATCGATTGGAGCCGGAACTATTCCTACATATAGTTTCCAGGGCAAAGAGAGAAGATCGTAGTTTCTTTGAGGTGGAAAGGGAGGAGGTAGATATCCCGCATCCAGATATCGCTGGGATGTTGTTCGAAGCATGGCAAATGCCGGATAATATCGTAGAGAGTGCAGCCTTGCATCACGATATCGATGTTATAGAAAACAAGCGCCATGTAGCTATTGTAATGCTGGCAGATGCCCTGGTCAGGGGGATGGGGATTGGAAGTGCTGGTGATGATAATGTCGTAGTCCATGGCCAGCAGTTAATAGACTTTCTTCTTCAAGATAGGGATCTGGAGGAGGTTAACGTTATGATTAGGCAAGAGATAGAGAGGGCCGAGGCCTTTATGCGGCTCATAGATTGAAACAGGGGCGAAGATATTATGGACAAGGTAATGTTGTGGGGGCTTTTGAAAGATTCTATAAGTGAGGGGATTCTCTTGACCGATTTACATCTAAATATTTTGGAGCTAAACAAAAATTTGGAAATAATGCTGGAAATAGATAACTGGCAAGGAAAGCATATAAGAGATACCTTGCCCTGGAGGGTTTGTTTTGCCATGGAAAAGGTGTTGAATGATATTGATGTGAATGGCCTGTGTGTGTTCCCTCAAAAATTTAATTTCATTACCCAGAAAGGCGTTATTATTCCATTATTAGTTTTGGGGGAACAGGTTTTTAATGAATCTCAGGAGAGAGCAGGATATCTATTTATTTTTAGGGATACCATTGTCCAGGAAGAAATAGGGACAATGTCCTGGGCAAATGCCTTAAAGACCGCCTATCTTACAGATATTTCTAAGAATTTCTATAAACCCTTGCATAATCTTGATAAGGTTTTAACGGACTTTGTCGATTATGCTGCTGATATCTTAGGAGAAGATATAGATACCTTAAAGCCAGCCTTTAAAGAGATAGAGGCCTTACGTGCACTTTATGATAGACTCCTGGATCATACACGTATTGATATGATTTGCAGTAGACTTGTACTTAGCGAGGTCTCGGTAGAAAAGCTATTTAAAGAAAGAATTGCTTTTTTATTGCCCTCAAATGTGAGGGGTAGGTTAGAGATATCACTGGCTGGTGATACAAGGGTATTGACGGATATGTTTAAGTTAGAACACTTATTGGTCAGTTTCATCGATATACTATTGAACAAGGCTGGAGAAGAAAAGATTCGAGTGGATATTATTGGCAGTGATACGGAGGTGGAGATAAGTTTTATAATCCCTGTGGGTTTGTGGCCTAATTTGAAGGATGTTTTCCCTCTAGAGGATGGTTCTTCCTGGCAGAAAAATCTATCCTTAGATGAAAATCTAATAAGGTATCTATTGTCTAAGCTCAAAGTATCGGCAAGGCTAGATAGACCGATGGATAAAGAAATTATTAGAATCTCTGTGCCGCGTGAGTTATAATTGATAGCTAAGAGGAGAGATTATGCAGAGGTTTAGGATAAGGTATTATTTTATAGCCAGTATAGCGGCAGTTCTTGTCTTTTATTTTTTGTTTGTTCCTGCGAAGTTTTTAATTCTAGATAATAATCTTAAGCAATTTATTTTAAAAAATCAAAAGAAGCCCCTGCAATATCAATATAATGATAAGGATATTTTGATTATAAATATAAATGAAGCAGATCTTAAGGCCTATAGACTCCAGCCCCCGGTTGGCCGCAAGTTCCTTGCCTTATTGCTTGCTAGGTTAAGAAATGCAAAACTGGTGATGATTACCTTTCCGGTTATGGGGGCCAGCGGTACAAGCGGGGATTATGCCTTGATAAAGGTTCTTAAGGCCCAGCATAATGTTGTTTTTCCTGTTCGATTTTCAGGAATAATGCCTTCGTTGACTGGGATTGTATCTGCCAGTGATGTCTTTTGGCTACCTTGGAAGGCAATTTTACCTTTTGTTATGGTTGGATCAGTGGATTTTTATACAGATGAGATGGGGAGAGTCTTGGGATTTTATCCCTTTTTTTCCTATAAGGGCAATGTCGTCCCCCATATGGCAATGCGCGCCTTAGGCATCTATCTCTCTAGGGATATTATGAATTTTTCTATTTCGCCCAAGGCTAGGGAAATATCTTGGAGTCTTGAATCAGGAGGAAAAGACCTGCGTCTCTTTCTGGATCTTAGAGGTGGGTTAGATATAACTAGGTCCTTATTTGATATGAAAAAGGTTAGAGAAATCTCTGTCTCTGATATATTGCCGCCTAAGCTCTTTTTCCATTATAGGCATAGAGGGATCGGGGTCCCAGCAAGCGAGGTGGTTAAAGATAAGTTTTGTATAATAGGGTATAAGGGGCCGTTTGGTATTTATTATACGGATGGCGTTGGCAATCGAGTTTCCTTACAGGAGCTCATTTATAAGGCCTTTGTAGGAATAAGACATGGGCAGACTTTCAGATTCATCCCGCTAGTTACCCAATTCTTTACCTTTCTCTTCTTTTTATTGGCCATTGTGCTGGCAGCGATGCGTTCTTATCGATTTATGGCTGGCATGTTTGTTTTAATCATAGCTTCGATATCGTATGCCTTTTATTTTGGTATCCAACACAATACATTTTTTATGGTATCTGAGATGGTGACAGCTGTCTTTGTTGCCTTTTTTCTCTTTGCCATTGCAAGATGGCGCATTGATCGGATTTCCTCTAGCGTTCGTAATCTAGAGAAGTATATCGTGAAAGAGATAAAAGAGAAGACAACGTATCTTCCCCCTTATGTGGATTGGATGGATATAAGGATAAGAGAGTCTTATGGACAGGAAATAGGTGGCAGCATGTATGATTTTGTGGATGTAGGGCAGGATAAATTAGCGCTGGTAGTGGCAGATGTTATGGATGTCGGTAAGTCTGCCCTAACAAAGATCTCTTATTTAAGGGGCCTATTAAGGTCCCATTCTATAATTACACACCAGCCAGGTGAGGTTGTATATAGTGTAAATAAGGCCTTGGTACGCGGCAAGGTAATCAATATGAGTGCAAAGTTTTTGTATGTCCTTTTAGATTCTCCCAACAATAGGTTATTCTTCTCTGGGGCAGGTGGTGTTTCTTTTGTTGTTTTAGATAGGTTTAAGAAACAGGTCAAGTGTTATGAAGTAGAGGAAAGAATTCCATTGGGAGTATCCCGTGAGATCTATTATGAACCTAGAGAGATAAAGATAACAAAAGGCGATATAGTATTGTTCTATACTCCTTCTATTTTTAATGTGAGGAATAAAGAAGGTAGGAGTTATGATATAGACAGGCTTGGGAAGTTATTGCTTGCCAGTGCAAAATTGCCTATGCAGGTCTTGGTCGATAAACTTGCCCTGGATATAAAATCGTTTGCTGTATTCCTGCCAGAAGATTTTGCTGTGATTGGTATCTTGTGGAAGAAAGAGGACATCTTTGTAGATGAAGAATTGTCTGTGGGCGTCTCTAAGATGGAGAGAGATATGCTTTTATTCTATTCCAATATGAAGAAGAATGGAAATCGGAGATTAAAGAAAGAAATTTAACACGGATTGTGCATTAGATCTCAAGGTCAAATCTCAAAATACGAAGACACAGGTCATAGCTTAAGCTTATCTTTTATCTTGCAAGTTTTTTCCTTTCTCTACCTTTTTTTCTAGGGAACGATATTGTTGCATAATTTGGGTAAAATTATGGTAATAAAGTCGAGACAGAAGATGGAAGTTTTTAATATTTTATTAGAGGGCAGGAATTTGAAAGAGTAGAGGATATTTAATATCCCATTTCTTGATTGGAGAGTTCTTGGGCGATCCTTTCAGGATTTATGGAATATCTGTGCTCTTTTAGTCGTTTTTTGGTCTCTTCTATTCGTTTTTCTCTGGCCTCTTTGACCTCTTCAGCACGTTTTTTTAGGAATTCCCTGTAATATTCTCTGGCCTCGGATAATTGTCTGCCCTCCTGAGATATATGGACTTGGTCTTTTCTATCGGTTTCTTTGGCAGAGTCTGCTTTTTTGCTGTTATCCTCTTGTCTTGCATTGACTTTCTTCTTTGACAAGAGTTCGTTTAGATATTGTGTTTGTTTTGATTGTGGCCCTTGTATTCTATCCATTGCTTTTTACCTCAATATTATAATCGGCAATTTTTTAGAAAACTTTAGCTTTTTCTATCCTTTATTGCCTGGTTTTCATTTAATAGTATAGCACGCTTTGTCTGTTTGGCAAACGAACTGTTATTTCTGATATAGGTCACGGTTATAAATTTACTTTAAATCTCACTGAGATTCATAAGATTGGGAAATATTTTGACACAGGTATATGTTTGGGTTTACAATATCCGTCTATGGCGGAAATAGATTTGATACAAAGCAGAAAAGAGCGTCTTTTAGCCCTTAGGAAGAAGGGGATAGAGCCATTTTCTAGGTCTGTTGTCCCTCAGGATATGGCCAGGGATTTAAAGGAGAAATACCAGGAGGGAAGGTCTGTCTCGGTTGCAGGGCGTATAACAGCCTGGCGTGGGCATGGCAAGGTAGTATTCTTTGATGTACGCGATTCCTCAGACCGTATACAGATTTATGTGCGTAAGAACGACGTGGGAGATGCGGTATGGGATCTATTGGGCCTGCTGGATATAGGGGATATAGTATGGGTCAAAGGACGTTTGTTTGTTACTAAAACAGGTGAGATTACGATAGGTCTTGAAGAGATAAAGCTGTTGACAAAATCTATTCGTCCCCTTCCTGAGAAATGGCATGGCCTGAAGGATGTGGAGGTCAGGTTTCGCCAGAGGTATCTGGATTTGATTGCCAACCCTGAAAATCGAGAGGTCTTTGTAAAACGGGCCAGGATTATCTCTTCTATACGCAGGTTTCTAGATGAAAGAGGTTATCTAGAGGTGGAAACGCCAATGCTTCATCCTATCCCAGGGGGTGCGGCCGGCAGACCGTTTGTAACCCATCATAATGCCTATGATATAGATTTGTATCTAAGAATCGCCCCAGAGCTCTATTTAAAGAGATTGTTGGTAGGAGGTTTTGATCGTATCTATGAGATAAATCGTAGTTTCAGGAATGAAGGTGTTTCTACTCGTCACAATCCAGAATTTACTATGCTTGAGGTCTATACCGCCTATATGGATTACGAGGGGGTAATGCGCCTGACAGAGGAGATGCTATACTATGTGGTTAAAGAGGTCAACGGTTCGGCTGTAGTGGAATATCAGGGACAACAGATAGATTTTACTCCTCCTTGGGATAGGATATCCTTTGCCCAGGCAGTAAAGGATCGATTTGATATAAATCCCGATGATCCGACGGAAGTAATGATACAAAAACTCCCTAAGAGAGGTATTGGTAATCTTGATACCTCTCGTCTGTCTCGTTCCCAGGTAGTTAAGCTGGTGGAGGACCTACTTGATATAGAAAAGCAGCGCAAACCAGTGTTTTTCACGGATTATTTCTCTATACTCTGTCCTCTTGCATGCTTGAAAAAGGATAATCCATCTCTGGCCGAACGGTTTGAGTTATTTATAGGGGGGATGGAACTGGCCAATGCCTATTCTGAGTTGACGGATCCTGAAGATCAGTTAGTGCGGTTTGAGGAAGAAGTAAGGCAGAACAATGCCCCTACTGAAAATATAGATTATGATTTTGTTACTGCCTTGGAGTATGGTATGCCACCAGCAGGGGGACTAGGTGTGGGCATAGATAGATTAGCTATGATACTTACAAATAGGCCTTCTATCAGGGAAGTTATACTCTTTCCATTGCTTAAGCCAGAGAGGGAATCTGTATAACAATATATTATGGAGTACATTAACTTTCTCTCCTTGAGATTTTTTCTAAGGGCTCGTGGGGGCTTTCTTTCTTTTATGAGCGCTGTGTCTATTTTGGGGATCGTTATAGGTGTTGCTGCCTTGATTACAGTGATGGCGGTGATGAATGGTTTTGACTTAGAATTGCGTAATAAGATTATCCAAAATAATCCCCATATTCTTATAACCTCAGAAGAGGTTTTCTCTATCGATAGATCTCTGTTAAAGGCATTGTCTGTAAAAGGTGTTAGGTCGGTTGTTCCCTTTGCCTATCTACAGGGCTTTGTGCGGGTGCGAGACAAGATATCTCCATGTTTTATCAGGGGCATAGATATTACATCTGGCAAGCCATTTCTCCCTAAAGGTTTTGATGGGAATATCCCAGAAGGCAATAGTGTGCTAATCGGCAAGGACATGGCAGCACAATTTGGATTGAGGCCTGGGGATAGGTTGATCTTGCTTTCTCCTATCACAGGTATGGATTATCAGGCAAATGTGTCGGGTATTTTTGAGACTGGCCTTTATCAGTATGATAGCCAAACAATACTGGCCCCTTTGTCATTAGTGAGGAGGCTTCTCTTTCTGCAGGATAACGAGGCAAATGCTATTGGTATATTTTTGGATAATCCAATGGATGCCTCTTATATCAAAAGAAGGTTGTTTGATGTGCTTAAGGATAGAGGGCTTTCGGCCCTTACCTGGATAGAGTCTAATAAGAGTCTGTTTTCAGCACTGAAGTTAGAGAAGTACGTTATGTTTTTGATATTGTTGTTGATAGTTATAGTTGCGGCTTTCAATATAGTGAGTTCCCTAGTGGTATTGGTGGCAACTCGTACAAAGGAGATCGCGGTTTTAAAGGCCCTGGGCCTTACGAATGGGGAGATATATAGATTATTCCTGAATATAGGTATCCTTATAGGTATCGCTGGGGCGCTTATCGGAGGAATTATAGGAGTAGGACTATCTCTAGCAATAGAGCACTGGCATCTTATAAGGCTACCTGCTGACGTATATTATATAGACTACCTGCCAGCAAAACTGGAGCTTACCGATGCCTTTCTTGTGATAGTCTCGGCGATTTCGATTGCTGTTTTATCTTCCCTATATCCGTCTTCTCAGGCGGCGAGACTTGAGCCAGCAAGGGCCTTGAGGTATGAATAAACTAAGTGGAGGGGTTGAAATGGATATGGTCAGGATAAAAAATGCAGTGGTGAGTGTGTGGGACAAAACAGGCCTGGAAGAATTAGCAGGTGCCTTTAGGCGTTACGGGATAGGGGTTATTTCTACTGGGAAGACTGCTAAGAAACTTAAAGAATTAGGAGTAAAAGTCAGAGAGGTATCAGAGTACACCGCCTCTCCAGAGATACTTTCAGGTAGAGTCAAGACATTGCATCCCCGGTTGCATGCCGGCATATTGTTTCGCAGAGACAACAAAGAGGACAGGAAAGAGTTGCATCGAATAGGTGGGGCTCCAATTGACCTCGTTGTGGTTAATCTATATCCGTTTAAAGATGCCTATCTATCAGGAGAGAAAGATCTGATTGAATATATAGATATCGGCGGGCCCACGATGTTACGAGCAGCGGCGAAGAATTATAAGTGGGTTGCTACTTTACCGGATCCGTCTTTTTATAGACGATTCCTTCGGGAACTAGAAAAAAACAAAGGTGCGGTTTCCCTTTCTTTTAGAAAGAGGATGGCTGGTGAGGTCTTTTCAATTACTTCAAAATATGATACCTGGATAAGCAATGCATTATTTGGCAGTGACTTTGAGTTGTCAGAGGAGTCTGTAATAGGACTTGAGTTGAAACAACAACTAAGATATGGTGAAAATCCACACCAAAGGGCCGGCTTTTATTTACCTTTTGGTAGCCGTTCTGTATTTCGTCAATTGCAAGGAAAGGATCTGTCCTATAATAATATTATGGATTTATCGGCTGCTTGGTCTATGTGTAGTGCCTTTCTACCTCAGACATGTGCAGTAGTTGTAAAACACGCAAACCCCTGTGGCTTGGCTATTGCTAAAGATGTAGCGACTGCCTACAAAAAGGCCTATAATGCCGATCCATTGTCTTCTTTTGGTGGTATAATTGGGATAAATAAGACAGTAGATGGCCGCTGTGCTAAAGAAATAGTAAAATCTGGTTTTAGGGAATGTGTTATTGCCCCTAACTTCGAAAAGCGGGCACTTGAGATATTAAGTGAGAAGAAAAATCTGAGAGTAGTAGAGGTCAAGCGTCATAGGCCCGAGTTTCAGATAAGACAGGTATTTAATGGATTTCTGATTCAGGAGCCGGATCTGTTTTTTGAAAAGGAAGAAGACCTGAGAGTGGTTAGCAAAAAGGCCCCTACAAGGGCACAGTTGAGGGACTTGATGTTTGCCTTTAGGGTGGTGCGCTTTGTCAAGTCTAATGCAATTGTAGTTGCACGACAGCAGGTGGTTGTGGGGATAGGAGCTGGCCAGATGAGCAGAGTGGGTGCAGTGAAGATTGCCCTGGATCAGGCTGGAGATAAGGGGAAGGGAGCAGTTTTGGCAAGTGATGCCTTTTTCCCGAAAACCGACAATATAGAACTGGCTGCAAAGAGGGGTATAAAGGCGATTATACAGCCTAGTGGTTCAAAGGCAGATCCAGAGGTGATCTCTGCCTGTGATAAGTTCGGTATAGCCCTGTTGTTTGCCCCAACCCGGCATTTTCTACATTAACTAGGTTTGTAGGAGAAGGGAAATGTTGAACTTCCTTAAAAAGGTTAAGAAAGAAAAGTTAGAGATTATAGAGGATCTAGCTGTAGAATATCCTATTAGCCAACTTAGGCATATGATAAATTATCGCCAGAAATTTTATAGATTTAAACATGCCATTGGACACGGTAATCGCATATCGGTTATCGCTGAGATAAAATATGCCTCGCCTTCTAAAGGTGTGATATCCAATCCTAATAGGAGGTCTCCTGTGGATATTGCCCTGGAGTATCAGGGTGCAGGGGCCGATGCCATATCTATACTCACTGATGAAAAACATTTTCATGGCAGTTTTGAGTATCTTCGCACGGTGCGCGATTTTGTAGAATTGCCGATTTTATGTAAGGATTTTTTTGTAAGGGATTATCAAATATATCTTGCCTGTGCAATGGGGGCCGATGCAGTCCTGTTGATAGCAGCGATGCTCGATGACAAAGAACTTGAAGGTCTTTACCAATGTGCCAGGCACCTTGGCTGTGATGTGCTCTTCGAGGCCCATACAGGGGAGGATATAGAGAGGATAATGCGTCTTGACCCAGATTTAATAGGGGTTAATTCTAGGGACCTTAAGAGCCTTAAGGTAGATGTTAGCAATTTCAGTAAGTATATGCCAATGATCCCCGAGGACAAAATTCGTGTTGCAGAGAGCGGGATAAGCGTGGAAGTCCTACCTATTTTAAAGCAGCTACGTGTAGATGCAGTCCTGGTGGGTGAATATTTTATGCGTCAGGCCAATATCTACTATTCCCTGCGCAGATTTATAGAACATTGCATTTATTGATGAATTGAAGCTGTAATCTAGGGCAATTTGCCAATAGTTGACAGATGATTGGAATAGGATTTGATATACATAGATTGGGAGGCAATGGACCTTTGAGACTGGGTGGAGTGGAGATCCCTTTTGATAGAGGGCTAATGGCCCATTCAGATGGGGATGTGCTTATACATGCCCTTATAGATGCTCTCTTGGGGGCGGTTGGTGGGCCGGATATAGGGGATCTTTTCCCTGATACTGATCCAAAGTGGAAGGGAACAGATTCCCTGGAGATGCTAAAAGCTGTCCTTTCGATGATAGGTCAGATTAGTATAGTGAATATAGATGCTGTGCTTATAATGGATAGTCCCAGCCTTGGGCATTACAAGGAACAGATACGACAACGCTTATCTGAGGTTTTAGGCCTGCCCGTAGAAAAAGTAGGGATAAAGGCAAAGACTACCGAGGGTCTTCTTGAAAATGCCATTTCGTCAATAGTGACGGTCCAATTGGCCTAGCATAGATGGGCTTGGGATGCCTTTTTATTTCCCCTCCTCATCTTTGAAATATTGGCAGTTTATCCGAAATTCAGAAGGCGAGAGATTCTTTTTGCTAATAGTGCAAAGATAAGCCTTATTCTTGTATATAAGGTTTCCACAGTAGGGACAGCTGCGTACAATTTGTAAATAGCCATTGTCCTTTAGAGCCGATGTTATCTTTAAAAGTGGGGGGAATAATGAGGCTTTTTCCTGGTTGTTAAGCCTCTCCTTGATGATATTTAGTAGTGGATTTTTTCTGCGAATGGCTTTGATAATGGTCTTTCCTTTGCTTGTAATCTTTAGGCCTACCTTCCTGCGGTCTTTCATAGGTATCTTTTTAATGAGACCCTTTTTTTCAAGTGCATAGACCGAGTCACTGATAGTTGGTTTGGTTATGGCCATTTCTCTTGCAAGGTAGGATACAGTTATAGGTTTGGTGTAAGAGGAAATTGCGAATAAGATTTCTATCTGGGTAGGGGATAACGAGTATTTATACCCTTGCTCCCAGAGGATGTTTTTCTGAGCCAGGCATAATTTAGCCAACAAAAAAATAATCCTTTCTTCCATCTTTGGTTTAAACTTTTTTTAGCACAAATTTCCCTTGACTTTCACAGCAACGATTTTTATAATAACACAAAATAGTTAGGAGTCCTAATAAATTTATCAAAGAACAAGGAGGTCGAAAATGGATATGTTTTGTTTCCAGTGTTCGCAGACAGCCAGGGGAGAAGGCTGCACTGTCTATGGTGTGTGCGGAAAGGATCCGGTGCTTGCACATCTGCAGGATAACTTAATCTTCGCGTTGAAAGGAATTGCTGCTTATACCTACCATGCACGAGAATTGGGGGTGAGCGACCCTAAGATAGATGCGTTTTTTGCCGAAGGCCTTTACTCCACGCTTACGAATGTGAATTTTGACATCAAAAGGTTTATAGACCTTTCGCTTAAGGCAGGCAATATCAATTTTAAGGCAATGAAGATGTTAAAGAATGCCCATATCAAGGCCTTTGGCCAACCCCAGCCTACGAAGGTTCGGGCAAGTGCGGTTAAGGGCAAGGCGATAATCGTTACCGGACATAATCTGAAGGCGTTATACGAGTTGTTAAAGCAAACAGAGGGCAAGGGAATCAACGTATATACCCATTCAGAGATGCTCCCTGCGCATGGTTATCCGGAGCTGAAAAAATTCAAACATCTGGTAGGCAACCTTGGCGGTGCGTGGCACGATCAGAAGAGGCTCTTTAAGAAGTATAATGCCGCTATACTTGGCACATCTAACTGTGTGCTTATTCCTGAGAAGGAATACGCAGACAGGATATTTACTACTGGCATAGCCGGCCTTCCCGATGTGCCGCACATAGATGGTTATGATTATACTGCCGTTATAGAGAAGGCCTTGAGCCTGCCAGATCTGGAGGAGGAAGAGGAAAGGTATGTTGTTACTGGTTTCTCTGCCGGGGCAGTTATTCCTCTGGCTGACAAGATAAAGGAATTGGT
>WGAY01000030.1 GCA_015494585.1 Candidatus Omnitrophota bacterium | reverse complement strand
GTATAATACAAGCAAAATTTGAAAGGTTGGGATATGGAAAAGATTACCCTTAGAGATGCCCCTGTAGGGGTACCGTTAAAGGTAGTAGAATTTGACTGTGGAAGGGAGGCCCAGTGTAGGTTGATTGGGCTGGGCATAATTCCTGGCAGTCGAATAGTTATTACGAATAAATTATTTGAAGATGGCCCTTTTTCTGTAATCGTCAATGGCACGAAGGTGGTGGTAGGTAGGGGTATAATAAACCGTATAATGGTGGTGGAAGATAGTGATTATGCCTATAAGATTGCGGTCATTGGTTTTGAGGGTGTGGGGAAAGAGGCCCTTTTGAAAAGGATATGCGGTGATTTTAGTGAGGTATCTGATGGAGATTATATTGCGCCTATTCTCAGGGGTAGCAGGATATGGCGGGGCAGGCGAATACTTATAGATGTTTTACCATCTGTTTTGGGAGATTTCCCATTGTCTGTGCGCGATAATGTTGGGTTGAGGATTGCTTTGGAGGGCAGTTATGACGCGATTGTTGTTCTGGAGAAGGAGACGCAGATCGAGAGAGGACTACTTCTGGTGGAGTATTTGGGTGATTTCGGGAAATCCGTCGTTATAGCTGTGGATAGGGATTCTGATGCCTTGTATAGCCTTTCAGGGCTTTCGGATATGCTGGGAATAAGTGCAGTGGCAGTGAATATAAGGCGTGGTTATGGAATCGATGCCCTATTTGAGGCGATTTCTGAGAGGGATAGGGAGGATGGGCACTTTAATCTGGATCCCTTGGTAGAGGAGCCTGTCAAAAGAGTGATAGCCTGGATATCAGAGGAGCAGTGTAGTCTTGTCTTTCCGGCTAAGGCAGTTGCCCTGAAATTGTTGGAAACCCCCAGGGATGTGGATGTGTTTTTCAAAAGAGAAGATACAAGGACCAAAGTTAAAGAAATAATTGCAGAGGCCGAGAAGGAATTCTTACATCAACACGGATACGAAATATCTCGGCATATTTTTGAATATAGGAAAGGATTGGTCCTAGGGGCACTGGAGGATGCCCGTATGTTAAAGAAGGGGGTAGCTAATTTATTGCGCCCTTTGTTTACTGTTATTGGTGGACTTCTTGGCCTTTACACCTTTTTTTTGGTACTTGTCTTTGGCGCAAGGATTGGCTTATCCTTGCTTTTTGGCATCTTAGAGATAGTTTCAGAGAATGCCTTTACGCCAGTTCTATTTTCCATGGGGGCTGTAATGAGTTTTTTCCCTAGTGTCTTTTTGTTTTACCTCTTTTATCATCTGCTCTATGAGTCAGGTTATATATATCGCCTGGCCTTTTCTCTAGATAAGCTGTTCCATATGTTTGGATTTCATGGAGCCTGTTTTATCCCGATATTTGGAAGTCTGGGTTGCCCTATTCCAATGTTGAAGACAACCTGGGACTTGATATCTGGTTTTGATCGATTTGCCCTTGCCTTGGGCATGCCGTTTGGAAATTGTATGGGATCTATGCTAGTCTTTGCGGTTTCTTTGTCATTGATATTTTCCACTTATCTTACGGCGTCTCTTCTTCTAGCAATTTTCCTGATGGGTGTGGGTTATCAGCTTTTTTTATCCTTGATTATTAAGAGATTAGCGGATCAACCTGTGATTTCTCCTCCGAGTGTAACGCAACTGCCTGAATTGCGTATGATTCCCTTACCGAATTTGTTAGGGATGGCCGCAAAGAGCAGTCTCCTATATTTCAGGAAGCTAGCTATTATACTGTTTCCTATGTCGGTATTGGTTTGGTTGTTGAATGATTCCCTCAATCTAGGAGTATATCTTTCACCTGCATCTATACTATGGCGGCCGATAGGGTTAGGCTGGCAGGAATTTTTTGCCCTCTTTACAGGGCTTTTTGCCAGGGAGATGGTCCTTATCTCTGAGATAATTCTTAAAGGGCAGGATTTGTCTCTGCGTAGACCTGAGGTCTTTAGGATGCTGGTATTTCTCTTTCTTTATCCTGCTTGTTTCCCTCTATATATTGCGCTTTCCAGAAAGGTGGGTAGAAAGTGGGCCATTGGTAGCTTGGCTGTAGGTGTGGTTCTTTCTTGGGTAGTTGTCTTTGTATTGCATAACCTGCTGGGGTGGATATGAGGTTATTTGTATTCTTGATTTTTGTGCTTTTTTGTCTAGGGATCTCTCTCCCTATTATTTGGGCAAAAGAAGGTCGGTTTGCCTACGATGTTAAAATGGGTTTTGTGACAATTGGACGGGCAGAGCTTGAGGATAAAGGCCTGGTAAAAAAAGACGGGGTAGAGTACAGGCATCTTTCTGTCTATGTCAATACAAAACAGTTCAAGGACAGAGAGGATATATTTGCAAATGAAAAAGGGTTACCGGTTATAGTGGAAAGAGATCTGGTTTTATTTGGGAAGAAGGAGAAAATTGTAGAATATTATAACCAAAAGAAGGGTACGGTTACAATTGTCAAGAATGGTCAGCTAATGGAACTCTCTCCAGGGCCAGGAGTAGAAAATGTCTTTTTGTTTATTATGAAAAATAGAAATAAAGATATTAGGAAACTAAATGGTAGCAAGATAAAGCTCCCAGTAGGAGATTACGAGTTACTAGTCAGGGATGGCAATAGAGTAAGTACGAAGGCAGGGGTCTTTAGTACTTGGCTCGTGCTTACTCGTCCATCTAAGATAAAACTGTGGTTTGATAAGAAGACAGGCATACCTGTACGTGTGGCAGGTGCTATACCCGTACTGCCGTATGTGCTTTCGTTGATTAAGGAATAATGGTCTCGATTGAATAGGAGGAAGAAGATGGAGAAGGTAGATATTGTCGTAATGGGTTGCGGACCGGCTGGAATACAGGCGGCGATACATGCCTCTAAACGCTGTTCTGTATATGTCTTTGGGGATCCAGAGAAGAGCAATCTATGGAATGCCCATATCGACAATTATCTTTCTGTCGAATACCCGGTACTTGGGAGGGACCTCTTGCTCAATGGGATTTCCATGGCCAAAGATATAGGCGTGAAGTTCTTTTACGAGGATATTATGTCCATAATACCAGAAAATGGTGGTTTCAGAGTAAAGTCAGAGAATATGGAGGTTAGTTGCTATGCGGTTATCCTGGCATCTGGGATCAAGCACGAAAAGTTAAATGTCCCTGGAGAGAAAGAATTCCTTGGTAAGGGAGTAAGCTACTGTGCAGACTGTGATTGTATGTTCTTCAAGGGAAAGAAGGTACTGATCGTAGGGGGAGGGAGTGCAGCTGCCAGGGCAGCGGATATGATGTTGAATTTTGCTTCCCAACTCTATCTGGCATATCCAAGTTTTTCTGTCTCGGATTCGGTGATTGAACAACTGAAAGAGAAAGGCTGTAATGTAATAGGAGCACAGGTAACAGAGATTAAGGGATCGAATAAGGTAGAAGAGGTGTTGTTATCAGATGGACAGAGATTGGATGTGGATGGTGTATTTATTGAACTGGGGTCCAGAGGGATATACGAGATTGCTATGGAACTTGGTATTATGCTGGATGACAAACAGATGAAGTTTGTCCAGACTGATACAGAACAGAAGACAAATATAAAGGGTATATACGCGGCAGGGGATGTGACCGGTTTTCCGTTTCAATTGGCAAAGGCAGTCGGCCAAGGATGCATAGCAGGCATTATGGCCGCTGATTATGTGAAGTCAAATTTCACATAGCCTTGGAGTCCTATTATGTTGAACGACAGAATTTACAATAGAGTGTTAAAAAAGACGAAGGAACTGGCTCTTGAGGCAGGAAAGAAGATACTTAGGTCCTTTGGAAAGGTAAAGGCCTCTAAAAAGGGGGAGAGAGATCTGGTAACCGAAGTAGATTTTCTGGTTGAGCAAATGTATAAAAAGGAGTTAAAGAAGGCCTTTCCAGATTTTGGGTTCTTGGCCGAAGAAGAGAATAATATCTACCCTGAAGAGGAGTATTTTTGGGCGATTGACCCCCTTGATGGGACGAATAACTATGCGCACAGTTATCCTGTATTTTGTACCTCCATTGCCCTGACAAGGAGAGGCAGGCCAATATTGGGTGTTGTATACGATCCATTGAGACAGGAGATGTTCTGGGCGGATAAGGATAGGGCATTTCTGAATAAGAGGCAAATCCGACCATCTGGCATTAGAAAGCTTGCGGATTCATTGGTCTGTACTGGTTTTGCTTATAGATTCAGGCATATGGATAATTCCAATATCGAGCACTTTGTGAACTTTCTCTATAGCGCCCAAGGAGTAAGGCGGGATGGTTCGGCGGCTATAGACATATGTTATGTTGCCTGCGGCAGGTTGGATGGATTCTGGGAGATGGACCTGAAGGCATGGGATACTGCCGCTGCTGTATATATATTAAAAAAGGCAGGCGGCCGCGTGAGCAATTTCAGGGGAGGCAGATTTGATATATTTTATCCTGAGATAGTTGCCAGCAACGGGAAGATACACAAGCAAATGCTGGCAGTACTTGAATTGGGATTGAGGGAGACAGATAGTATTTCTTGTTGTGGGGAGGGCAGATAATTTTTATGAGTCGCGTACCAATATTTTTAGATAGAGATGGTGTAATAAATGAGTTCCCTGGATGTGGAAAGTATGTTACCTCTTATAAGGAATTTAGGTTTATCGATGGAGTGGTAGAGGCCCTAGCCCGTCTCTATAATGCTGGTTATGACATCTATATAATCTCTAATCAATCAGGTGTTGGCAAGGGATTATATTCCTACGAAGACCTGCAGGCAATAACTGAGAAGATGAAAGAGGCCCTTTCTATTGCGGGTGTAAAGATAGCCGGGATATTTTATTGCGTCCATCGCCCAGAAGAGGGTTGTTTGTGCAGGAAGCCGAATACCTATAATATAGAGAAGGTCCTTGAGGATTATCCTGATGTTGCCAGGGGTGAGATTTATATAATTGGAGATGATGAGAAAGATATTATAATGGGTAAAAAGGCCGGCATCGTAACTGTATTAGTGCGAGGCGGGTCCGCTGATCTCTGTAAGGGGCTGGACATATCGGAAAGACCAGATATAATTGTGGATTCATTGCCAGAGTTTGTTGCCCAATTGGGTCTGTAGCTGGATAATATTGGATGTCTTTCCGGAGAGGTGCCGGAGTCTGGTTTAACGGGCCTGACTCGAAATCAGGTGTCCCGATTTTCGGGACCTAGGGTTCGAATCCCTACCTCTCCGCTAGTTTATGAAGATTTGTAAATTCGAATTTACAATCTTACATAAATTATGTCTATTTAGAGACAGAGAAGACGCAGATTAGAAGAGTTAGCCAGCACATTTCCTGTCGTTGCTGTGCTTGGGCCTAGGCAAAGTGGAGGACAACATTGGTTGGGTCCATCTTTAAGGAGGCTGATTACGTTAATCTTTAAGAGTCTTGATGTAAGGAGATTTGCTGGAGAAGATCCTAGAGCATGGCTTATGATAAAGAGGAAAGAAAAAAGAGAAAATAGAAAGATTTAGGGTCTTAGACTCTGGTTTTGATTTTTGAGATTTAAGGTTTGAGTTTTATAAAATGGAAGATAAAGAAACCTAATGCATAATCCGGGATTATAGATGAGGGGTAAAAGATTCCTTCCTTATTATCCTATATTCAGACAATAATCGATGAGGATGGTAGATCAGGATTGTATGTATTAGCTGGTTCTTATTTTAGGATCTATTGTTAAGTGAAAAAAAATTCTCAAAGTCTTGCGGGCCGAATTACTATTTTGTCTTTGTTTCTATTGGGTATGAAGGAGCTGACCTTGAGATTAAAGGCTAGGAAGATGTTAATTCCCATTTTTTAAGGCTTTGTTATAGACCTTCTTGGTTTTTATATTTTTTTTGGAGATAACTCCTCCAGGGAGGGCTTATATCTTTACCTCGTTATATGCTCATAATTAATATCTTATTATTACTTTGCTTCTGGACAAAAGGGAGTAAAGGCCCTAAAATCAGAATTGGAGGTTGGCAGTGAGAAGAGCACTTTCTCTATTGTTTATTTGTCTTTTCTTCTTTTTAGCCAGAGAATGTTTGCCCCAGAATGAGGCTGACTGGTCGGCAGTTGACCTGACTTATAAGGCCTCGCCCAGGGACACGGTAGACTGGTCGAATATAGACCTTACGCAGAAGCCCCCTGCCCCTGCAGTAAAGGATAGGGAATGGCCAGGAGAGCAGGAAGGGGTCTCTGGGCCGGTGATAGCCCAGGGTAAGGAGAAGAGGAATGTATCTATTGTTATCTTTGATCCCTGCGGGGTGCCTGTGGGTTATTTGAGGCATAAGGATTCTAAGAGGCCTGGTTTGGTGCAGGTCCTCGTTGAATATGCGCTTTTGCGAGGCAAAGAGCAGTTTCTAGAGAAGGTAAGGGATGCCTGGTGGCTAGGGGAA
This sequence comes from Candidatus Omnitrophota bacterium, assembly GCA_015494585.1. GTDB lineage: Bacteria > Omnitrophota > Gorgyraeia > S143-82 > S143-82 > S143-82. The sequence goes on along the minus strand of WGAY01000030.1, from coordinate 24,460 downwards.
GGAGAGCAGGGTTTACCAGCTAAGATAGAGGGGTTGAATAATGAGATTAAGGAAAGAAGGCAAGAGTTGGTTAGTCAGTATGGTGAGGAGGTGTTACGTATTCCTAAGGGGTTTAGGCCAGAGACAGTGGTAATTATTCGCCAGGGGCTTTCTCCTGAGGCGGTTGGTCAGCTTGTTCAGGATATTGCCAGGGTCCTGGGAAAGGGGCTGAGTAGAGAGAGGTTTGAGAAGGTATTCTTTGGGCAGAGTTGGGTTTATGCGGTAGAGCCTGTTTTCCTGCGACGGGTCCAAGAGATAAATCCTGATGATCCGCTTTATTTAAGGGCAGGTAAGGGTTCTAAAAGGAGAAGGCGCAAGGGAGGTATTGGATTGCTTGGTATAGGTTCGGGTAAGGCTAAGGTAGAGCTTGGCCTTGGCAGGGGCAAAGACAGTGCCCATGATCAGTGGGGGATAAGATATGTGGGTTACAGGCCCTTAGATGAGAACAACTCGGCCTGGGGTATAGAGTCAGGAGAGGAGGAAAATGTCGTGGTGGCTGTAATTGATTCCGGGCTGGATACCTCTCATCCTGATGGCCCGGCCTATCTCTGGAAGAATAAAGGAGAGATACCTGGAAATGGCCTGGATGATGACAACAACGGCTATGTGGACGATGTAAATGGCTGGAATTTTCTTGAGGAGAATACAGACCTTACAGATTATAAAGGCCATGGAACGTTTGTGGCCGGGATTATCGCTGCCAAAAGGGATAATGGTATTGGAATCGCGGGTATAAACCCTGGTGCCCGGATTATGGCCTTGAAGGTTGCAGACAAAAATGGGGTGGCCAGTAGCCTGGGCATCTGGCGGGCCTTGCATTATGCAGCTGATAAGGGGGCCAAGGTTATTAATATTAGTCTGGGAGGAAAAGGTGTATCCAAACTGGAGCAGTTGGGGATAAACCACGCCTACTCTAAGGGGGCCTTGGTAGTGGTGGCAGGAGGCAACCAGGCAGGCAATAGCTGGGATTACGGTCCACCTGCTGGCCGCAGGGCATTTGTGGTGGGGGCCTTGAATATCGAGGGCACGCGCAGTGTAATTAATAATCAGGGGCCTAATTTGGCAGTCCTGGCGCCGGGAGAGGATATTTACTCTCTTCATTCTAAAGACGCCGAATGGAAGGGTCCGGCAATGGATAGGGAGCGTCTCTATTTCAAGCAGTCAGGGACATCGTTTTCTGCGCCGATTGTAGCGGCTACGGCATCTCTTATCTGGGCTAGAAATCCTGGACTCACCAATAGCCAGATTGAGGATATTATCCTGGCCACGACCCGGGATATGGATATGCCGGGCTGGGATTCAAGGACAGGCGCAGGTGTCTTAGATGCCTACCAGGCCCTGTTGAAGGCAGATGATCCTTCAGATATTATTACCGTTCTTCCTACAGAGGTGGTTTTTATGAGAAAAAAGGGCAGGCTGTCTTCCTTGGATCTGTTTGGCGTTATTCGCGGCCCCTTTGATTATTATGAGGTCTATTTTGGGAGGGGGAAGTCAACTAAGAGGCTAAAAAAGATTGCCGGACCGTTTAAGGATAAGCTAGAGTACGGGCATATTGTTAGTATTGATAGAAAATACCTGCGAGGAAGTGCAATTACAATCCAGCTTAAGGCCTATTCTTCTGATGGCAGCGAGAAAACGGCAACCCTTTTCCTAAACCTCAAAAAGCCTGGGAGGTAGTCTATGAGGCTGGGTAAACTGTTGTGTCTGGTCTTGGCAGTCTCGTCTGTCTCTCTTTCTGCCTCTGCAGAGAGCTATTATCTGCCGGGCGGAATGGATAATCTGCGAGGCAAGTTCAACCATGCGGTCAGCGATTATCTGGAGGCGATTTCCTTCTGTAACGGTGCCCTGCGCGACTCTGCAGAGCGCCAGATTGAGCAGATCCAGCGCACCATATCCGCCAGTAAGGATGATATCAAGCGTATCTATAGCGATATGGTACATAGGATGGATGATATTTATTCGGAATTTCCCCGTTATATTGACAATCCTAACGAGGCTAAGGCGGTGATAGATACACTGATGAATATAGTTCCCTCAGGTTTGGGTGTTCCAGAGGTAAGCCTGGCATATTCAGGCTTAAATACTGTTACTGATCTGGAAGGCAGATACTCTACTCAGAAAAAGGTGGCAGACCTTTTAAAGCGGGCCAAGGAGCAGCTTAGAGAAATAATCAAGACCTCTCTGGCCTATAATGACTGGGCGCGTTTTGGAGATGAGGTAGCTGAGGAACTGGATAGGTTACGAAAGGACTTTCGCAAAGAGTGCCGGGGAAGAGAGCTAGGTAGCTGGCGTTATGAGGATGCTGCTACACTGGAGCAGGCCGGGGTGGCTGATGTCTCTCTTGAAGGAAAGGACAGGGCAAGCGGAGGGATATTCACTGGCAGGGTAAGGAACAATACAGGTGAGCCTGTAACTGTTGATTTTCCTGCCGGGGCCTGGGCTTTACCCGGAGAGTTTGCCTACCAGCGTATGTTTATAACCGAAGGAGATAGAGTTTCTGTCCCGCCAGGGGAGACTCGTTCAGTGCCTCTGGAGGGGTTTTGTGCTGACCCTAAAAAATACCCCCCGCCTTCAGAGGGCAGCCCTGATATATATCTTCCGCCTTCCACACCTGACTCCTTTTTACCGGATGCCAATCCCTTTAATGAGTATTTTACCTGTCTGCCTTTACTTCCTTCCACTGTAGATAGGCTCAGAGAAGAAGGCAGGTTTCCCCCTACGGGTCTTCCTCCTGCAATGGAGAGATTGACCCTTATCCAGTGGCTGACCTGGAATATTATGGAGGATTTTAATCCTGAGGATGGCAAGAGGAAGATAGAAGAACAGGTCCGCAAGACAGGTGGGAGACAGACTCCTGAGCAGATACAGCAGCTTAATGAGAATATCTGGGCAGGGATTGACCTGGTGAAGAAGGAGGTCACAAAGAGATGAGATTAAGGGTTCTGCTTGCCTTTACGGTTTTGTCTTTTATTCTGGTGGGGAATGCCAGGTCTCAGAACAGCCAAGAACTCAAGGACCTCATAGCCGACATTAAGATATACCTACTTACCTCGCATATCTTATCTCCCCAGGAGACAAAGGATCTCAAGGCAAAACTCAATGAGTTTATGGAGAGGGGAAAGGATATCTCTTCCTTTAAAGAGATGGCCTATCTTCTCAGCAACAAGCTGGTAAGAGACCGGGCAAATCTGCAGTTTCTGCTTTTTGATCTAGAGAAGTTGGAAAAAGACGACTATAGCCAGAAGATTGCAGGGATTGAGCAGGGATATTTTAAAGGATGCAGGCAGTATTCCCAGAAGTTCATCTCAATGACTAGAAAGAGGAGGCCTTACTTCAACAAACCACATAGGGCCTTGAAGATTGGCGACTATAAGAGGATTATAAAGACCAATAGTAGATTTTTTATAGACAGCCGTTTATCTTCCTACGGACTCTGGAAGAGGCTTAAAGAAAGGCTTGGCCAGCCCTATCCTCTTTGGCTGGATAAATACCACGAGCTCCTCAAGATACTCAAGACCTCTGATAAAGAGCCGGAGGAAATCTTCTCAGTCTCTCAGCTCAAATTCCTCAAGGTCTTCGGCAGGGTTTACGGTTATTATTCGCGATTAGAGGGAAATTTGTCTTCTGATTTGGAGTCTTTCTGAAAGGGCCTGAATCAACGATATGATCTGATATGGAAAAGTATAATCTGAGAGAGATTTTGGATAAAATCTATTCTGATATTCAAGCGGCCTCTCAGAGGTCTGGCAGGCAGGACTTTCCCAGGATAGTTGTTGCCAGTAAATATATGTCTGTTTCACATATGCGCAGACTGTATGAACTTGGCCAGAGGAATTTTGGGGAAAACAAGGTGCAGGATTTAGAGAAAAAGATAATAGAACTTGCAGATTTAGATATAAGGTGGCATTTTTTCGGACATGTGCAGACGAATAAATTATCTAAACTATTGCGGCTGCCTGTACAGTTAATCCATTCTATAGACAGGATGGAGTTGATATATGCTATAGAGAGACGTATCGATAGTATCAATAGCCCTTTGAATTGTCTGCTAGAGGTAAATTTTACCGGAGAAGAGAGTAAATATGGGTTCAGGAGTGAGGGAGAAGTTGCAGAGGCTTTAAATTACATTCGAGAAAATTCTCTTCCGATTAACTGCAGGGGTATAATGGCCATGGCACCTTATACGGACGATGAGGCAAGGATCAGGGCTGTTTTCAGACGGGCCCGTAGACTCAAGGAGGATCTGGGATTGGAGGAGTTGTCTATGGGAATGAGCCGCGACTACATCATAGCAGTGGAGGAAGGTTCTACTATCTTGAGATTGGGGTCAATACTTTCTAGAGGGTTATAGATGCACTTTAGACGTGTATTTAAAAATGCTACTGTTGCGGGTGTGGGCATAATATGTTCTAGGATCCTTGGTTTTGTGCGGGATATACTGTTTGCCAGTATTCTCGGAACCGGTGAGATTGCCCAGGCCTTTTTGGTTGCGTTTAGGATACCCAATCTCCTGCGAGACATCCTGGCTGAGGGGGCTGCTAATTCTGCTATTATTCCAGTGCTTGTAGACTACAAGAAAAGAGTCTCCTCTAAGGAATACAGCCTTATACTGGATTCTCTTAGATCTGTAATGATTTTCTCACTTACTTTATTTGTCTTAATTGGGATATCTTTTACCCCCTATATTGTTATACTTATAGCGCCAGGCTTTAAGGCTAGTGGGACTCTATTTGACCTTACTGTGTTTATGACACGGACTATGTTTCCCTTTCTGCTATTTGTTGGTTTCTATGGTGTGAATATGGGCATCCTCCACGCTGACGAGCGGTTTATTTCAACTGCCATGGGCCAACCCTTTTTTAATTTGGTGATGATTGGCAGTCTTTTATACATTATGACCAATCCTAGTGCAGCGGTGGAAGGCTTGATTGCCGGGGTTTTGATGGGTGGTATTGCGCTCATCTCTGCCCAGACAGTAGAACTTCATCTTATTGGCCGCAGGTTTAGGATGGTTGTTTTCTATCTGCATCCTGCGGTAAAGCAGATGGGTCGGCTCTTGCTTCCTAGATTGATGGGTACAGTGATATATCAGATTAATATCTTTGCAGATACTATATTGGCTTCTCTGAGTAATATCGTTGGTCCAGGGGGTATACCGGCCATATATTACGCCAATAGATTGATGCAGTTTCCATTAGCAATATTTTCCATCTCTGTATCTCAGGCAGTCCTTGCCAGGCTCTCCCATCTCCACGGGAAAACTGATGAGATCAGGGATACCTTCTCCAGGTCACTGGAATTGGTTTTCTTTCTAATAGTGCCATCGGCGGTATTCCTTATGGCCACCAGCAGGCTTGTAGTGACTGTTTTGTTTAAACGAGGTGCCTTTGACGACTATTCAGTTGCAATTACATCCTCTGTACTGATGTATTATGCGGCAGGATTAATATTCTTTGCAGGGATAAAGATGTTAGTTGCGGCATTTCACTCTATGAGAGACACCATAACGCCAGTGCGTACAGCCAAGATCTCACTTGTAGTGAATATCCTACTGGACATTTTCCTTATGTTCCCAATGAAAATAGCTGGGCTGGCTCTAGCTTCAGCAATAGCGGGCGGGGTTAATTTTGTACTCCTTCTACATATCTTAAATAGGCGCATAGAGTTTATAAACAGGCGATTGGTTGTAGAGTTGGTGAAGATAATCCTTTCAGGATGCATTATATTTATTCTCTTGAAATGGCATAGCTATTCCATGGATACAGCATCATTAAGGGAGCTCTTACGGGCCATACTTCTTACGGCTGGAGGGTATTTGATTGGTTGTGGCCTGTTCCGTATACGTATCTGGCGTTCTCTAGTCAATTCTGCAGTGAAGAAGTTTATCCCCAATCCCTATGATTACAGATAGGTGCCTTGCTTTCTAATATCTCTTGGAAGTTTTTTGGTTTCCCCCTATAATAACTATTGATAATGGTGGCGGTGATGGGAAACCATTCGTGTTTATCAGGAGGTCTTTATGAAGGGATTTGATGTAAAGGATTTGTCTCTGGCGGGACAGGGTAGGGATAGGATAGAATGGGCGGCTATGGATATGCCTGTGCTAGAAAGGATTCGAAAGGAATTTAGAAAAAAGCGGCCATTGAAGGGTATTAGGTTGTCTGCCTGCCTGCATGTTACTACAGAGACCGCAAATCTTATGCTGGCCTTAAAGGAAGGAGGGGCAGACGTCTGTCTATGTGCCTCAAACCCCCTTAGTACGCAAGATGATGTTGCTGCAGCCCTTGTCAAGTATTATAAAATACCTGTCTTTGCGGTGAGGGGAGAAGATAAGAGGCGTTATTATCAACATCTGCTTTCCTGCGCCAGTATAAGACCCCATATCACAATGGATGATGGTGCAGATCTAGTTTCCCTCCTGCATTCTAAGAGGAAGGACCTGGCCAGGGATATTATTGGTGGTACCGAGGAGACGACCACGGGTGTTATAAGGTTAAAGGCCTTAGAGAAACAAGGTCTTTTACAGTATCCTATAATTGCGGTAAATGATGCAGATACAAAACACCTCTTTGATAATCGTTATGGAACCGGTCAGTCTACGATAGACGGTATATTACGCGCCACAAATAGACTAATAGCAGGTTCAACGGTTGTGGTTTGTGGTTATGGATGGTGTGGAAGGGGAGTTGCTATGCGGGCATCTGGTATGGGTGCCAAGGTGGTTGTTTGTGAAGTTGATCCTGTCCGGGCCCTTGAGGCAGTTATGGATGGATATTACGTTATGCCCATCAAGGAGGCCTCTAAGATAGGAGATATATTTGTGACGGTTACAGGAGATATACATGTTATAAGAAAAGAGCACTTTCTCTTGATGAAGGATGGGGCGATTGTCTGTAATTCTGGCCACTTCAATGTCGAGATAGACGTAGAATCTATAGAGAAGATAAAGAAGTCCAAGAGAAAGGTGCGGGAGTTTGTAACCGAGTACCTTCTACCTAACGGGCGGCGTGTTTATCTACTGGGAGAGGGCAGGTTGATAAATCTGGCAGCTGCCGAGGGCCATCCGGCCTGTGTAATGGATATGAGTTTTGCCAATCAGGCCCTGAGTGCTGAGTTTATGGCAAAGAATGCCAATAAGTTAGAAAAGAGGGTCTATAAAGTTCCAGATACTATCGACAAAAGAGTAGCCAGATTAAAACTGCAGACTATGTCTGTGAAAATAGATAGCCTGACCCCTGAACAGAAAAGGTACCTGGAAAGCTGGGAGATGGGAACTTGATGAGGTCTTATTTGATTATATAGGAGGCAGGTATGGAAAGGATAAAGGGTTTAATAAGGGATGTGCCAAATTTTCCGAAGGAGGGGATCATCTTTAAGGATATAACCCCTTTACTGGGCCATAGAGAGGCCTTTTCCGAGACGATCGATATACTAGCGGAAAAAATAGAAGGAGAGAGACCTGATGTAATAGTGGCAGTGGAGTCCAGGGGATTTATATTCGGTGCACCGCTTGCCTATAAACTAAGGGCTGGTTTTGTGCCAGTACGCAAGAAGGGAAAACTGCCCTACAAGACCCATTCTGCGGAGTACGAACTCGAATACGGGACGGATATCCTTGAAATACATGAGGATGCATTTGAGGAAGGGGCAAATGTTGTTATTGTTGATGATCTACTGGCAACTGGCGGCACGTCCATGGCAGTGATTGAGCTGGTAAAGAAATTGGGAGGAAATATTAGTTCCCTTTTGTTTCTGGTAGAGCTTTCGTTTTTAGATGGCAGGGAGAAACTGAAGGACTATACTGTACATAGTTTGATTGTCTATTGATTCGAATCGAAAGGAGAGATCTATGGCCGAGACTAATGAGAAGAAGGGTTTTTTGAAAAGGATACTGGATTCTCTGGATAAAAAACTAGAAGAGAAGTCGAGGTCAACTTGTTCTTGTTGCGCAGGGCAGAGAAAAGAAAATAAAGATTCTTCATGTTCACAAAAATAGCTGACTGGATAGTCTTTGGATTATTAAGATTAGATTCTGCTTCTCGATTTGGGGAGGCGGTGCACTTTTTTGTTGTAGATGTCATAAAGATATACGTGCTCCTATTTGTGATGATATCCTTCATCGGCTTTTTAAGGAGTTTTTTATCGGCTTCTCGTATAAAGGAATGGATAGGCTCTAGGGGACTATTAGGATATTTATCTGCTTCTTTGTTTGGTATTGTTACACCCTTTTGTTCTTGCTCCTCTATACCGATATTTATTGGTCTGTTGAAAGCTGGTGTTCCGGTTGGGGTAACCTTTTCCTTTTTGATAACTTCTCCCTTAATCAATGAATATTTGGTAGTGCTTATGTTGGGTTTCTTTGGCTGGAAGATAACCCTTGCTTATATCCTAAACGGTGTGTTGATAGGGGTGGTAGCCGGCCTTATTATTTCTAAGGTTAGGGTTGAGGGTTATTTAGTAGAGGGGATAGTCAATAGTGATGGTCCAGGGGAAGAGAGAAAATTTTACGGGCTCAGTGATAGGTTCAATTTTGGTATAGGTGAGGCAATAACGATATTTAAACGAATATGGCTGTGGGTTATGGTCGGTGTTGGAATCGGTGCACTATTGCACAATTTTGTCCCGAATACAGTGATTCAGCGAGTGGTCAATAGTGTTGGTGTGTTTTCTGTGCCGATAGCTGTGTTATTAGGGGCACCAATGTACGGAAGTTGTGCGGCCATTGTTCCTATAGCAGTGGTCTTGTTTCAGAAAGGTGTTCCTTTAGGTACGGCCCTTGCCTTTATGATGAGTACATCTGCATTGAGTCTGCCGGAGGCGGTACTTCTGAGGCAGGTAATAAGGCTTCCTTTGATAATATTGTTCTTTATGATAACTATAGTTGGAATCATAGGCGTTGGTTATCTGATGAATCTGTTGTATGGATTTTTATGAATTAAAATAAAATGGAGGTTGGAGATGGATAAGGAGTTATTTGGCAACCCAATTTATATGTACTTCGTTGTGCTTGCTGTTATACTGGCAGCAGTCCTTGGATTGTTTGTTTTTAAGAGGTACATAATAGGTATCCTTCAAAGGATGGCGAGATCCACGCGTACATCATTTGATGATTTTATTGTTGGTCTTGTTTCCAGATTAGTAGTGCCTGTCGGTGGTGCGGTAATCGTTCTTTTGAGTTTCAAGATGCTGAGGCTTTCACCCATTCTTTTGAAGCTTATAGATGCCATCCTTGTGGGTCTAGGTGTATTTTTTGTTGCAAAGACCAGCCATCTATTGGTTGCCTATGCCTTCAGGAAGTACTGGGAGAAACAGGGTAAGGGAGAGGCATTAGAACGCAGTTTGAATGGGATCTTGCGGGTCGTTGGTTTCCTTATCTGGGCCCTGGCGGTTATCTTTTACCTGGACAATATAGGGTTTAAGGTCTCTTCTGTGATTGCAGGCCTGGGTATTGGTGGTGTTGCAGTGGCCTTGGCTGCCCAGGCAATCCTTCAGGATCTGTTTAGTTATTTTTCTATTATCTTTGATAGACCCTTTGATGTAGGGGACTTTATTATCGTTGATAGTTTTATGGGCACGGTTGAATATGTTGGAATAAAGACGACCCGTATAAGGAGTCTTAGTGGTGAACAGGTGGTTTTTTCCAACACGGATCTCACCAATTCCAGGGTTAGGAACTATAAGCGGATGGAGTTGAGAAGGGTGGTTTTTGGCTTTGGTGTGGTTTACGAAACGCCACTAGATAAGTTGAAGAAAATACCTCAGATTGTTGAGAATGTGATCAAATCAATTGATCAGACCAGGTTCGATCGAGCCCATTTCTTTAAATACGGTGATTTTAGCCTGGACTTTGAGGTGGTCTATTACGTATTAAATAGCGACTATAATAAATATATGGACATACAGCAGGAGATAAATCTAAAGATAAAGGAAGAATTTGAGAGAGAGGGAATAGAGTTTGCCTATCCAACTCAGTTGCTCTATCTGGCAAAGATCGATGGTGTAAATTGAGCAGAATGAAATATCTTTTCTTAGTTTTGGCCTTGCTTTTATCTCTGGGCCTTGGCTCAGATGATGGGTTTTGGGATAGGTACCAGCAAATAAAAGGGCAGATTAGAAGGCTTTTGTCAGATATAGACAAGGCCTATTCTATCTCTAAAAATAACCGTCTATTACTCGAGAAGGCAAAAATATATCTAGACCTCAAAGAATATGATAAGGCGCTCTCTAGCCTATCTGACTGTAAATCCGATACCTGCAACGCCCTTAAAGCCGAGATCTTTTACAGGGAAAGAGATTATCAGCAGGCATTGGACTTGCTGGAGGATCTAGATATACGAAAGGGTGATTGGCACCTCGCCCTTCTGTATGCCAGGGTTTGTGAGGCCCTTAACCTCTATCCTGAGGCCGTAAAGGTCCTTAGGGAGGTGCCAGAAGATGCACCTGTATACAGGGAGGCCAGGAAAGAGTTAGATGCCATCGAACAAGCCAGGGTAGCTATTTCATTTAGAGATATATTTCCAGAGGATGTACTAAGGGATATCTCTTCGACCACTCCTTCCAAATTTCCCCAGGCAGGGAGCGCATTGATACGGGAGAGGATAAGGACGCAGATTACCAGGGATAATAAGATGCATCAACATGTATATATCCTTAGGAAGATATTAAATGACCGTGGCAAGCAGGAACATGGCGAGATCGTCATCAGGTACGATTCCACTTATGAGTCAGTGAAACTGATAAAGGCTCGGACCATTACTTCCCAAGGGAAGGTGGTTTCTGTTGGAAAGAAGGATATAAGGACTGTTTCCGTATATAGGAATTTTCCCCTATACAGCAATGTAAAGGCCCTTATCGTCTCAATGCCTGAACTAAGTCCGGGCGCATTGATAGAATATGAATTTGAGATAACAGATAATAAACTGATAGATGATAGACATTTTACCTACTATATATCTCCTCAGTGGGATGAACCGGTCATTTATTATGAAGATAGGCTTGTTCTGCCTGAGGGCAAGCGCTTCAATTACCGGGACTGGAATATGTCTTATAAGGATTTTGGTGGGGATTTTTCTCCTGAGAAAACGACACTGCAGAGTGGAGAAGTTGAGTATATCTGGAAATTCAGAGATGTGCCAGAGGTGGTTACAGAGCCCTATATGCCGTCGATGATAAATGTAATACCTATCAGGGTGATTTCTTCTTTCGAGTCTTGGGATGAAATATATAGATGGTGGTGGAGGCTGGCAAAGGATAAGATACGGACGAGTAAGGAGGTAGATGAGAAATTAAGAGAGTTGTTAGAAGGAAAGACCGGGCCGTTCGAAAGGGCCCGTGCTATCTACGATTATTGTGCCAGCCAGATCCGATATGTTGCAGTTGAATACGGCAAGGCCGGATATGAACCCCATTATGCGGATGAGATTTTCAAGAACAAGTATGGGGACTGCAAGGATCAGGCGATTCTCCTGGTCTCTATGCTCAGGAAGGCAGGGTTGGAGGCATATCCTGTGATAATTCCTACCAGGGACATACTCAATATGAGGCCTGATTTTCCTGCAGTTATGTTCAACCACGCAATCGCGGTGGTTAGATTAGAAGACAAATGGGTCTTTATGGACCCTACAGCAGAGACCTGTGCCTTTGGAGACCTACCAGTATCTGATCAAGGACGGAATGTGCTTATCTATACAGATAACGGCCTTTTGATAAAGAAGACACCTGTTTTCCCTGCGAATAAAAATATCGTCAAAGTGACTACTCGCCTTAGGTGTAAGTCAGGAAATGTATCAGCTATCCGGGAAGTCCTTGCCCGTGGCTTCTTTGCACAGGGGCAAAGGTACTGGTTGAGGTACACTATGCCCGAGCATATCAAGAATGTGCTACAGGATAAGGCCAGGCATATAATATCGGATGCAGTGGTGGAAAATATAGAGATGGAAAATGTAGAGACCAATCAGCCTTCGGTTATCTTAAGGTATTCCTTTGAGGGTAGTTCAGAGATCTTTATTAGGGCAGGGGACTACAGGATATTTCCCTTGTTCGAAGGTATTTCTACCTCGGATGTTAGCAAAGAGAAGAGGAGATACCCACTCCTGAAAGATGGCCCGTTTGAGAAGACTTATAGATATCTAGTAAAGCTTAACAGGGTAAGGCCCGTGTACATCCCTGAACCCGTAACTATTTCTAATAAGTGGTTTGATTTCTCTCTGAAATATAAAGTTGATGCTTTACGAGGAGAAATAGTTGAGGATATATCTCTCAAGAACAAAGTCTCCAGCATTTCTCCTAACGAGTATACCGAATATCGTAGGGTAAAGGAGAAACTAGCCGCTCTCCTGAAGCAGAGGCTTTTGTTTAGGATCCAAAACTAATTATCTCTTCCATAATGATTTTTTACGATTTTCCTTGACAACGCCCTGTTGATATTTTAGACTATGTTCGAGCACAATGGTTGTGTCGTGGCGGTGATGCCCAGCAGTATACGTGAGGTATAGGCTGGGTTTTTTATTTTGTGTGGCATAGAGGCCCGTTTAGGCGGTGTGCGTCTAGACGGGCCTTTTTGTTTCCGCGGGGTTGCGAGAGAGGCCGCAATGGGGTGGCATGGGTTTGGTTTAGTCTAAGTTGAAAAAGATGGAGGTTAAGAGGATATGATACGGAATCGTTTTGTAAGGTCTGTGTTTCTGGTATTGCCGATTCTTCTTTGGTATAAGCTAGGATTTGCTGGAGATTCAGTGGGAGATCTCAAGTATACCCTGGATACAGTGTGGACCTTTATTGCAGCGGTGTTAGTCTTTTTTATGCAGGCGGGTTTTGCCATGGTTGAGGCAGGCTTTACCCGTGCAAAGAATGCCAGCAATATAATGATGAAGAATCTGATGGACTTCAGTATGGGCAGTATTGCCTATTGGGCGATTGGCTTCGGGATTATGTTTGGGGCCGGCAATCTCCTGTTTGGGACAAGTGGGTTCTTTTTAAGGGATACTGGTAATACCTTTGCCTCTCTGGATTGGGCGAATATCCCCCTGGAGGTAAAGTATTTCTTTCAGCTAGTCTTTGCGGCTACTGCGGCTACCATTGTCTCTGGTGCTATGGCCGAGAGGACTCGCTTTAAGTCCTATATCGTCTATAGCATATTCATCACTGCATTTATATATCCAGTAGTTGGCCACTGGATCTGGGGTGGTGGATGGCTTGCCAACCTTGGTTTCTGGGACTTTGCAGGCTCTACGGTAGTGCATTCTTTGGGTGGATGGCTTGCCCTTATGGGTGCAATTATGCTGGGGCCGCGTCTAGGCAAGTACAATCCAGACGGGTCTTCTAACGCAATACTGGGACATAATATCCCATTGGCTACTCTAGGCGTATTTATCCTATGGCTTGGCTGGTTTGGATTTAATCCGGGGAGTACTATGGCGGCAGTACCGGATATCGTGCATATAGCCGTTACCACCAACCTAGCGGCTGCGGCAGGGGCCATCTCGGCTATGTTTCTCTCCTGGCAGCTTTTTAAGAAGGCCGATGTGGGAATGACATTAAACGGTGCCCTAGCCGGATTAGTTGCTATTACTGCACCTTGTGCCTTTGTATCGCCGGTTAGTGCCATTATCATTGGTCTGGTAGGTGGGATATTGGTAGTACTTTCCGTCCTGTTCATAGATAAGGTTCTGCACATAGACGACCCTGTGGGTGCAGTGTCTGTGCATGGTGTATGTGGTGTTTGGGGTACCCTTTCCGTAGGTTTGTTTGCCCAGGATGTCTTTTCTCCAGGGACCACTGGCAATGGCCTTTTCTTTGGTGGTGGATGGAAGCTCCTTGGGGTTCAGGCGTTAGGTGCATTATCCGTCTTTGTATGGGCTGTAGTAACTGGTTTCGTCCTATTCTATGCTATTAAGAAGCTTATGGGGCTTAGGGTCAGTAAGGAAGAAGAGTTAAGGGGTCTGGATATAGATGAACATGGGCTTGAATCCTATGCTGGATTCCAGATATTTACTACCGAATGAAAGGAGGTATGTTGTGAAGCTGATAATAGCCTTGATACAACCACATAAGTTACCTGATGTAAAGAAGGCTCTGTTCGACGCCAAGATCTACAAGATGACGGTAACAAATGCCCTTGGCTGTGGCCAGCAGAAGGGATTTACCGAGACCTTTAGGGGAGTGGTCCATGAGGTCAATCTCCTGAAAAAGCTGCGTCTAGAGATAGCAGTAAACGATGAGTTCGTTGAGCCTACTATCGAGGCGATTATAAAGGGTGCCCGTACGGGGAATATCGGTGACGGTAAGATATTCGTTCTTGATATGGCTCAGTGTATAAGGATTCGAACGGGTGAAAGGGGAAGTGAGGCGATTGGATAGCATCTTGGTCTGAGATCTAGGGATTCGTTTACGACTCCGGAGTACTATCTGCTCCGGGGTCTTCTTTTTTATAATCAAAAATGGAAAAGAAATCTAATGTATAATTCGGGTTTATGGTATAATTTTCTACTATGTATTTTCAGGAACTGATAGAAAAACTAAATCAATTCTGGGCAGAAGAGGGCTGCGTCCTGGGTCAGCCTCTGGATATAGAGGTTGGCGCAGGAACATTCCATCCCTTGACCTTCTTTCGCTGCCTTGGGGAAAGGCCCTGGAAGACGGCCTATGTGCAGCCTTCCCGCAGGCCTACTGACGGCAGGTACGCAGATAATCCATTGAGGACGCAGAAGTACTACCAATACCAGGTCATACTCAAACCAGCCCCGTCGGATGTACAGGAGCTTTACAAAAAGAGCCTCCTCTATGTTGGGATTGACCTCTCAAAGCATGACTTGAGATTTGTCCACGACGACTGGGAGTCTCCCACTCTGGGAGCAACCGGGCTTGGCTGGGAGGTCTGGCTGGATACACTTGAGGTTACCCAGTTCACTTATTTTCAGCAGGTTGCGGGCAAGGAGCTGGATCCGATCTCTGCAGAGATTACCTATGGGCTTGAGAGGATTGCGATGTTTATAACCGGCAAGAAGAATGCCTTTGAGCTGGAATGGACAGAAGGAATCTCTTATGCGGATATGCATCAGGATGAGGAGAGGCAGTTTTGTTCCTACAATTTTGAGGAGAGCAATGTAGATGCCCTGTGGCAGTTATTCAATTTATATGAATCAGAGGCTGTGCGTTTGGTGGAAAAGGGGCTGTTTTATCCGGCCTATGAGTTTATGTTAAAGTGTTCGCATACCTTTAATCTCCTGGATGCCAGGGGTGCTATTAGCATTACTGAGCGGGCAAATATGATTGCCAGGATACGGGCCCTGGCCAAGGGATGTGCTGACAGGTACCTGGAGTATTATGAGTCTGCCTGATAGAAGAGGATATTTCGGGAGTTTTGGCGGCAGATTTGTCCCTGAGACATTGATTCCTGCCCTGTATGAATTAGAGAAGGCCTATAAAGAGATTTCTCATACCAGGGACTTTAAGAGGCGGCTTGATTACTTCCTTTCTGAGTACGCCGGCAGGCCAACTCCCCTTTACTTTGCCGAGAGGTTGAGCGAGTATCTTGGATTCAATGTCTTTTTAAAAAGAGAGGACCTGCTACACACCGGTGCCCACAAAATAAATAATACCCTTGGGCAGATACTTTTGGCCCTGGAAATGGGCAAGAAGCGCATTATTGCTGAGACAGGCGCAGGCCAGCACGGAGTTGCTACGGCTACAGTTTGTGCCAGGTTCGGGCTCAAGTGCGTGGTGTATATGGGTAGAGAGGATATGAAGCGTCAGGAATTGAATGTCTTTCGTATGCGACTTTTGGGCGCAGAGGTTGTTCCGGTTGATACAGGTGCGAAGACTTTAAAGGAGGCCACCTCTCAAGCAATACGGGATTGGGTGAGCAATGTCAGAGATACATTTTACATAATCGGCTCTGTAGTTGGGCCCCATCCCTATCCTATGATGGTGCGTGACTTTCAATCGGTTATAGGGCGTGAGGCCAGGACACAGTTCAGGAAGATTACGGGCAAGAGATTGCCGGATTATCTGGTTGCCTGTGTTGGGGGCGGCAGTAACGCAATGGGTCTGTTTTATCCATTTTACAAAGACGAGAAGGTGAAAATGATAGGGGTTGAGGCGGCAGGCAGTGGACTTAATAATATGCACGCCGCAAGCCTGTGCAGGGGAAGTGCTGGAGTTCTTCACGGTGCTATGACTATGCTACTGCAGGACAAAGATGGTCAGGTCTTAAATGCCCACTCCATTGCCGCTGGTCTGGATTATCCGGGAGTTGGGCCGGAGCATGCGTTTTTAAAAGAGACAAAACGGGCTGAATATGTTACGGTTAGCGATAAACAGGCCTTGAAGGGCCTTTCTGTCCTCTCACGGCTGGAAGGGATTATCCCAGCTTTGGAGAGCGCCCATGCCGTTGGGTTCTTGTTGAAGATGCGCAGGAGGTTTAAAAAGAATACGAACGTAATTATGTGCCTCTCTGGCAGGGGCGATAAGGATATGCATACTGTAAAGGATGCCCTTGTGTAAAGGTATGGCCTTGGATATGTAGGGTGTAGGCATTTAATAAAAGGAGGGGGAAATGGCAGTTGACCTGCAGGACTTGCAAAACAGAGATATACTCGACCTTCTCGTGCTTAGTATTCGTTCCTTGTTCTCTGATAAGAAACAGCTGTTGAAGGTGCTTGGATTCTTCCTGGTAGTAACTATTCTCTTTTTCCTGCCGTCTTCTTTAATCCTTGCTAAGTTTAAGGGGACGCAGACGTATGGTATATTTGCTCTGGGGCTTTCCTTTTTGTATTTCTATCTTTATCTGTCCTTTTTAATTCCATCGGCCCTGTCCCTCGTTGACCAGGGAAAGAGGCTTTCGGATTGGATTAAGACCGGCCTTGCAAGGACGAAGTCTATTTTGATCTATATTATTGCTATATCTCTTTTGTTAATAATATCTATTGTTATTACTGCCTTGTTATTCGTTGCGATATTGCTCCTGGTCAATTTTAACGAGGTATTGGCCCTTCTGCTCTATCTATTTGGGTTTGTTATGGTGATTGGCTTTTATATTGTGTATATGCTTAAGATTATGCTTTTGAATTATGCCGTGGTCATTGATGGCTATTCCTTGAGAGAGGCAGCAGCCTATATCCTGAGTATAACAAAGGGCAGGATGGGCAGGCTAGTGCTGTTTGCTGTATTGCTGATAGGTGTAAACGTTTTGGTTATGCTCCTTATGTTTGCCATATTATTATTACTTTTGCTCGTTGGACTGGCGTTGCCGCGTATTGTGCTTGGAGTTATTTCAGGTGTACTGTATCTGGTAGTAATCTCGTTTTTGTCTGTGTTTTCGATTATTGGCTTCTACATCTACTACAGATGTCTGGGTTCCTCTGATTCTGGTGAAGGGGTGGTCAGCCAGGAGATAGATAGCCCTGCACCTGAATCGATTAGCGACTCGAATAAGTGATTTGTACTGAGCCTCTGGAGAGTATTTGCGCGAGGACTTCAAAAGGAGAAGAAGGGCGGTGAAAATTGATTTAAAGGAGGCATTGTTGGCCCTTGAAGACAGGCCAGATGTGAGTTTCAAGTGGGACTACGGTACAGGCCTTGTGATAGCCGGCTCCCGCTCTGCCAGGGGCTGTGCCTGCCTTGCGGCCTATTCTGCCCTGCGCGCCGGCATAGGGAAATTGTTCCTTGCATCTATGGAGGAGGTCATTGCGGCCTGTGCATCTTTTGTGCCGGAAGCTATGTTTGTTCCCTGTAAATCTATCCTGGATCTAACAGCAAAGATGGATTTCTCAAAACTAGATGTGGTTGGTATTGGTCCAGGTATTGGCCTTGGTGCGGAGGCAGAAGAACTGGTGCAGGAGGTAATAGATATCTGTGAGGCAGAGAAGGTCCCTTTAATACTGGATGCCGATGCCATTGTGCTCCTGAAGAATAGCCAGTTTAACTTCAGGGGGAAGGTAATTACTCCTAATCTGAGGGAGTTTTCTCAGCTTAGTGGAGCGCCTGTTGACGACATCCTTGCAAATGCGCAGGACTATGCAGAGGCCTATGCCAGGGATAAGTCGGCCTGGGTAGTCCTTAAGACGCATAATACGGTCGTTGCTGCGCCTGATGGCAGAGTATATGTGAACAAGACAGGCAATCCAGGTATGGCCACGGCTGGTACAGGCGATGTCCTATTGGGGATGTTGATGGCCATGCTCTGTCGCTTCGATGATATATTTGAGGCATGCTGTGCCGGGGTGTATTTGCACGGTCTGGCAGGGGATATCGCCGCAGGACAGAAGTCAAGGACAGCCCTGATTGCAAGGGACATTGCGGATTATATCGGCCAGGCCATAGTTTCATTGAGAGAGGATTGAATCCTATTAAACAGTATAGCCCCTAGAGCTGTAATTAGGTGTGTGTTATTGTTATGAGATATTTTTTGATTTTCATATTTGTAGTCTTGCAGGGATTCTTTCTGCAGTTCCCTGGCCGTGCCTTCAGTAATATCAACTACGATATAGAGTGCAGGTTTCAGGAAGACCAGGGCCGCCTTCAGTGTCGGGAGCGTCTTAGCTTTGATTCTCAGAAGGACCTTAATGAGGTACACCTGCATTTCTATCCCCATCATAGTTTTTCTAGAGATGAGGTGGCTAGGTACAAGAAGTATCTGAGTTATTTTTCTGTCTCTGCACTTGATTCTCAAGACTTTTCGACGCAAACAGGTGGCATCGACTACATAAAGGCCAACGGCAGACCGGTTTTTTATGAATTCAGGGGAAATGATAAGACGATATTGGTGGTAAGATCTCATTTGACTGGTTCAATAGGGCTAGAGATAGGTTTCTGGGTGAAGGTTCCTGAACGAATTGGCCGCTTTGGCAGATGGTCTGGGCTCTACAGCCTTTACCGGTTTTATCCTATACTTGATGTAGAGGAAGATGGCATCTTTAAAGATTATCCTGATCTGATAGTGCACCAACCTTACATAAGCGAATCAGCCGATTACAGGATTCATCTCTATCTGCCAGAGGGCTATAGCGTTGCCTCCAGTGGAGTTATAACGAAGCAGGACAAGTCTCCGCGAGGTCTTGAATATACTATCGAAAGCGATAAGAAAATACGAGATTTCTACCTTGCCTTTTCTAGGAAGTACAGGGTCTATCGCCAGGAATATAACGGTATAGAGATAAGGGTATTCTACCTGAAAGGCCGACGGCGCTCGGCAGAGCAGATAGCAGGATTTGTCAGAGACGGACTAAAATTTTATTCCGAATCCATTGCGCCTTATCCATATAAACAGATCTCAGTAGTCCCGATCGGGCTTGGCTACGGCGGAAATGAGACATCCAATGTGGTTATGCTGGACAGCCGCGTATATGACATCCCTGCCTTCCTGTCCAGATATAAAGAATTCCTCGTCGTGCACGAACTCGGGCACCAGTGGTGGTTCAATGTAGTCGGTTCGGACGAATTCCGCCAGACCTGGATGGACGAGGGGATAAACTCCTTTTTCGTGCAGGAATACCTCCGCAGTAAATACGGCCCCGACCCCAAGATACTTCGCATCCCATCAATCCTAAAAAAGGCCCTGCCAAATATATCCTTTTCTTATTCAGCCATCTATCGCTGGCACTACCTGATAAACAGGGGAATAAACGTCCCGGTTATAAGAGAGATAGGCAATTTCAAAGAGCCGAGTATGATATTTGCCATTGCCTACGGAAAGGGAGAACACGCACTTGACATACTGAAGAGAGTCTATGGAAAAGATAAAATCTATCAGGTATTCCGCGATTACTTCTCCGCGCATAAGTGGAAGATTGGCCATCTTTCTGACTTTAAGGCAGTGCTTGAAAAAGAATGCGGCAGACAGGCAGTGAAAATACTTGAATTCTACCTTTCTACTAAAAAGACTGACCTGTCCTGGCGGGCTAAGGGAGGGGAACTAGGATTGCAGGTTAGGGGAGACAGGCCCGTGCAGAATGTAAAAATCTATTACGAAGATTCATCAGGCAAGGCGCATACTGCAGTCGTGAAAGATATAGACACCTTCACCCTGCCCCGCAAAGACATAAGACGGGCGATCATTGACAGCGACGACTCTGTCCTTGAAGTAGACGAAGGCAACAACGTCTATCCATTTTACAAAGGGATTGACTACGATATGGGAATCTACCGCAGCAGCCTGCACGACTTCCCTGTATTTAACCGCATAAGGACCCTTAGACTGGGGATGGACGGCAATGAATACGGAGTTGGCCCCAGACTATCCTATGTTGACCCGTATAACGAAGTCTCCCTTATGTCCGCCGTATACTGGGGCCTCTCAGAAGGCAGCCGCACCTACAAAGCAGACGCCAGAAAATCGGCCCTATTTTCTACCTGGGCAGATATAGGCGCAGATTACATATACGAAGACATATACGAACGCGACATCATACACAAAAAAGTAAAGGCCTATCTAAAGTTTGCCCTTGGCCTGCCTCCCGCAAACCCACTTAAAGAAGGAGACAACATCAAGTTTTACATCGCGGCTGAATGGAAGTCAGGAATGCCGTCCCTGCTTTACTATGGAGAGCAGGACTTCAGCTACGCCGGCGTAAGCCTTTCAAAGGCCTTATCCGACAGATTAAGAGTAGATACAGTACTGGAGCATGGAGATAAATTCCTGGGAGGAGACCTGTCATTCAACCGCTTCAAACTCTCTCTGGAAGATAAGGCAGAATTTAATAATGCCAGACTTAAATTAAGAGGCACCATAGGCATATCCGATAGAGATGCCGATATGTTCTATCTCGGAGGCAAAGGCGGGCTGAGCGCCTTCTCTGACTACGACATCCCATCGGCAAATTTTGCTATGCTGGGAATTGAGGCAAAGACAAGGCCCTGGGTTGTTCCGGTTGACTGGTTCAGAGACGGGGTAGTAGATGTGAATAATGTGAGCCTGTTCGGCAGGTTTGATACCGCAAGGAGCTGGATATCCTCTCCCGGAGATGGGCAGGTCTTTTCCCAGATAAGCGCCGGACTTGAATTTTCACTGGATGCCCTGTCAAATGTTTCAGCCACAAAATTCAGGCTGGAAATAGCCAGGTCCCTGCGCCGAGATAAACAGACAAAAATAAACATAAAATTCAGATTTTGATACCAGCACAAAGACTCCAGCGTATCGCAAATTTGTGGTAATATATCCTTTCCAGGAGAAATAGTTGATTCTATAAATATCAGGAGGTGAATATGCGAAAAAAAATCATAGCAGGCAACTGGAAGATGAATAAACTAAGAGGCGAGGCAGTGGAACTCGTAAAAGAACTCGTTCCCCTTGTGGAAGGCATAGACGCAGTTGACATTGTCGTATGTCCAGTATATGTCTCTCTGCCGGCGGTTTATGAGATTATAAAGGATACCAACATAGAATTGGGCGCGCAGGACTGCTTCTGGGAGGATTCCGGCGCGTACACAGGCGAGATATCCGCCCCTATGCTTAAGGATGTAGGAGTAAAGTATGTCGTAATCGGGCACTCCGAGAGAAGACAGTACTTCTGCGAGACCGATGAATGGGTCAACAAAAAGACAAAAGCGGCCCTGAAAACAGGCCTTACCCCTATCGTATGCGTTGGCGAGCGACTGGAAGAAAGAGAGGCGGGCAAGACAATAGATGTGATATCCGGCCAGCTTGAAGGCGGGTTTTCCGGATTTGAGAAGGCAGAAATAGAGAAGTGCGTCATTGCCTACGAACCCGTATGGGCGATCGGCACCGGCAAGACAGCAACGCCAGAGCAGGCGCAGGAAGTCCACTCCTTCATAAGAGGATGGCTGGCCGAAAAATTCGGCAAAGATGTCAGCGAGAAAATAAGAATACAGTACGGCGGCAGCGTAAAACCTGCGAACGCAAAGTCCCTTTTGAGCCAGCCCGACATAGACGGCGCTCTTGTCGGCGGCGCAAGCCTCAAAGCCCAGGACTTTGCAGAGATAGTCAAAGCCGGGCTGTAAGCCGTCTTTGTTTCGGATAAGGCTATAATAAATAAGAACAAAACTATTTGATTGGCAATTTGTTAGAGCTAAAAATTGTCTTAGTGCGGAAAGTGTGGACAGCGTCCGCACAATTGAGATACCTACATTAGGGAGGCAGTGAGTCCCGATTTTTCATTAGATAAAGATATTTCTTTTTTGGCTTTTGTAATTAAGGTATTATAAGTTAGATTGCAAAGAAAAAGGAAATAAATAATAATGGATCACAGAGATGTTGTTACGAGCCTGGCCCAAGATTTTAGTATTCCCAAATTGCAGTCTACTTTTCGCCAAATAGCACCAACTTTTCGTCCGTTAAATGCTGACTTTGGAAGTTTTGTCAAAGATAATTGGCCGTTTGATGACGTTCAGCAAATTGGTATTATTGAGTTGGATAGTTCACAGACAGCTATTGTTGTTGCTGTTCATATTTCTAGGGAATTAACCTCCCGTTCTAGTAAGAGGGTTCAGTATGAATTGGCTAAGCGTATTCTTAAAGATGGCAATCACAATGCCGGTATATTTACTTTTTATGACAACAAAAAGCGCTTCCGTTTTTCACTGATAACTGTATCTTATATTGGCACCCAGCGACGATATAATTCCTATCGCCGTTATACATTTTTTGTTGATCCAGAGCTGCCCAACAAAACCTTCATCAACCAGATTGGTCGGGCTGATTTTTCGAGTTTGGACAAGATTCGTGAGGCCTTTTCGCTGGAGGCTGTTTCAGACGCATTTTATAAGGAATTCAAGCCCAAATATGATGCGATTGTAAGTGCCGTACAGGGTACTGATGAATCACGGTTGAAGCAGGATTTTGCTCTTCTTTTCGTTATCCGAATCATTTTCCTGGGTTTTGTTCAGAAAAAGGGCTGGCTGGGCGGCAATCCGCGGTTTTTGCAAGATTTCTGGCAGGAATACCAGAACAGCAACCGGCCTCCAGACACCTTCTACCGTGAGTGGCTAAAGCCGCTTTTCTTTGAAGCGCTAAATAGCCCGCCGGGACGGAAAGTCGCATACGGCAGCGCACCTTTTTCAGAGGAGACACAGGAAATCCTGCAAATGGCCCCTTACCTTAACGGCGAACTTTTCAAGCCCAAGATGGGTGTTGATGACCAGGGCCTGTGGATTCCCGATGAACGTATCGGAGAGTTCTATGAGTTTCTTTTCCAGTACAATTTCACGGTGGAAGAGAACGAACTCTACGATGAGGAACTGGAGGTCAATCCCGAGTTTCTAGGCATCATTTTCGAGCGGATCACCAATATGGATCAGGGTGCGGTTTATACTCCCCGTGTTGAAGTAGACTTTATGTGTCGCCTGGCGCTGGTGCAGTGGCTGAGTCAGACCACGGATATTGATAAAGTGGATCTATATCGCCTCTTCTTTCGTGAGGGGGGTGCAGGGGCGGAATACGATGAATGTCAGAAATATGGCGAGTTTTCTCCAGAAGAGATACGTATATTGATTGAAAGGCTGGAAAGAGTTACTGTTTGTGATCCAGCTGCAGGGTCTGGTGCATTTGAAGTGGGAATGTTGCAAGTTCTGGAGCAGACGCTGGAGAATCTATACTACCGAGACAAAACCCCTCCTGACTTGAAAGAAAAGGCACCCTCACCCTTTGAGCGCAAAAAAGCCATTATTGAGCAGTCTCTATATGGTGTAGAAGTGAAACGCTGGGCTGTATGGATCAACCACCTGCGCCTCTGGCTCACCTTGTTTGTAGATATGCCAGATGATTTTAAAACATCGTTTACTCCATTATTGCCTAATCTGACTTTTAAAGTGCGGGTGGGTGATTCCTTGGTGCAGCGCATTGGCGGAAAGATTTTCCCCGTAGATGGGTATGCCAACTTACCTTCACAAGTCAAACGCAAGATTACAGAACTGAAGAAAAAGAAGCGCGACTTCTTTTACAACCGAAGCCACGACATCCACCTGATTGAACACGAGGAGTTAAGAGTTTTCTATGCCATCCTGGATGCGGAGATGGAAGAGATGAGAAAAAGAGTCCGCAACTTGCAGCAGCCGGTGGAGAAAACCAGCGTGATGTTTGACGAACTTGCTCAAAGTGAGGCCGAAAGGGAAGCGGAAGACCAGCAAAAACGGGAAGTTGAGATCGCCATCTTACGAGCCAGAATTGCGGAACTGGAGGAGCAGAAACGCAGCCTGAAAGATGAGCGACCCTTCATCTGGAGTATCGAATTTGCTGAGATCTTCTTTGACCGCGGCGGTTTTGACATCATTATTGGTAATCCGCCCTATGTAAGGCAAGAAGAGATCAGCGATCCTATGGGACACCTTTCACCTGCAGAATACAAAAATGCCCTGCGAGAAATGCTCCTTCTGGATTTTCCGGACTATTTTGCTGAATCCCGCGCCAGAACCGACCGGTTCAAGAGAGGACGACAGCCCAACGGACATTCCGACCTTTACACCTATTTCT
>WGAY01000029.1 GCA_015494585.1 Candidatus Omnitrophota bacterium | reverse complement strand
TGGTTATTCTGATAATAGACGGCCCTATTGATTCTGCCAAACTGCCTTTGGCAAAGTATATAAGGAGTAGAATAGGCTCAAGGGGAATAACAGCTAAGCTTATAATTGGCGATAGAATGAGCAGGATGTATGGGAAAGGATTTTTAGGGCGTTATTCTTATCATAAAGAGCTTTGCAGGCGAATAAACGATTTAGGGAGAAAGTATAATAATCGGATGCTGATTATATATGAAGGACATAATGCCCACAAAATATTTTACAGGATAGTTAATGCTATACACCCTGCATTTGCAGTATTGTTTGTTAATACAGGCACAGAGGAGATAGAGATAAAAAAGCAGACTCCTGGTATTCTGAAAAAACATACTATTAAACCTCAGCAGCCTAACACAAGGCATTCTTCCTCATCTATTGGTAGAAGAGTCCAGCTTGCATTTTCTAACTCTTATCTGGTTTCTTTTGATGCAGGAGTTCCTGTTATTCTGTATCTCAATAAGGGTTTTGAGGGGAAGATTGGAAGAAAAGATATGAAGAATATTTTGGAGATATTGGAGTATCGCCATAAAGCATCAGAGACATTTCCTGAGAGGTCTGTAGATTATGAATTATTATCACCTTTCTTTGAAAATATAAGGCATATCCAGGTAAAGGGAGTTTGCTTTGATAAGGATAATCTGGAAGAGTATAACCCCAACTGTAGTGCAACCAGGCATATACGACCTGTATTTAATGCTTCAAATAGCAGAGGGATTATTGAAATCATTTCTCAAGAGAGAATTGCACCTTTAGGCGGATGTCTGCTTGAGAGGGTAATAAGAGAGTTTACTCAGACCATAAGAATGCGTCAGTTGCCTTTACCTGATTGGTTAAGATTCAAGGTTCCTGTTGGATGGGGATGGTTTCCATATCTAAGATTTAAGTCAAGGCTACTTGGATTTGTGCTCCTAGGGATGGATGAGTTTTCTGCATCTTTTAGGGGACACCCTTATACTAAGGAAGGGTTCATGTTAATAGGGAAGACTCTACGTTTTTTACATCAAAACGGCATAACCCATAATAGACTGCATGAATTAAATCTGAGTATTCGTCCGGACTATGTGTGTGTACATGATCTAGAAACAGCAAATGATATATACATAGATAGGCTTTCTTATAGGCAGTTTCTCACTGATATGTTTTTGGACCTCTATTACGCAGTGGAAAAGAACACGGCAGATGAAGATGATAGGGTTCATCTGCTCTCTGGCTATTTATTTGAAAGAGGGCAAGGTGGTCTAGAAGATATATTTAGTGGCAGTATATTCAATGAGATAGAGAGCATATTTGATGAAGGACTGACAAGGCCATTTGTGGAGATAAATCATCCTTTAATAAATGCGATGAAACAGATTTATTCTGAAAAGAAGCCTGATAATATGGCGAACTCAGTTGAAATAAATAACCATAGTTCCGATGAACATTTATCTTCTTCAAGTAATACTCCTAGCAATCACATTGCGTTGCCAAATTTGGAGAAAATCTATTATCAGCTTATGCAGCTCAATCCCTACGGGCGTCTGATGAAATATATAGAGATAAAGGGTGATATTAAGGAGATAGAGGTCCGGGAAGGATTCTTCAAGGAATATTTCTTTGATAATATTTTATTTGCACATGGCAAGATTATCTCTTACCCTGAATTCCCCTCTAGATGTGAGCTCCATTTTGGAGATAATCTGTACTATACGTTTAGGCATATTCCTTTGGTCAATTTCTTCGCATTTATGGATCTATTGTCGCAGGCTGTTTCTATGGGTAAAAAGGAGTTCCATATCCCATACTCTCAGATTATAACGCTTTCCAGGAGAACTGGGGATCCGCAATTTTCTTTGCGGGCACTGAGTTTTTATATAAGAAAAATAGGTGGATTTATGCCTGAATATAGACCATACCGAGCAGAAGAAAAAGAAGAGCAAGAGGAACTAATAAACCGTCTGCTTTCAAGAGAGAAATTAGGCCCTGAGAGTGTGCATCTTATTATTGGAAGTAAGGGTTTAGTTAGAGACCTGGATAGGGAATATGCAGCTCTCTCCTCTGGATTTAAAGAAAAAAGCGCGGGGAGCGGGATTGTCCCTCTATCCAATATATTCCCAGCCAACAGAAGAAAATTACAGTCGGCATCAAAGATTGCGTTTGGTTTTATAGAAAGAGGTATGAAAGGCAGTCGGCCGGATATATTGGAAATAAAGGCTTTGATGGAAAAGTATAACATTGATACTAAGCAAATGCTTCCAGCCATTAATAATATTGGTCTGCTAAAGAGGCAGTTTTCGCCTTCTGATTTTAGAAACTTAAACAAATTGCTACATTTAGCAATGCCGGTTGTGATGAATATATGTATGCATATAGACATTCTTTATTCTGATTATATAAAGATATTTTTGGCAAGAGATGCAGAGTTGTTATATGACATCTATAGATTGCTCTATCCAGAGGATAATGCCTATCTCCTGCCGGCGAGCCAATCGTTGATTGACGAATATCCTGATAGAGGCCAAGGACTCTGGGGAGAGAATATGGAATATTGGATAGGTGATAGGAAAATATCCTTAAATGAGGCAAAAAGGAGCAACTGGAAAGAGTTTTTGAGTGATTATGGATTAAATAGAGAAGCGGTATTAAATAATCGGATTCTATTTATTGATACCGGGTTTATTGGAAGCGTTCCTGCCAGGTTATTCTTGATATTAGCAGATTTGTATGGCCTTAATAAAGAAGAAAGGCCAAGGCTTGGAAATAACATTTATATTAGATTGGTCTATCATACCAAAGCAAAGCCATGGACAACGCTTATGCAAGAGGCAGGTATTAATGTAAGGGCAATGCCATTCTATCATGCTAACCCTCTAATAAGAGAACGATTGCTAAGATTCTTGCAGGCATATCCGCGTTATCATGGGCATTTTCAGGGCTTAATAAGGGATTATATAGATGGTTTTATGTTTGTTGAGGTATGCGATGAGCCAATCCGTTACAGATTGAACAACTCTAATGCGATGGAGATAAATCCAAGTATTGTCAATCCATATGCAGCATTTTTACTCCAGATGGCAGCTATTGAAGATATGGATTACTGGTACATGAGAAATGAATGGAAAAGGATGGCTGAATGGAGTGAGTTGTTTGAGCTGGATGAAACAGGTCATGTGAATTCGGTTGCCAATAGTGCAATTAAATTATCAAGTAAGAGAATTATTCCTAAGTATGAAATTCTGATAAAGAGCAGTTCGGGACTTGTTAATGATGATATTTGCGATTCAGTTCTGGGAATTGCTAAATTAAATATTTCCTCCAATCCCATCCACGCCCCGCCAATGATGAGTAAATGGATAACGGCGCGTCATTTTATGAGTTTTATAGCCTCTTTTGCTCCAATTACTTTAAAAGGAAGGCCTTTACGGCGGGCTAAAAAATGGCGGTTTTCAGTAACTAATATATCCGCGCCTACCCATTCCGTATATGCTGCAATAAAAGCATCAGCATATTTAAGCCCTTTAATCTGGTATTTAACGCCAATTTCAAATGGTATTTCTATATCCTCATCAATATTCGTTAATTTATTGATAGCTATTATGAATTCTTTGAATGCTTCAGGGGTTAAGTTGCTACGGACTTCTTCAACAATTAAACGCGGAATTCGCAGGGTAACATCGTCAATATTTTCGATTATCTTATCGAGAAGTTTTATGCAGATGGGGTCTCTTGCTGGTCCAAGGGCAAATATATATTCGTTGCTATCTAAGACGGCCAGCAAGTTTTTCCTCCCAGATCTTTTCTCTATTTTTGCGGATTTGATTAATAATTTCCTGTTTACTCATACCCTTATAAGGGTTTTTGGTTTTGGACATAATTTGACGTATTCTCTCAAAGCTTTTCTTAATTTGAGTGCTTTTTCTCATATTCCATCACCTCGGTCTATAAGTATAGCATTTATAAATAGTGCGTTCAACATTGATTGTAGCGCCGACCATCATGATAGCCGCTTGTTGAGTAATTTCGACTTAATCATCTCTCACCCCATCCACGCCCCGCCGGTGGGGGTAGGGAGAAGAGGAAGAATAAAAGAGAAAAATAGCAAAAACACCAGCGCAAGTGCAATCAGGAACGAACTAACGGAAAGGGAATTTTTTGAGGCGCTGAAGAGAAAGGCATTCAACACGCTTCGCCTTGCCATAACCTATGGATGCGCTTTGCCATGCCTTCATTGTTATCTTAATAGCCCCAGAGGCGTAAAATCTATGCCTGCCTGGCGGGTAAGACTGGTTATTGATAAATTGGCTGAATATATGCCTTTGGGGGGATTTGAGTTGCAGTATAGTGGGGATCCGATGGACTATTATGATAAAGAATCGGGCTGGGATTTGTATGGTGTATTAGAATATGCGCTGGGGAAGTATATTATGCGGATAGGCCTTATCACCCGCGGGCCTGCGCGTATGGATGATGAAGCGCTTGAATTATTGGATAAGCTAGGTTCAATTGAAGATGAGAGGCTAAAAATAGCATTGTCTATACATAATCTTTTTATCCCCTATTTTAATAAAATGCGAAAGGCCAGCGATGATGAGAGGAGACAATTAGAAAATGAGTTCGTTAAAAGGTATAGAATTATATTGAGCAAAATTGCCAATCGTATTGTGCGAATTAATGCCTTTTCCTCAATAAAGTTTAATGATAATGGCAGTCCTTATCTGAATTGGTACGGGGTATTAGATTTATTGAATAAGCTTTCTTCAGAAGATGTGCGAAAGACAGGGTTTTTATCCTTTAATGGATATAGAATAAAGGTACTAAGTTTAGATGCTTCTGAATTAATTGTATCCGGAAGGGCATATAATCTTTTAAAGATGTGCGGGTTTAAGCCTGAATTAGGGAAGAATATCCACGTGGACAGCCGTGACATTATAATTGGGCCTAATGGTAAGGTTTCTTTGGCATTTAACCATCCATATGCCTTTTATACTATTGGCGATGTGTTTGGAGATAATATATACAGTTCTAAATATCTTGATAAAGAAGGTAGATATTTTTCTACTTTTATTG
>WGAY01000028.1 GCA_015494585.1 Candidatus Omnitrophota bacterium | reverse complement strand
TCCATTGCTAAGGCCGCTGGAGTAGATGTCAAAAAATTGCGGGTTCCTTTTCCTGAGACTGGCAGCGCCCTACTAGATAAGAGTGCCTCTATACCGACTCGACTCTCGAAAAGGATACCCCCTACCTATGTTCCTGCCAGGAACATTGTTTTTCTTTCCCTGGCCTTGAGCTTTGCCGAGGCCTATGGCGTGGATAAGATATTCATAGGCGTAAATGCCATTGATTATTCTGGCTATCCTGATTGCCGTCCTGAATTTGTTGATGCCTTTAATAAGGTAATTCAGGTCGGTACCAAGAAGGGTGTGGAGGGCAAGGGGGTTGAGGTGCTGACGCCATTTATTCATATGACGAAGGCAGAGATAATCAAGGTAGGCATATCTCTTGGAGTTCCTTATGAGCTGACCTGGTCCTGTTACCGGGGAGAGGATCTGCCCTGTGGAACCTGCGATAGCTGCAGGTTAAGGGCCAGGGGATTCAAGGAGGCAGGAATTAATGACCCGTTGCTCTTTGGTAAAGGCCTCTCTTAATAATATGTTTGTCTCTGTTCAGGGCGAAGGTCCGCTGATAGGCCTTAGGCAGGCGTTCCTGCGATTTGCAGGCTGCAGCCTTTCCTGCAGGTACTGTGATACCGATCTTACGCAACATATACTCTGCGATTATAAGTATATATATGACTTTGTATATGAGAATCTTCCCTTGCATTCGGTCGTATTGACTGGCGGTGAACCGTTAGAACAGGTGGGTTTTTTATATCAATTTTTGCCAAAACTAAAGAATGACTTGGAGATTAGGATTTTTTTGGAGACGGCTGGCCATCTCCCCCAGGAAATGGGTTTAATCAGAGATTACGTGGACTACATCTCTATGGATATAAAGGTCCCTTATGCGACTGGAATTGGGCCACTGTGGGATAGACATCGCAGATTTATTGGGGCCTTGTCTGAAGAAAGCGATCTTATATTAAAATTAACCCTTGCGCCAGGAATTCATGAATATGACAGGGAACTAGTTGAGGAGTTTTTGTTTGGCGTGGATCGTGATATATTATGCCTTGTCCTTCAACCTGTCTATGGTAGTGAGTCGGATAGAGATTTTGTTACTACCCTCTTTGACTGGCAGAGAAGGCTGATGTCGATGCTGGGTATTGAGGTGAGGATTATCCCTCAGGTTCACAAATTCCTTGGGATGGAGTAGGTTATGGGGAAAAAGATAAAGGCCATTGGTCTGTTTTCGGGTGGGCTAGATAGCATATTAGCCTTTAAACTACTTGAAGAGCAAGGTGTTGAGTGTATTGCTGTGCACTTTTCAACCCCGTTCTATTTCAAACAGGGGATAAAGGGGATAGCTAGGCGCTATGATATTCCTCTGATTATACGCCCTGTTATGGATAGTTATATTGATGTGTTGAGTAAACCTGTCTATGGTTACGGCAAAAATTTTAATCCTTGTATTGACTGTCACGGGTTTATGTTTAGGGCTGCCTTGGGTATGTTGGACGAGTTTGAGGCGAGGTTTGTCTTTAGCGGGGAGGTCTTGGGGGAGAGACCCTTTTCTCAGACAAGGTTTGGACTGGAAAGGGTTGCTCAACTTTCAGGTGCGCCGGGGTTGGTGCTTAGGCCATTGAGTGCGCGGTTGCTTACCCCTACTATTCCTGAAAAAGAGGGCTGGGTGGATAGAGAAAAATTGTTGGACATAAAGGGACGTAGTCGAAGGCGTCAGCTTGAGTTAGCAGCCTATTATGGGATAGAGGTAGATTCCAATCTTCAGCCAGCTGGCGGGTGTTTACTTACCGATCCTAGGATATCTAGGCGCATCAGGGAATATGTAAAGCGATTTAAGAATCATAGCTATATTATCTTTGAATTGATAAAGACGGGCAGACACTTTATCGTAGAGAAGGATACTGCCCTGATTATAGGGAGGAATCGCTTTGAGAACGATGTGATAGAGGCATATGATTCGCGAGGAAGTATCTTCAGGAGTGTCTCTGTCCCTGGCCCTGTCGGAATCCTCTTTGGTTATAAAGCCGAAGATCCCTATGTGCGGACCCTTGCGGCCAGGATACTGGCTAGCTATGCCAAACCTTCCCAGAAAGAGGTGGAAGTTGTGTTTAGGGATGAGGATTTACTTTTGATACAACAGGAATCACGGGATAGGTTTAAGAGGTATATGATATGAAATTGAAGAGACTGGCGGCCTTGGACCGTCCCAGAGAGAAGCTGTTTAGATATGGCCCTTCCAGGCTGTCTTTGCAGGAGCTATTAGCTATCCTGATTGATACCGGCACCTCGGGCAAAGATGTACTTTCCCTTGCTCGGGATGTGGAGAGGGTGCTTAAGAAGGAGATGGAGCCTTCGATTAAGACCCTGATGGAGATAAAGGGATTGGGTCTTGCGAAGGCCAGTAGGATAATGGCGGCGATAGAGTTGGGCAGGAGATTGGAAGAGTCCCATAATGTTAAGCTCTTATCTCCAGAGATAGTCTGGCATAGCTGTTCGGACATCACTGGATCAAAAAAGGAACAGTTTGTGGTATTTTACCTGGATGCACAGTATAGGCAACTAAAAAAAGAGCTAATATCGGTTGGTTCTCTTACGGAATCACTTGTGCACCCAAGGGAGGTCTTTGAACCAGCGGTTAGGCTGTCCTGTGCAGCGATTATCCTGGCCCACAATCATCCCTCTGGATCTCTGATTCCCTCTCAAGAAGATATGAGCCTGACAAAGAGGCTCGTTGATGCAGGCAGACTGCTTGGCATAGAGGTCTTGGATCATATAATTGTCTCGAAAGATGGGTTTTTTAGTATGAAACAGGAGTCGATGTTATGAAGAAGAATGCCGTGGTTGTACAGTCGGGTGGAATGACCCAGGTGATAAATGCATCTCTGATAGGGGTGTTAGACGCAATGGATAGTATTGGTTCTGTATATGGTGCCAGGTACGGTATTAAGGGGCTTTCTTCTGGAGACCTTTATGCGCTTACAGAATTGGGGGCCTGTGAGAGGGAATTCATAAAAACGATGCCTTCTGGATTCCTTGGATCGTCAAGACTGCGTCTCAACGAAGAGCTATTAGAGCGATGTTTTAAAGCCTCTATCAGAAAATACGATATAGGGGTTGTCTTTATGATAGGAGGCAATGACACGGCCTATAATGCCGGACTGCTTGCTGAATATGCATCTCGGTTGGAGATGGATCTGCAGGTTATAGGTATACCAAAGACCATAGATAATGATTTGCCCTTTATGCACTTTTGTCCTGGATATCCCAGCACTGCTCGTTTTGTTGCGGTAGCCTGTCAGGAGGCGGGACTGGATACCCTGGCTATGAAAGACTCTGATCCAATAAAGATAATAGAGGTAATGGGGCGAAATGCGGGTTGGATAGTTGCCTCGTCTGGATTGTTAAAAAAATATCCTGCACAACCACCTCACATTATGTGTTTCCCGGAGCAGTTATTGGATATCGATGAATTTATTTCGAAGGTGGAAAGGGTATACAAGAATTATGGGTTTGCTGTTATTGTTGTTTCTGAGACGATAAAGGACCTTTCGGGCAGGAGGATAGGTGAGAAGAGAAGCGGGATTGTGGCCGATGGCTTTGGGCATGGTTATGTGGAGAGTCCGGCGCAGAGATTGTGTTCTGTGCTCGAAGATAGATTGGGAGTCAGGTCCCGCTACGATAAGCCTGGTACTATGCAGAGGATGTCCATAGCGCATACCTCTGATCTGGACCTAAATACTGCATATGAGGCCGGCAGATACGCCGTTGATTTGTTTAAGAAAGGAATTTCGGGTGTAGAGGTGGTTATAGAGAGGGATGGATTTTCTTCTGTTCCCATTTCGGATATAGCAGAAAAGGAGCGATTACTTCCAGATGAATTTATGAATAATACAAAAGATTTTATTTCTTCTGACTTTTACGAGTATGCGTTGCCTTTGTTAGGCGATATTCCAGTTGAGTTTTCTCGTATATATGAGTTGTTGGGCTATACAGGATAGGCGATATGATGATGAGAAGATGAAAGAGACTGCAGAGATGGAAGGCAACTATAGAATAGAAGAGGATTTTTTGGGGCAGTGTTATATTCCGGGAGATGTTTATTGGGGTATTCATACCTATAGGGCCATTAATAATTTTCCTATTTCTGGATATAGGCTGCCTCCTGTATTCATCCGCTCGCTGGCAATTGTGAAAAAGGCCGCCTGTCTTACTAATCTAGAGCTGGGCTACATAGAAAGGCAAAAGGCAGAGGCGATTGTTTCTGCCTGTGATGAGATAATATCCGGTAAGCTCGATGAGGAATTCCCTTTAGATGCCTTTCAGGGTGGAGCTGGTACGTCGACGAATATGAACATCAACGAGGTTATTGCCAACAGGGCGATAGAGATATTGGGCGGTAAAAAGGGGGATTATTCCCTGGTACATCCGATAGAGGATGTAAATCTCCATCAGTCCACGAATGATACCTATCCAACAGCACTTAAGATTGCTACTATCTTTGAGTTGCGTAGGTTAAGTGAGAAGATAGCTTCTTTACAGGGGGCATTTCAGAGAAAGGAAAAGGAGTTTGCTGATATTGTAAAAGTCGGCAGAACAGAGATGCAGTCTGCTGTACCGATGACATTAGGGGCGGAGTTTTCTGCCTATGCTGAGGCCATTGCCAGGGATAGATGGAGGGTCTTTAAGAACGAAGAACGCCTGAGGGTGGTAAATCTTGGTGGTACGGCGGTGGGTACGGGTTTAGGGGCACCCAGGAAATATATTTTTTTAGTTATAGAGAAGTTGCGCCAGTTGACTGGCCTTGGCTTAGCCAGAAGCGAGAACATGGTCGATCAGACTGCAAATAGCGATTGTTTTGTTGAGGTCTCTGGCATATTAAATGCCCATGCCGCCAATCTCTCGAAGATATCCAATGACCTGAGGCTTTTGACTCTATTGGGAGAAATAAGCCTGCCCTGCGTGCAGGTTGGATCATCTATTATGCCTGGAAAGTGCAATCCTGTTCTACTGGAAGCCGCAATACAGGTGTCAATGCGGGTGATGGCCAACGATTTTCTGATATCTCATGCGGTTTCACGCAGCAGCCTCCAGATAAATGAGTTTTTGCCCATTCTAGCATTTTCTCTACTTGAGTCTTTGGCACTCCTTATAAACATCAATAAACTCCTGATAGGGTATATCGAGTCTATAGAGGCGCAACCTGATAAGATAAGGCAGAGTTTCGATACAAATCCAATTATCATTACTGCCCTCCTGCCCTATTTGGGTTACGATAAGGTCTCCTTCCTGTTAAAGCAGTTCCTTGCTTCTGGACAGACCAGCATAAGGCAGTTTTTACTTGAGAGGTTGGATAGGGACCTGGTAGAAAGGGTCTTTTCGGCTCAGAATCTGAGTTCTCTGGGCCATCGGGATTAGAAAAATTTTATCTGTGTTTTGCGCTTTGCCTATAATTGGTTATAATAATAATTTAAGAGGGTTAAAAAGGAATAGGTTATGAAAAGAAAGACATCGTCAAGACCTAAGACAGTTTTATCAAGAGAAAAAGAACTAAAGATTTTCAGAGAAATTATAAATATCCTGAATTCCAATCTGGATATAAACATCATATTACACAATATTATTTCACTTATGATGGAGTTTACAAAGGCCGATTCCTGTTTCCTCTATGTTATGGATAAGTCTTCCAGAGAGCTGGTATTAGCGGCATCGTCGAATCCTCATCCAGGGGTGTTAAGGCAATTAAGATTGAAAATAGGAGAGGGGATTACCGGATGGGTTGCTAAAGAGCGTCAAACTGTAGTTATACCAGAGAATGCCTATAAGGATCCCAGGTTTAAGGTCTTTTCCATGCTGCCCGAGGACAGATATAAATGCTTTGTTGGTATACCGATTTTGTTAAACGACGATGTCGTAGGGGTCATAAATTTCCAGCATAAGTCAAAGAAAAAATATGCCAAATCTACCCTTACGACGCTTGAAACGATTGCGAAGATGGTCAGTGGTCTTATTCGAAATGCCTGGCTATATGAAGAGATGAGGGTAAAAAATCTCCATCTTGAGTCCATATTGACCCTAAGCAAGCGGCTTATTTCTTCTTCCTCTCTTGATGAGATTCTGGATCTGGTGGTGAATATCCTATCTGATGTTATGTCTTCTCCTATCTGTTCGGTTATGTTGATAAACGAAAAAAAGCGAGTTCTTGAGATAAAGGCAGCCAAGAGTCTGATAGAGGATTATAGAGAAAAGCCGCCTATAAGGGTTGGCGAGGGTATTACCGGCAAGGTTGTTGAGGAGAAGAAGATGGCCATTGTCAAGAATGTGTTGGAAGAGCCTGATTTTAAGATGAAGGATATTGCCGAGAAGCAGGGTCTACGGTCGATGATTTCTATGCCAATGATAGTCAGATCTAAGGCGGTAGGGGCCATAAATGTGTATAGTAAAGAGGAGAAGGACTTTTCTGAGGATGAGATTTCCTGGCTTGAAGTCATTGCAAATCAGTCCGCGATTGCGATAGAAAATGCTCGTCTTGAATCTGATACAAAGGCTAGTAAGGAGGCCCTTGAGGCAAGGAAGCTTATAGAACGGGCAAAGGGTATAATAATGAAAGAACTTAATCTCGGAGAAGAGGCCGCCTATAGGCTTATCCATAAGAAGAGTATGGACAGCTGTCGTCCGATGAAGGAGATAGCCCAGGCCATAATATTATCTAGGGAGCTTTCCAATGCCTAGGAAGATATGCTCGGAGAAAGCCTGTTTCCCTATAGATGCAATAAAGCGATTGGTGGGATATTATCGTGACCTGAAACACCTCAAAGAGAAGGGAGTAAATGTCATATCATCCTTTTCTCTTTCGGAGATATTGGGAGTATCTCCTGAACAGATAAGGAAGGACCTCTCTTATCTAGGTGAATTTGGGAAGCGAGGGGTTGGTTATGATGTCGAACACCTTATAAAGAATCTGGAAGACAGACTTACTATTGTACGGCCTTCAAATGCGGTTATATGTGGTGTGGGTAGGCTTGGAATGGCCCTTATGGGATATGCTGGGTTTCGCGACCTGAATATCCGTATATCTGCAGGATTTGATGTGGACGAAGCAAAGATAGGGATGGAAGTTGCTGGAATAAAGGTCTACCACTTAAGACACCTGGTCAAGGTGTGCAAGCGGATACATCCGGAAGTTGCAATTATTTCAGTTCCTGCCAGTTATGCCCAGGATGTCTGCGATAGGATTATCTCTGTAGGTGTAAGGGGCATATTGAATTTTGCACCGGTTTCTTTGAGTGTACCGAATGATATATTCATATCCAATGTTGATTTAAGTGTAGAGCTTGGGGCGTTATTGTTCTGCACGAGGATGGGGGAGGCAGGTGGGGCAAAGGGGTGAACTTGGTTTTGTTTACGCCGACTTCCCTAATTTGGATAAGATAGGCTCTATTGCTATTATCCTCTTAGGGGCAATTGGAGATGCGGTGTGTTTGACTGCGGCCCTCTCGTATATAAGAGAGACCTTCCCGAATATTAAAGTCTATCTTATCACGGAGAAGACGGTTGGAGAATTTTTCCCTCACAGTCTTGTAGATGAGTTGTTCCTCCCAGAGGGAACTCGGTTTTCTGAACCGGATATACTCTCTTTGGTTAGCTCTCTCTCTTCTAAAGGAATAGATGTTGTTGTAAATCTACATTCAACAGATAGGGCTGCCTATATGCTTGCAAGTTTTATGAAAAAGGGTCTCAATACCTTTGGCCTGCATTATGACGGTGATAAATATTGGGTACGAGGAACAGTTTTTCATGACCTCTTCCATCGCGTTTTCTATATGGACTTCTATGACGACTACATTGCGCCATGGGTCTTGACTGGACGTTCGGCTATGATGGGACTTTGCCTTGGGGTGATTGGTCTCTTTGAACCAGTGGTTGAGGTTGATGAGACCATAAACATTTCTGAATTAGGCCTGAATGGAGATTACGCTGTCCTGGTGCCAGATGCAAATGCCCCTGCCAGGATGTGGCCATTGGATTATTATGTTCGGTTGTCTGAGCTTATATATAAGGAACTTAATGTAGAGCCTGTGATATTGGGACGCAAGGCTGAAAAGATAAAATTCCCTGTCTATGTATATGATTTGCGTGGTAAGACATCCTTGTCCGAGGCCATTGCCGTTATCAAACACAGTAAGTTTGTCGTCTCCAATGACACTGGGAGTATACATATCGCTGGCAGTTTTGCCAGGCCTTTATTGGTTGTATGTGGCCCAAACAATGTTGGGCCTGAGGCCAAGGGGAGATTCCTTACCGTGCGTTATCCAGTGGAGTGTTCTCCCTGCAGGAGGCCTGTCTGTGAGAGTATGAAGTGTATGTATACGTTAAAACCAGAGTACGTGTTTGATTGTCTCCAGTGGTTATTGAAAAGGAAAGACTCTTTGCCAGAAGATTTGGTGGTTGGTTTTAGCCAGGAAAAGAAGTTAGATCTATTCTTCGATTATCATCCCCTGGATATACCGTATACAGATGCCTCACTGGCTAGCACGAACTTTATAAAATGGGCCTGGATCATCAGTCTCATCCAGGAGACATTGGGAACAGATGCCTATGAGAAGGCTTTGATGGGATTTGAAGACTATTTCCTTTATCTCTACAAGATAGAAGATAGGGCTTTATTTGAGAAAGAACTGTCGATGGTGAGGAATTTTCTAGAACAAAAGCTTTCCTTGTTGTTGCCTATTCATAAAAAGCTTGGTATATTGATAAAGAAAGGGGGGCGCAGGGGCATGCCAGAGGTCTACTCTACGGTTAAAAAGTTGCTAGATGGAATTCCGATAGAGTTGCTTTATCCCTTCAATTATTCTAAGCAACAGGATATAACTGACTTGCAGCGTATTATCTTTATTATAATAAATAGGGCTAGAACGATGTCCTTGCTGCTGGATAATTGCTTGGCAAGGGGAGGTAGGCTTGCAGAGTGATTTGAATCTGTTAGGCTATGCAGTCTTTTCCTCAAGGCCCCTTCCAGAGTGGAAGGGAGTCGAATATATTCCTCAAAAGACGCCTAGATTGTCACATATAACCTTTATCTTAACCGGAGAGCCAGGAGAGACGATTTGTTTTGTCCCTGTTCTTTCTGCGATAAAAGAAAGCAATCCCAAGGCAGTTATCTGGGTTTATACCGACTCAATGGGCAAACAGATATTTGAGGCCAATCCTTATGTAGATA
Source organism: Candidatus Omnitrophota bacterium (assembly GCA_015494585.1). Lineage (GTDB taxonomy): Bacteria > Omnitrophota > Gorgyraeia > S143-82 > S143-82 > S143-82. Next base: position 16,387 of record WGAY01000028.1, on the reverse strand, counting down.
AGTTAGAGGTTATTCCATTTGATAGGTGGAGGGCCTTGCTTTGGGAGGATGCTCAGAAGGAGATGAAACTTTGGATTGCTAGCCACAGGCACTCTGTAAGGTGGGTATGTAATCTCTCGGGAGATCCGGCATCTGCTATTTTGGCCAGGCTGTTAGGTGGTGATAGGGCCTTTGGACTACTTATGGACGAAGAAGGTCGTCCTGTAGTGGTGGGTAATAGGTGGATGCAATATGCTATAGAGGTTATCTATCCATCGCTGTCAGATGAACTGCTTTGTGAGAAGAACGTGATGAATAAGAAGCATATGTTTTCCCTTGCCCTAAACTGTGGGCTTTCTTCGGAAAATAGCGCTATATTTTCTCCTGGAGCTGACGTCGATTTACCTTTGGTCACAGCAGGGGAAGTATTTGTAGTAGTCTGTTCCTATACAAGATATGAGACGAGAAGATGGCCTGATGACTATTGGCGTAGATTTTGTGAAATGGTTCATCAAGAGTACAACATCAATATTGTGCTTTTAAATCCTTACAAGGAGGATGTTTCAGGGATAGTCAAGGACCATGACTTTATAAAGGTGCTGGATGGATTGGATATTGGACAAATAACCTACTACATATCTAGATCTAGGAGCTTTGTTTCTGGACATAATGGTTTTATATATGTTGCTGGAGCCCTGGGGGTACCTACCTTTGTTGTATGCGGCCAGAGAAGTAAAGGGCCTGGATTCCGGGGGATACACATCTCTGTGCGTAAAGAGATCCCATGTGCTCCTTGTTCCCTAGGGGTATGTCCTAGGCGGTATTGTTTAACTAGTCTGCGCCCTGAAGATGTTTTTCCAGTCTTTAGGTTGCACTGGCGCTTGGTTGGTAAGGGACTTGAAGATCCTTCTTCCTCTACGGTTGTCAGAGAACTAAGAAGATTTGCTGATCAGGGATTAATATTAGAACTTTATGACAATTCCCTCCCGGATATTATGTATAAGTATACAAGATTGTCAGTGGACTATACTGAGGATATCATCGAAAAGATATCCAATATTGCCTTTCTTTATGTGTGGAATATAAGTAATAGGCTCTTGTTGAAGGAAGAGAACCAGCTTGATTTTTCCCAGTACATAGATTGGGCCCTTTCAAAGGATGTAGATTGGAATAGATTTAATTCAGTGATTAAGCATCAAATAAAAAGCATAAAAGATCTAGAGCAGAAACTGGGATTGTTGGTCCTTCGCCTTAGAGATACCTTACCCAGATTTGGTTTTTGGCCCTTTAATCCCAAGATGGCGGTCGACCCTGAGAATCTGTGGGATTCTCTGCTTAGTTTTGAGGAGACTATTCCGAAGGTAATTAGGAAATTGATCTGGGATAGTATTACACGCGAACCTTATCCGAAAGCACTGGACAACATAAGGGAATGGGTAAGAGAGAAGATGCGACTTCTGACCTTACTTAAATATTATCGAGAGTTCCTCGAGCGTTTTTTGTTTACCAGGCATTGATTGTTCTGATATAATCCCAAGATATAGAATAGGAAACAAAAACTAAAGGTCGAAAGCTAAAAACGCAAAATTAAAAACCACAACTCAAGTTTTGAGAATGGATAAGGGAGAAGGGAGAATGAAGAATTCTTATTTACTAGGATATTTTTCCTTCTTAATAAAAAATTCCTTCATTCTTATAAGATGAAAGATAAAAAATCCCAATGTATAATCCGGGTTTACGATACAGGAAATGATTGATAGTTAATCATAGAGTAAAGGGAGGAGGGTAATGGCAGGCATATTTCACGCCTACGATATAAGGGGAATATATCCGGACGAGATAAATGAAGAACTGGTATATAAAATAGGGCTGGCCCTGTGTCGTCTTTTTCCAGAGACAAAGGAGTTTTGCGTTGGACGGGATGCGCGCTTATCTTCGCCTTCGTTATTCGATTCAGTTGCGAAGGCCTTTATTGACAGTGGGCGAGATGTTGTTGATATAGGTTTGGTCTCTACTCCTATGGCCTACTTTGCTTCTGGCAGATATGGTTTTGGGTGTACTGTGCAGATAACGGCGTCTCATAATCCTAAGGAATACAATGGCCTCAAGATATGCAGGGAGAATGCAATCGCCTTAAGTTACGAGACGGGTATTAGGCAGATAGAAGAGCTTGTGGCCGGCGATCTTGAGATCTCATCTGAGGTTAAGGGAAGTATACGAAAGCAGGATGTCAAGACCGATTACATTTCAGTTATGTCTTCCTTTATCGATATAAAGCGACCCTTGAAGATAGTAATTGATGCCAGCAGTGGCGCGGTTGGACCTGTTGTAAAGGAATTGATTTCTAAAATAGATGCATTGAATGCTGATTTTCTCTGTGTTGAGCCTGATGGGAATTTCCCCTATCACGATCCAAATCCAATGAAGGATTCGGCAATTGACATGTTGAAGTCAAGGGTCAAGGAGTTTGGGGCTGACATAGGAGCGATATTTGATGCTGATGGAGATAGGGTAATGTTTGTGGACGAGAAAGGGAATAGAATTGGCTCAGACATAGTAACCGCCCTTATAGCAATCGAGATATTGGAAAAAGAGCCTGGAGCAAATATTGCTTATGACCTGCGTTCGAGTAGGGTAGTTCCTGAGATTATACGAGAAAAAGGGGGCAATCCTATTATAACCAGGGTTGGCCATGCATATATAAAGGAGACAATGCGCAAATATAATGCTCCTTTTGCAGGCGAGCTTTCAGGGCATTACTACTTTAAAGATAATTACTTTGCTGATAGCGGGGTGCTTGCCCTTATAAAGGTCCTTAATATCATCTCGGCACAGGATAAACCAGTATCTGAACTAGTTTCTGAGATAAGGAAATATCACTCTACGGGCGAAATAAACTTCAGAGTCTCTGATCCGGATGTGTTGCTATCGAAAATAGAGGGCATCTTTAGAGAGAGGCCATCGGCCAGGATTATGAAATTAGACGGTCTGACGGTTGAGTTTGATGATTGGTGGTTTAATTTAAGGAAATCAAATACAGAGCCTTTAATAAGATTGAATTTGGAGGCCAATACCGCGAAACTATTGGAAGAGAAACGCAAGGAGTTGGAGGATATAATAATAAAGGGGTCTTGAAGACATTGTTTTAAGAGAGGGTGAAAATGAAGATAAAGATGCCAAAAACAAAGGTTATTGCTACCTTAGGCCCTGCATCCTGGGATGAACAGATGATAACGAAGTTATTAAAGGCCGGTGTGGATGCCTTCAGGTTGAATATGTCTCATGGAGATTTTCAGGATATGGCTAAGATAATAAAGCGTATTCGTCATTGTTCAACAGATATGGCCCGAGGTGTGGCCATTATAATAGATTTACCTGGCCCCAAAATGCGCTTGGGAGAGATCCCTTCTCCCATACACCTCAAAAAGGGGGATGAAGTCGTATTTACTAACGGTAAAAAACATTCTTATAAAGATGCTGTCTATCTTCCGCATGAGATATCAGGATTTGAGAAGAAGGTAAAAAAGAATGACATAATTTATATGAGCGATGGTGTATTACAGTTTAAGGTCCTGGAGGTAAAAGGCAAGGAGATATTGACAAAGGCCCTATTGCCAGGTACAGTTAGGTCTCATAAAGGGATAAATCTGCCGGGCATTGACTTTAAGGACGGTGCTATAACCGATTACGATAGGGCCTGTATAGAATTCGCTGTGAAGAATAAGGTCGATGTTATATGTGTCTCGTTTGTTGGAGGCAAGGAGGATATAGATAAGGCCAGGGCCCTTATTCCGGAAGATCCCCATTATCGACCATTTATCTTGGCCAAGGTTGAAAGGATAAGGGCGGTTGAACACATAGAGGAGATTGTCCAGGCCGCTGATGCAATTATGGTGGCTCGAGGGGATTTAGGTGTGGAATTACCAATCGAGGAAATACCGGTCATTCAAAAGAGGATAATCCGTTTGGCCAATATGTATGCCAGACCAGTAGTAGTTGCTACACAGATGATGGAGTCAATGGTGGATAACCTGCGCCCTACACGGGCCGAGGTAACAGATGTTGCCAATGCCATACTAGATGGCGCGGACGCTATTATGTTCTCTGAAGAAACTGCAGTGGGCAAGTATCCCCTCGAGGTGGTCAAGATGGCAATGAAGATAGCTCTGATGACCGAACAGGAACTCCTTGAGACAGGCGCAATGTCAGAGGTTATAAGAGAGATGGTCAGGGATTCAAAACGTATAGACGATATGATAAGTATTGCCACCTATGATGTCCTCTGCAATGTTTCTGTCGATTATGTGGTGACGCCTACTACCAGCGGTACTACGGCCAGGAGGATCTCTAGATTGAGACCTTATCAGTGGATATTGGCTGTTACGGATAATCTTACTGTCAGAAATGTAATGAACCTCTCTTTTGGCGTTTATCCGCTTTATATGAGCAGATTAAATATCGTGGGCAATGATCTTACTAGTTTTCTAGAGGCCCAGGGGATCCTAAAGAAGGGGAATAGAATAGTTATTACCTCAGGGATGCCCTTTGGAGTTCCTGGTACGACAAATAGCCTCAAGGTTATTGATGTGCAATAGCCTTGGAATGGATTTATAGTTAGTTCTGGTATGGTGTTAAGCTACTTACCCAACATATTAAGTTTCTCCAGGATATTTTTGGCAGTTGCAGGGCTTTGCTTTTTTCTAAGTGGTGCCTCAGTATATGGTGCATTACTTTTTGCGCTGGCATTTTTTTCTGATTTCCTGGATGGATTTCTGGCCAGGCGTTTTGGTTGGATAACGGAATTTGGGAAGTTAATAGATCCGATAACCGATAAATTTGTTGTCTTGCTTGGATTTTTTCTCCTCTATTTGAAGATGGATATTCCTCTATGGATATTCGTCTTGATAGCCGCAAGGGAGGTATTATTAACCGCTTATCGGCTCTGGGTGATACAAAGAGGTGGAAATGTAATCCCCGCTGGGTTCTGGGGGAAGGCCAAGACAACAGTACAGATGATTACTATTGCTATGGGACTATTGTACCTGGGATTTTTGGGCTCTAGTTATTTATTAGAGAATGCTGTGAGACTGGGGGTTTATATTTCGCTTGTTTTGACTCTCTTTTCAGGCTTTATTATGCTAAAGTATGAATATGGTCAAGGTAAAGATTTGCGGGATAACAAATCTAGATGATGCACTGATGTGCTGTGTCGCTGGTGCAGATGCGTTGGGGTTTGTCTTTTATGATAGGAGTCCTAGAAATATAGATATATCGTCGGCGGAAAAGATAATAAGGAATTTACCTGTATTTGTTACTCCTGTAGCGGTATTGGTTGAAAAGGATCTTTCATTTGTACGAAAATTGGTAGAGATTGGATTTAGGACTTTTCAGATATATTTTGACCTAAATGATAAAGAGAGAAAGGAAATCTTACCGGGAAAATTTATAAGGGCATTACGGGTGAGCAACAAGCCGGATCTGAGTGGATATGATATCTATGATGCCCTCCTACTCGATAGCTATGTTAGTGGTAAGATAGGGGGGACAGGCAAGACCTTTGACTGGCGGATTGCCGCAGAAGTAATTAATGAAATTTCTTTGCCTGTTATCCTTTCAGGGGGATTAAGCCCGGATAATGTCAGGGACGCAATTTCTATTGCAAGACCTTATGGGGTAGATGTTTCAAGTTCTATAGAGACTAGACCTGGAAGAAAAGATGAAGAGAAGGTTTGGGCTTTTATGTCTTCTGTCCGTGATACTGTGTTTTAGACTCTGGTTATTAGGGCTTGCGGCTCCTGAGTCTGAGAACTATAAACAGGTAGGCTGGGTTATATCTATGGGGGCAGGCCAGATTGAGTCTGAGAGTTACAAGGTATCCCATGTCATTGGCGAGAGGATTGCGGGGATTGTTATTAATGCGGTTGATAGAGTGGTTTCTGGATTTTTGACCTTATTGGATATTGGAGGAGAGGCAGGGGAGGAAGACAATTACGATATCGACTGGATAAAGGCCTACACCCACGTTGGAGGCAGTCCTATCAATTCAGAACAGTGGCAGAATGACAATACACCCTATTTTACTTGGGATATAAAGTCTCAGCAGGTGACCCCTGAAGGCTTTAGTTTTTCTCTAGATAGTGAACCAGACGATGAAATAGATACTACTGATAGAGGCTATTTGTATAAACAGCCAATATCAGATGGTAAGCACATCTTTTATGTAAAGGCAAAAAAGAATGGCGAGGGTTGGGGGGAAATGGGGCAGTTTAATATATGGATAGATACACAACCTCCTTCTGCGGTATATGTATATCCATCTAGCGGTACCCTATTAAACAGTAGAAAGGAAAATATCCGCATTCGTTTCTCAGATGCCTTAAGTGGCATAGATAACAATAGTATTCGCTGTAGAGTGAATAGCCATATTGTATATCTCAAGTACGATAAGGACAAAGATGAGTGGGTAAGTTATGGGCTTTTGCCAGAGGGACGGGTAACAGTTGCACTTTCTGCGAAGGATAACGCCGGTAATAAGATGGCGGATTATCTATGGGGATTTTCGGTCGATACAATTTCCCCAGTTGGTTCAGTTGTTATTAATCACGATGCACCTATGACACATAATTTAAGGGTTATATTGACCTTGGATGCTAGCGATAATTTCTCTGGAGTAGTCAATGTAAGGGTAGGGACTAGTCGCGGTGAGTGTGAATCTGCTCAATGGATGGCCTTTGTACCTGAACTAGAATGGAGTTTGCTTCCCTACAATGGCCAGCAGTCAGTGTATGTGCAGTTTAAGGATAAGGCAGGCAATATCTCTTCGCTCTATTCTGACAATATCCTTGTGGAGCTTTTGGCGCCGGATACGGTTATTACTTCGGGACCAACTGGATTGGTGGAAGAAAGGGATGCATTTTTTAGGTACCAGGCCACAGAAGAGAATGCCTACTTTTCTTATAAACTCGACGATGGAAAGTGGAGTCGCTGGAGCAGGGAGGATTCGGTTATGCTAGTAGGGCTTGTAGATGGTAGGCATGTTTTTAGTGTCAGGGCAGCCAGGGATGTCAATGGCAATAATGTAATAGATGAAGAAGAGATAGATCCAACTCCGGCCCAGAGGATATGGTTTGTGGGCAAAGTGGAGATAGAGGAACCTAATGTTAAGGTAAACTTCTGGAGGGTAGAGTGATGAAGATAGACGCAAATACACAATTGTATGGTCTACTAGGGTATCCTGTCAGACACAGCAAGTCGCCGAATATGCATAATGCGGCCTTTAAAAAACTAGGGATAAATGCAGTATACCTGTGTTTCGAGGTTCCCCCTGATCATCTCAAGAAAGCTATAGATGCTATAAGGGGCCTTGATATAAGGGGTGTTAATGTAACTATTCCGCATAAACAGGCAGTAATGAAATATCTCGATGAGATTACCGATGCTGCCAGGCGAATTGGTGCGGTCAACACGATAGTAAAGAGAGGGAATAAACTGATAGGGACAAATACAGATGCCGAAGGGTTTATGCGAGACTTAAGAGACAGCTGTCGTTTTTCAGCAAAGAATAAGCGCTGTTTAATTATTGGGGCTGGAGGAGGTGCCAGGGCGGTTTGTTTTGGCCTGGCAGATGCAGGAGCGAAGCTTATTTGTATAAAGGATAAAGATCCATCAAAGGCGAGAAAACTCACTAGAGACCTTAGAAGGCATTACTTGGCACTTGAGATTAAAGCGATCTCCAGGGATGACGCTTTGAAGGGGATGGATTTTGATTTAGTGGTAAATGCAACCCCTGTTGGAATGAAGCCCGGTGATGGACCTGTAATTGATTTGAAGATTTTTCAACGCGTTTCTCTAGTTTACGACCTGATATACAATCCTAAAGTTACACCCTTGTTGAAGCAGGCCAAAAAGATAGGGATAGAATGCGCTAATGGGCTTGGTATGCTTGTGCGTCAGGGAGCGGTTTCCTTCAAGCATTGGACAAAGCAGGATCCACCGCTAGATGTGATGTTTCAGGCAGTTGGTAAATAGAAATTTCTCCTGGTTTTTATAAAAAGTACTTGACTAAAAGATAATTCTTGAGTAACATATGTGTAACATTAATTGTGAAAACTTGAACAAACTAATCTAGCGGAGGTGAGTATATGTGCTATACGGTTCCCTTGATAACGTCTGTTTTTACAACCTATGCCTGGAAAAAGAAAAAGACAGTCAGGCTATGGTGGTTGAATCTGCTTCTCTATGGGGCTAGTGCATTTGGTGTGATTGATCATCTCTACAATGGTGAGTTATTTTTGGTTTCCGAGTATTGGGTAAAGGATTTATTTCTGGGTATATTGATTACAGCATTCGTTTTTTTACTGTGGGGATTGATTTTATTTATGGCAAAGGTGAATAAATCGATAGCCAGGTATGTGGTGGACTAATGGATAAGTATTATCGTTTAAACAAGCCAGAATGTCGGGAATTCATTGCAGGCCTTGCCTCGAAGTATAAGGTAGTGGCGCCTATTAAAAAGGGTGAGAAGAATTATGTGTTTTCTGAGATCAGCTCTCCCGACGAGATAGCCAGGGGCTATATACCCACGATTATTCCTCCTAAGAAATACTTTTTCCCAAAACGAGAGACACTGATCGAATACGATATAAGGGCTCAAAGGCAAAGAGCCATTATGGAATATGAGAAGCTGATTATCTTTGGGGTCAGGACCTGTGACCTGGCGGGTATACAGTGCCTCAATATGGTCTTTTCCGAGAGACCTAGAGATGTGAATTATCTAATAAGAAAAAATAAGTTGATAATTATCGGAATGGAGTGCTGGGACTACTGTGATGAACACGCTATCTGCGGCCTTATGGATAACCACCAGCCAAAGGGTGGCTATGATCTATTTTTTAGTGATATGGGAGATTTCCATCTGATCCATGTAAATACCCTGGTAGGGGAGGAGATAATAAATTCAGTTGGTGTTTTTTCTCCAGCGGATGAAAAAGATCTAGAAAAGTTAGAAAAATTCAGGGAAAAGAAACGAAAGACCTTTAAGAGTTCTATGGGAATTAGTCATCAACAGCTGAAGGATATATTTGCTGATGCCGAAGATGCCAAGGTCTGGGAAGATCTAGGTGAACGCTGTCTGTCCTGTGGAAACTGTACGACGGTTTGTCCTACCTGCTATTGTTTTGATGTTATAGACGAAATAAATCTGGATTTTAAGACTGGTGAGAGATTTAGAATATGGGACTCCTGCCAGAATGAGGATTTTGCCAAGGTTGCGGGGGGGGAGAGCTTCCGCGAGGAACGCAAGGGCAGGCAGATGCATCGCTATATGAGAAAGTTTAAGTATCCCTTGAAAAAATACAGCAGGTATTTTTGTACTGGTTGTGGTAGGTGTTCAAGGGCCTGTATGGCAGATATCAGGATTAAAGAGACCATCCAGGAAGTTATAAAGGAAAAGGGATTATCTAATGAAAAGGCTGGAATTAGTTGATTCTCCATATCTGGTAAGAGAGGCCAAGGTCTGTGAGGCCCGTCAGATGACCAAGAGTGAGAGGTATCTGAAGATAGTTCTGAAAGATGCCCATGACCTGGATCACGAACCAGGGCAGTTTGTTATGGTGTCTATAGCTGGGGTAGGGGAGGCCCCTATCTCTATCTGTTCTTCGCCCACTAAAGAAGGATATTTTGAGCTGGTTGTGAGGAATGTGGGTAAGGTTACGTCAGCTATCCATAAATTAGAGGCAGGAGATACGGTTGGCATAAGAGGACCTTTTGGAAGGGGCTTCCCGGTCAGAATTCTAGAAGGAAATGACCTGCTCTTTGTTGCTGGTGGCTTGGGGATAGTTCCATTGAGGTCTCTGGTGGACTTTGTTATAGACAACCGACGTGATTTTGGTAGGGTCAATATCCTTTTGGGGTGTCGCACTCCTCAGGACATCCTATTTAGGGACGAAGTTGCGTTATGGGAGAAACGGATAGATGTCAACTTTTCCTGTACTGTAGACAGGGCAGACCCTGAGTGGAAGGGGCACGTGGGTGTTATTACGTCACTTATTCCGGGGGTAGATTTGGATCCTGATAGAACCTTTGCAGTTGTGGTTGGTCCGCCTATTATGTATAAGTTTGTCATAAAGGAATTGTTAAAGAAGGGAATCCCGGAGAAACAGATTATCGTTTCCTTAGAGCGGCATATGAAGTGCGGGGTTGGTAAGTGTGGCCATTGTCAGATAGCTGACTATTATTGCTGCCAGGATGGTCCTGTGTTTTCTTATGATGAAATAAAGGAGAATATAGAGGCGCTATGAAAAAGGTAAGGGTTGCATTTTTCGACTTTTCTTGTTGTGAAGGTTGCCAGTTGCAGGTGGCCAACATTGGTGATTTGTTGTTGGACATCCTTGAGAAGATAGAACTTGTGGAGTTTAGGGAAGTTATGTCAGAACGAGGTGGGGATTACGATGTGGCTGTGGTGGAGGGGAGTATTACCACAGAGCACGATGTGAAAAGGATAAAAGGGATAAGGCAGAAGGCAAAGGTCTTAATTGCCTATGGCAGCTGTGCCTGCACAGGCGGCGTAAATGGGATGAAGAATAACTTTGATCTGGAAGATGTTAAAGAATATGTCTATAAAGACAGGGCCGATTGGTTTAATACAGTTCCCACTATGGCCGTTGATCAGGTAGTAAAGGTTGATTATTATGTCAATGGTTGCCCTGTATATCCGCCTGAGTTTGTAAAGGTACTTAAGTGTGCACTTCGAGGTATGCCCTATAAGGTACCTGATTATGCAGTTTGTGTAGAGTGTAAGTTTAATGAAAACGAATGTATGTACGACAAAGGTGTTACCTGTCTGGGGCCGATTACCCGCGCTGGTTGTAATAGCTGGTGTACCAATAATGGAAATATCTGCTATGGCTGTAGGGGGATGGTTTCTAATCCGAACAAGAATGGACAAAAAGAAGTCCTGAAGAAGTACAACATTCCGTTGGATTGGATAATGAATAAGTTCAATATGTACAACAAGGCTAAGGAGGGTCAGCAAGTCTAGGGGAGATTATTATGCCGAAAAACGTCAAGGTCAATGTTGAATATCTTACTAGAGTAGAAGGTCACGGAAATATCGTGGTCGATGTTCAGGACGGAAAACTAAAAGAGTGTCGCCTGGATATAATAGAGTCGCCTAGGTTCTTTGAGGCAATGCTGCGTGGTAGGTCTATCTTTGAGGCACAGCACATAACATCTAGAATATGCGGAATATGTGCCTGTGCGCATAGCCTGGTATCCCTTCAGGCGGCAGAAGATGCCCTGGGAGTCAAGCCTTCTCCTCAGACAACGAAATTAAGAAAACTCCTGCTTCACCAGGAACTCCTCGACAGCCATATATTGCACATTTATATACTAGTACTGCCGGACCTAATGAAGGTAAAAAGCTTTGTCCCGCTCCTGGAGACGCATGAGAAGGTTGTCAGACGGGCCCTAAAGATGAAAAAGTGCGTAAATGATGTCTGCGAGATTATCGCAGGCAGACACATACACCCTATATCCACGGTTATAGGTGGTTTTACAAAGCTGCCTTCTAAAGAAGATTTAAAGAAAATACTTTCTATGTTAAAGGATCTGAAGCTGGATATAGATGCAACCGTAGAGTTATTTAAGGGGATTAAATTCCCTGAATTTGAAAGAGAGACCGAATATGTTGCATTGGTTAGCGATGACGATGAATATCCCCTTCTTGAGGGAGATATAGGATCGACAGATGGGGTGCGGAAGCACAAGCATAAGTATAAAGAGATAACCAACGAATTTGTTGTGCCACATTCAACGGCAAAACATACTAAGCTGTCGCGCGAAAGCTATATGGTAGGAGCACTTGCCAGATTAAATCTCAATTTTGACAAGCTGCTCCCAAGGGCAAAAGAGGTTGCTAGAGAACTTGGATTTAGTGTGCCTTGTCATAATCCCTATCTTAATACTGTAGCTCAGCTGATAGAGTGCGTCCATTGTGTCGATGAATCCATATCTATTGTGGAAGAGTTCCTGGAAAACGGCATAGACTACAGCGAACAGGTAGTAGTAGGACTTAATGAGAATTCTGTAGTGAAGGTCAAGGCCGGATGGGGAGTTGGCGCGGTTGAGGCCCCACGAGGTGTGTTGTTCCATAATTATGAGACTGACCAGGATGGGCGTATAATCAATGCCAACTGCATAATCCCGACGAATCAGAATCTGAATAATATAGAACATGATATGAAGAAGCTTGTCCCTGAGATACTTGATAAAAGTGAAGAAGAGATAACCCTTCTTCTTGAAATGTTGGTTAGAGCATATGATCCATGTATCTCTTGTTCAACTCATTTCTTAGATGTCGAATTTGTGGGAAGAAAATCTTAAGAGACTTCTGGCCAGCAATAAAAAAAAGGCCGTCCTCTGTATTGGCAATCGCTTTCGTATGGACGATGCGGTTGCCTGTCTATTATGTGATAGAATAAAAGGAAAAGAAGACCTTATCATCATAAATGCTGAATCTAATCCAGAAAATTACATTGATACTATAGCAAGGGAAAAGGTCCAGCTGCTTATAATCATTGATGCTGCCAACTTTGGCGGAGAAGAAGGGGAGATTAGATTTGTTGGAGAAGACCAGATTTCTTGTCTTACCTTGAGTACCCACAGCCTTCCTCTTAGCCTTATCCTGTCGATGATAAGACTTGACATCTCTCAAATAGAGGCCTACTTTATAGGCATACAGATTTCCAGGTGGGGTTTCGGGGAGGAATTGAGTCCCGGGGTCCTTAATTCTTTAGGGCATATGATTAATATATTTAAGGAGTGTGGCTATGCATGAGGTGAAGTTCATAAAGACCCTAGTAGATGATCTCATAAACAGGGCAGCTGAACTTGGAGCGAAAAAGATTACGACAGTCTATATCAAGATGGGGGAATTTACGGAGATAAACCCTGAGATTGTGGAATTCTATATAAGCAGGGAATCAGGCCAGGAATTGCTTAACGGTTGTAAGGTAGTGGTAGAACCACTGGATGGTCATGGTCTGGTTCTGGATTCTTTTGATTACGAATGAAAGTATTATTATGTGTTATGCCATACCTGGAAGAATAGAGGCCATAAAAGGCAATAGGGTTATCGTTGACTATTTCGGAGAAAAGAAAGAGGCCATAAATGAGCTCAAGGACCTTAGTATCGGAGACTACATATATGCCCAGGGTGGATATGTTATAGAAAAGGTTCCTTCCGATTATGCCCTTTCTGTACTGGATTTATGGAGGGAGAGTTTCTTTAATCTTCAAAAACTGGATATGAGCCTGTCCAGCTCTGTCCTTCCCAGAGACGGAGTTGATGAGAAATTGATAAATATATTAGATAGACTTATATACGGAGGATCCGCTAGCAGGAAAGATATTGGATACATACTAACTATATCGGATAAAAAAAGCCTTGATTACATCTACAAAACAGCCAATTTCCTTCGTCAGAAACACTTGAAGAACTCCTGTTGCGTACACGGGATAATTGAGATATCGAACCAGTGCAGTTGCGCATGCGCCTATTGTGGTATATCTTCTCTAAATCAAGGTCTTAGACGTTACAAAATGTCTGTTGAAGAGGCAGTTAAGGTTGCAGTAGATGCGATAGACAGATATGGATTTAAGGCCCTGGTCCTGCAGTCAGGGGAGCCGGCCGATAAAGACGAATTCATTGAGTATTGTGAGGCGATTATCCAGGGCATAAGGGCACACAAGGCCGTATTTTTATGCATTAGTTTTGGTGAGATAGGTCTTCGGGGATTGGAGAGGCTTTATAAGGCTGGGGCACGGGGGATGTTGATGCGTTTTGAGACCTCAAATGAAAATCTTTATTCCAGGCTTCACCCAAACAAAATGCTTGCAAGCCGTCTTGAGCATATCCGTTACGCAATTGAACTGGGTTATTTGGTTTTCACAGGGGCATTGATTGGCCTTCCAGGTCAGACTATAGAGGATATAGTAGAGGATATATTCCTTGTAAGAGAGCTAAATGCTGAGATGTATTCTTTTGGTCCGTTTATTCCTCACGAGGCTTCGCTTCTCTCAAAGGCCAGCCCGCCCGATAGGGATATGGTTTTAAAGGTTTTGGCGGCATTGAGATTTGTAGATTACAAAGACGCCAGGATACTGGTTACCACTGCATTTGAGACCCTTGACCCAGAGGCCAGGAGAAGGGGACTCTTGGCGGGGGCAAATTCTGTCATGTTAAATATAACTCCCTTAGAATATAGACGACTTTACGATATATATCCAGATAGGGCGTGGTCAGAGACCGGGGTGGAGGAGCAGATAGAGAGTACCCTTACCCTCCTTCAATCGCTTGGTCGTGCCCCTACGGACTTGGGAGTGCGTTGATATGAAGGGATTGAAAAAGACACTTGGTTTTTGGGATGTATTGGCAGTTGCTGTGGGAGCAATGATAAGCTCTGGGTTATTTGTCCTGCCAGGTTTGGCCTATGCACAAACTGGTCCGTCAGTAATCCTTTCTTATCTATTAGCTGGTTTTGCCTGTATACCTACTCTATTCAGTATGGCTGAACTGGCCACAGCTATGCCTAAGGCAGGAGGCGATTATTTTTATATAATGAGAGGATTTGGTCCCTTGTTAGGTACTCTTTCTGGTTTTAGCAGTTGGTTCTCTTTGAGCCTAAAAAGTGCCTTTGCTTTGGTTGGTATGGCTGCCTATATAGCCAGAATCGTGCCATTAGACCTTAATCTAATAGCCATATGCCTCTGCCTTTTCTTTGTTATTTTAAATCTATTGGGTGTTAAAGAAGCTACCAAGCTTCAATTATTCCTGGTATTGGGGCTAGCAGGTATACTCCTTTTATATTTTAGCTTTGGAATAGGTTCAATTAATCTATCGTTTTTTTATCCGTTCCTTTCAAATGGTGCCATAGGTATTTTTAAAACAACGGCTTTTGTCTTTATTTCTTACGCAGGTCTAACACATATGGTTTCTCTTTCTGAAGAAGTCCGTGATCCCGGCAAGAACATTCCCCGGGCTTTGTTTATGTCTTTGGTTATTGTTATAATTCTCTATTCCATGGTTATAATAACAACAGTTGGAATCCTCCCGGGTAGTATTCTAGAAAACAGTCTTACCCCTGTTTCAGATACAGCTCGAATTATTGGTGGCAGAGTTATGGAAGCATTGGTTACCACAGCAGCCTTTTTGGCCTTTATCTCAACAGCAAATGCTGGTATTATGGCAGCCTCTCGTTATCCTCTAGGTATGAGTCGAGATGGTATATTGCCCGAATTTTTAGCAAAAATCAATAGGTTCAAGGTCCCTTATATGTCAGTATTGACTACAGGGATGTTTATAGCCTTTTCTCTTTTCTTTTTGCCATTACAATTGTTAATAAAAGTGGCCTCTTGTATGTTGATTGTATTGTATATATTTGCAAATCTTGGAGTTGTTTTTTTTAGAGAGAGCCGGATCAAGAGTTATAAGCCTAGGTTCTATTCACCATTTTATCCGTATATGCAGGTTATAGGTGTTTTAATAGGAATTTTTCTTTTAATAGAGATGGGTTCTCTAATCGTATTCTTGACCTTGTCATTTATGTCGTTTAGCTGGTTGTGGTATAAGCTATTTTCTCGTCGAAGAGGAGTGGGCAATACTGCCTTGCTATATATGCTTGAGAGGATAATCAGCAGGGACAAAGAATTAGCATCGGAAAAGCTGCATGAAGAATTAGCGCATATTGTAATCGAGAGAGAAGGGCTAATAGATACAACTACTCTTGAGATAATAAAACAAGCAGATGTGTTGGATATAAAAGATGCTATAACAATAGATGATTTATTTGACAGGGTTGCTATTTCATTATCAGAGACGCTGAAACTTAAGGCGGAGGTTTTTCTTAAGGAGTTCAAAAAAAGAAGAGACGTTTTGCTTGATATTGTTGAAAGAGGAGTAGCGATTCCACACATATTTTTGACAGAGATAGAGAGGACCCATATGGTTTTAGTTCGGGCAAAGAATGGGATTGTTTATCCTGACGGTAAGAAGGCCTGGGTAGCCTTTGTATTGGTTGGCCCAGCTGGCGAAAGACAGAGACACTTAAAAATACTTGCTGTTATTGCTGATATAGTTCAAGATTGTGACTTTGTGAAGAAATGCCTTATTGCCGAAGATGAAGAAGAATTGATTTTTAATGTACTACTAGCGCAAAAATATAGCGGCAGAAGTTGCCAGTATTAATTATTTGATAAAATTTTATTGCACAATAGAATAAACTAAAAAGGAATGATTATGGACTTCGATTACTTTTATGCCTTTTCTAGAAATCTTGGGGTCCTCTCTAGGGAGGAGCAGGAGAGACTAAAGACTGCCAAAGTTGGTGTTGCCGGACTAGGGGCTGCAGGG
>WGAY01000027.1 GCA_015494585.1 Candidatus Omnitrophota bacterium | reverse complement strand
TTGTTCTAATATTATTTACTCTGCTATACATAATATCTATAACACTATCTAGGGATATCCCAATATGTTACAAACACTTATATACAAAAACACATAACGGATTTATCTATACCTACTTACCATAAAAAGTTTAACCCAAAACAGTCACTTTGTCAAAAAGTTTATTAACTTATTTTAAATAATATTCTCAACCACTGAAAAACACATCTTATTTATTATCAAAATGTTATAAATGTAATTTTAAGGCAGAGTCTGTTGGTTGGTAAATATGCTATAAACAGTCCAGTCCCGTTATAAAAGAGAAGGGAGAGGGAAAGACCTATCCCTCTCCCTAAGATAGATCCCAGATTAATTCGTAGTCAGGGTAAGGGTCACCGTACCCTCATAATGTCCGGCCGGCTTGTCTGCAGTAATAGGATCAACACCCGGCGCATCGTTTTTGCCAGTAGCAATCCCATAATATATCCTCAGCCAGTTGCCTTCCCCAACTTGATTTTTGCTAATCTTTACGTTATTGGAGCTCCCATAGGCATACTTTGCTATCTGCGTGGAATAGCTGTCTCCGTGCTGAGAGACAAATATTACGTTTATATTCTTGTTCAGGTTTGCACTGGAATTGTTACTATTTACTACCGGTGTAATCGTGTGTGTTATATTCCAGGAGCCAGTATTTGCAGTCACTCCGACATCCACTGCAAAGTATACCGAAGACTTAAAGATATTGAAGTCAGAATCATAGGAAAGCGTGCCAAAGTCCATAGTAGACACATGTGTCCAGAGGTCATCGCCATTTGGCCCTGCACCAGGCGTTATCTTGGAGACAGTCACATTCATGCCTTGTTGTTGTGGAATATGTGCCTTGATCGTAATCGTCTCCTGATTGCCGGCCAGACCCACTCCCGCCCACAAAAATACGCCCACAAGTGCTGCTGCTAATGTCCGTTTCATCCTACACCTCCTTTTTCCTTTTGTTTTACCTTGCCACTAAAACTATCGATATCGTACCCGAATACTGACCTGCGGGCTTATCTGTTGTGATAGGTTCGACACCAACACCCGCTACATCGATACCCATTGATATACCGTAATATATCCTAAGCCATCGATCCCTTATCTCCGAGCTATGAAAAGACCTCCTGCTGTCCTTATATAGATAACGCCCCAATACCTTCTCTCTTCCCCCCTCCATACTGGCAAAGACAACACTCACATTCCTGTCCAGAGAAGCGCCCTGGGGTCCCAATATAGGGGTAATTTCATGTGAGACCATCCATTCTCCGTGATTAGAGACAATGCCAATATCCACTACATAATAGCAATTCGAGACAAAAATATGCCTAGTCTTATCGAAACGAAGATTTCCAAAGTCTATATCAGAACGCCTCTCCCAGTCATTAGTGGACACATTTACCCTAGAAATCACCACCTTTATCTCATTCTGCTCAGGGATATCCACACTGATGTCAATCGTCTTTGAAAAAACAGGACCTTCCCCTTCATTCCCTCCATTCGAACTACCAGCCCAGCTCCCAGAACTCCCAATCCTATGTCCCCTAAAATAGGCATCCTTTACTGCCTCCTTAGAGGCCTCTAGAGACTCTTGAGAAGACTCCACCCGCCAATCATGCTCCTTTTTCACATTGAACCAGTACACCGCTGAGATCTTATTGTATTCGTTCTTTATTTTATTAAAAGCATCCTGTATCCAGGCCGCCTTATAGTCTCCCTCCATTGCCGCAAACTCTGCCAGCATAATAGGCTTATCCCCAAAGAATTCAGGATGGTTAACTATCACATCGTATAATTGCTTGAAAACTGCGTCAAAGTCCGTATCAGGATATCCCCAGCCATCCATTCCTATCCAATCTACATATTCTTTACCTGGATAATATTTCGATAGTATAGAGAAATCTGCAAGGTGATGGTTGGGTGCCCATACAAACTCGGCATTGTTCGCCCCATGCTGAACAAACAGATCGTGGACATAGGCAAAAGCAGCCTTGTATTCCTCGGGCCTATCCTGCCAACCGTACCAACCTTCTGTTGAAGGGTCATCATCCTGTATCATCTCGTGGCCAAAACGAATACGCACTGGATCCTCCCATCCTGCCACTGCATCCGCATATGCCCCTATCTCATCGTCATAGATGCCCCTGGTTATATCAGTGAGCCCCACCCATGGCTCAAGCACAAGGTGAAGTCCTGTATGCGTATCATAATCATCGTGATAGCGTATATTATTCCAGGAACCAACACCAACCCGATCGGAATTAATCGGAGAGATAGCACGGTACACAAGCACAGAACCCACATGCCTGCCAATCATATCCTCAAAATCCCTTACATCCTTTTTAGAGGGATAATTTACTCCCAAGAACACGCCCAGATCCGCTTCTCCCAAGGCAGGCTTGTATGGCAAAACTACTAAAAGGCCCACTAGGACAGAAATACCTACAATCTCCAAGCACAACCTGTTTAAGCCCCTTTGGCCTTTCTTAAACATAAAATTGCCTCTCTAACTTATTGTTACAAGTTTATCACAAACACACAATAAAAGCAAATGGTTATAAAACTTTTTAATAATACAGAAGATATAATGTCAATTACAAAGAAAAATTATTCTAACACCCTATCTTGCAACCTGCCTCAAGGGTAGGTACACCTGCCTCTGCACCCCTTTTGCAAGGGATATCTCTTGTTTTGGTCTACCAGATGGCAGGGTATCTTCTGGGATAGAAGAAAGGTCAAGGGAAATGGCATAATCACCTGGATTCAGATTAGAAAACAAAAACATTCCTCTTGAATCCGTGTATCTACACTCATCTCCAATGCAGACGCGCACATCACCAACCGGCATATCGGAAGGGCCCAGGCGGCCATCCCCATCTTTATCTATGAATACATAACCCTTTACTCCGGTGATGTAGCTAACGGCAAAATCCTTGCGCAGTCTCTTGACAGCCGCCGTATTTACTATAAACTTATCTTCCTTCGGCAGCATGCCTGTCGGCAGGTCATTTACATTCAACTCAAGATACGCAGATGTCTTTTTCACCCAACCTATTTCATAGCGACCATCAGCATCCGTACGGGCCGTCTTTCCACCACAGGATAGGCTAACATTAGGAATCCCACTTTCGTTCTCATCCATCCGGCCATTGCCATTCTCATCCTCATATACATAACCGTAGACAAATGTCTTCGGAAGGAGGTTCAAGCCAGTATCCCAATACCATTTCACACCCGCATATATCTCTGCCTCAGAGTAATCACTGCCATCCTTTGGGAAATAACGCCTGAATCCTCCCTGCAAATATAGGTACTTATCATTGCTCAATCGATATTCCAGCTTACTACTCAGGTAAAGCAGGTCCCTATCCGAAACAAAATTATAGGCACCCGAACCATTCGTCTCCCACCTATAGGAGGCATGGCCAGTCCACTCAAGGCGTGAATCCCTGCTTGTTGCCCTGGCATTTAATCCTGCCTCTACTCTCACAGGATACCTCACCTTATCCGCCTCTTTATCCTCTACCCGCCCCACATCCGATGACACATAGGCGTTGAGGAAATCTCCTACCACATTGGTAGACAGGCGCGAAGAGATCCTATCCACGAGATACTCCCTATCAAGGGCCTTATCCTTATTGAGGGTATGGGACACATCCGCCCTCCAGTAGAAATCCCTATTCAGAAAATGAAAACTCCTCGAATAAAATCCGCTCAATGTATAAGAACTATATGGCCCCACTGTACCCGTATGGTCTATCAAATCAAACTCCCACCCATAAGATATATTGTCTAGGTATCTGCCCCACATAAAGGAATAATCTACATTCAATCGATGAGGCTTGTCTGGATTCGGATATTTCCTATCTCGATACACGTCCAGATATGTTGTTATCTGAAGACCCTTCTCGAATGCGCGAGAGAGGGTCAGCCTGGAACCAATCTCACCAGAATAGGCAGGCGTTCCGGTAAGCGTCAGATAATCTGGCTCCACGTCTCTGAAATTCAGACTTACATCCCACTTACCTAATCTACCATTCAGATCCAACACCCCTGCCCAGGAGTGTTCATCCGTACCTATCTCAGATTCTATAGACCAATCCTTACCCAACGGCCTGTTTATGTAAAAAGAATAGGCCTCATTTGAAAACCTACTCGAACCATCTCGAGCTCCATTCTCGTCCAAATAGGCATAATTGAAGTAAAATCCATCATAGCCAACTGAGAGGCCATAAATATCTCCTGTCTCGTTCTCTATCAATGGAATGTAATTCCAGGTATTTGTAATCTGACCATAAAGCCCCTTTATACTAAACTTGCCCCGCCTTTCAGAGGCCATAATCCCATCTAGAGAACTACCCGGAAAGGTAAACCTTGATATGTTGCCAAAATAGTCTCCCACAACAACATCGCCATCTCTAAATCCAAGGCGCCGTATATTCCTCAATCTGGCAGACCTGTAAACAACATCGTAATTGCCCTGCCTATCTGCCACTGAAACAATCGAAGAAAGATTACCATAGGCCGTAGGCCCTTTAAGCGTAAAGTCCTGGACAAACCCAAGACTCTTTCTCTCCATCTTCCCATTTGTATCGTCATAGAACGCCCACCAATTATTCTCATATCCAAAAAGTATATGTTCCTTCTCCTCTATCCGCTTTCTACTCTCTTCCTTCTCCCTCTCAAGCAGGCGAGAAGGGATGACCTTCAAAGAGAACATCCACCTCCCGCCATCATCCCAGACATATACTATAGTATTCCCCAGGCCAGAACCTGTGGGAGTCAGCTTTAGCTTATCCTCGCTCACCTTCTCTATAGACACCAATTCCTCATCAACAACTACATACTGCCTCACAGAGCCAGGAAATTTAAGAATCAAAAATTTATCTATCTCCAGTTCAAGTGGAATAATCTCTGCCCTATTATAGGCAGACACATCCACCAGCCCGTAGCCCTGTCTTTCAACCATCGAAGGGATTTCTTTTTCCTTTCCACCTATTGAAACAGGCCCTGCCCCACTTTTTCTTTGAGACGGGGCATAGCCCTTTAGTGCCTTCCTATAGGCCCTTAATTTTTCCTCAGGCCTTACAGGCGCAATCACCTCCTCAGACGGACGAATCTTCTCTGAAGGCCTTATCCTCCTCTTCGCAGGTCCCACCTTCTCTTCATAGAAAGACAAGGCCTCCTCCATAGCCCGATCTCTTTTGGCGCTATACTCATCAAGGGCCCTCCTCATCGTTTCCTCTTTCTCGATATCATATGCCTCCAGGGCCTCCTTCATCGCCTGCCCCCTTTTCCCTGCCTTACGAAACCGCTCAAGTCCTCCAAGGCCTGAAGATACCCCGCTCACCCCTCTTCGCCCATACTCCATCTCTGCTTCGAGCAATGCCTTCTTCATCTTCAAGTACCTGATAGCAGACGTAATCGCCTCTTGATTATTGCGTTGAATCTCTATATAAAGGGCTATCCTCTGGACATCCTTCCACAACTCATATAGATCCTCGTTGTACGGGGCCCGCTTTATCGCCTCCTCCAGTTCTCGTTCTGCCCTCTCCCAGTCCTCTATATCAATAGCGTTCATAGCAGACAGGATATGGGCCTGTGCGCCCTCAACCATAGGTGTCTCCACCGCTCCAAGGCCTGCCCAGGCCAGTGGAGAGATAGGATATAAAAGAAAGAGCCCAGAAATAAAGACCCGCATAGCTATATTTATAATATTATGTTTTCTAATTATTTTTGTTGTTTGTTTGAAATAAATATAAAATATTTTATTAATTGACGACAAATAGAGCAATAAATACCTCATACCTACCTCTCCTTACACATTAGCTAATCACTAGAAATAGGCAGTTCAACACTAATCGGCTGACCTACCTCTGGTTGGATGGTAACAAGCGCAGTATAAGCAGAACTAAAACCTAGACCACTACCAATAATATTTAGTTCTACGTCTCCCTTTGCTTGAGGTGGCATATATATATCCTTTTTCTCTGTGCGAGCCAGGATATTGCCATCTCTATCCATAACAAATACGCTTACACTACCTATCAAGGCGGCATTACCTTTATTATTTAAGGTCACCGTCAATCTATCTGCGGCAGACATAGTTACAGAAACCGCATCAGCCGAACGGACTACAATATCAGAAGGTTCAACCAGTAACAGTGAACCTATACGAGTAAATATCTGCAGCCCCACCCTGTTTTTGCCCGATACCGAACCGCTACCCGTAAGATCGGTTTCAAAGAATATAACCAGATAACATGGTCTCTTTAGATTATCAGGGATATTGAGTTTATAGTGCACACTCTGCCTCTCGCCAGGCATAAGCCTGACATATTCTGGATAAACCTGGAACCAATTAGCGATATCCGGACAGCTACTGCCCAGAGGCATAAAATCCTTAGACCCATCATAAGGAGAAACATACCTCCACTCCATTGGATATATCTTCACCTCTATAGGCTTGTCTTCCTTATTTTCCAAGGTAATGATACCCGAAGCCGTACTACCCGTAGGATCCTCTATGCGTATCTTGACCTTATCAATACTGGCAAAGGCCGCCCAAAGCATAAAATGGACACCAAAAACAAATATAACCGTCAAAAACAATACCTTCCTCATAATAATTACCCCTTTACTTAGGCATAAGATAAAAGCTGACATTAAACTCATACTCACCGGCCAGCATCTTTTTCTTGTTCTTCGGACTTATTCTATAAATCACCTTTAATTTATTTGCGTTGCAATGCCTCACATCAGATACATAGACCACCTGCCTCATCATATAGACAGGGGACCAACTCCTATACTGCCTCCATTTACCATTGCAGAAGACCATCACCTTTGCCTCAAGGCGAATATCAGCACTCGATTTTCTCCTAGCGGACTCAGGTGATATCACGTTTAGCTTCCCATAAATCATAAAATCCCTACCCAGATTATTGGAAATAGAAATCTCCACAGGAGATGAGACAAGTCCTCCATCCTCAGAGGGCCGCATTACAAATACCACATCATTTACATCCAGAGAAAATCTCTCCTCTATATCTGCAGACACATTAACAGAAAAAGACTCCTTCCCGTGCATATCGTAGGCAACCAATCTACCGGAATAACTGCCAGCCATTACATCAGAGGCAAGCCTTACCTCCATAATATAATTTCCCGCTTCCTTCAGGACAATCCCATTTTTAAGGGGTGTCCATGGCAGGAAAACAGCTCCATTCTTCAAAAATCTTACCTCTATTGCCGGTAACTCTCCCTCTCCTAACAGCCTAACAGGCGAATCGATCACCAACTCGACACCCGAAACCCTACCCTCCAAGAGCCTCAACGACCTGTTAGACGAACCGATCCCCTCCACCACAATTCGTAGCGCAAGCCTGTACACAGAAAGTACACGACCCTGCTCATCCTTAATCCGATAGATCAATTCTCCTCTATAGTGGCCTGGCGTAATATTAGAACCTAAACTCAATGAATAAATCAACTTAAGAGAAATGCTATGTCCATTATTATCCGATATGTAAAGACGCTTCGGCATAGTCGTAACCGCATCTCCAGCAGGCCAGATAACATCTCCTACGGCCGGCGAGGATAAGGACACAACACACTGCAGTATTCCTGATTGAAGAATATGCCCATCAGAATCCCTCAGCGGTGCAGACAAAAACTGCTCCAGATAATAGGCCTGGTTCCCAGATACCCTGACACTGACCTCACCTACAGAACCACTGGAAACCGAAACACTCGAAGGAGAGACCACCAATCCAGCGCTACAAAGCCCTACTGTCGTCCACAGGGCCAGGCCAAATCCGGCTAATACCGCCCGTTTTAGCTCCAATACCCACCTCCATTATTTTTAAAACATTTTTAATATATCATATTTTTACCTATTAGACAAATTTTTTTATATATCTCTCAAAGTATAACCGGAATTCCTTAAAAATCAACCTACTCAGCCTATTTTACTAAGATTTTGACTGATATTTTGATCTCCGCCTATATCCTCAGTTTTAAGTTCCTACTGTACAATCCGAGACAGGCGTTTTATCTCCGTCCCTGTCAAATAACGCCAGCTACCCTCTTTCAATTTACCAAGGTGCAACGGACCAAACCTTATTCTCACCAGATCCTTCACAGGATGACCTATCCTTGCGAACATTTCCCTTATCTGGTGCTTCTTGCCCTCTATCATTATCAGCCTGACAACACTCTCTTCAATAGATACCCTCTCTATCCTCGCCTGGGCAGGTAGACTGTGGTAGCCTTCCATATCCATTCCATTTATTACAGGATCCAATTCTGAAGGGGCAATCCGACCGTGAACGGTAACGAGATACTCCTTCTCCACACCCTTCTTTGGATGAAGCAACTGATGAATAATCCTGCTGTTGTCCGTAAATAGAAGCAGGCCCCTGGTCTCCTTATCCAATCGCCCGACCGGCTTAAGCCTGCGCAGCCTTTGCGGCAAAAGATCTATCACCAACTTATTAGCATGTGGATCTGAGAGACTGGAAACATAGCCCCTGGGCTTGTTTAAGATTACATATACCGGCGAAGGCAGGCGCAATCGTCTGCCTTGAAACTCAACCACATCATCACTGGTAACCTTCAGGCCGAGATTACCATCAAACAGCCTGCCATTAATATAAAAGTCTTTTGCCTTTTTTTTCAGAAGGACATCCGCCCTGCGCCGCGATATCCCCATAGCCCTGGCAACAAAGGCATTAATCCGATACCTCTCCATAGACCCTGCCATGTCTATCGATATCAACCAACCTTACCCTAGCAAGCCTACCCTTTAAATTATCCCGAGACCTAACTCCAACATCTATATAATACTCAGAAAAGCCATGCCAGCAACCACCCACTTCCTCTTCAAATATCACCTCAACCTCCCGCCCGATAAACCCCTCTATATAACTACGCGCCAAGCTCTTTGATAACTCCGAAACCACCCTCAGGCGCTCTTTTTTCAACCTATAAGAGACCTGCCCTGGCATAGCCGCTGCTACTGTATTTGGACGGCGGCTATACGGGAATACGTGGATGCGCATAGGCCTTACTTTCTCCAAGAATTTAACGGTTTCTCTAAACTCCTCCTCCGTCTCCCCGGGGAAGCCCACCATAATATCCGTACTTATCGCAATATCAGGGATAGCCCCGCGCAGCCTCTCAACCAGATTAATATAAAAACCCTGTGTATAATTCCTATTCATGCGCCTCAATACACTATCTGAACCCGACTGGAAGGGAATGTGAAGATGGGGACAGATATAACCATCCTTTATAGCAGAAATAATCCTATCCGTTACAAAAAACGGTTCAATCGAACTAAGCCTCACCCGCGATATCCCTGCCTCCCTCACCGCAAACTCAGCAAGGCCTGCTATATCCTGAGAGCCCCAGCCAAGGCATATCCCGGTAAACACAATCTCCCTATACCCAGCCTTGGCAAGACTGATAATCTCGGCCCTTATCTGACTCTCCGGCCTCAACCTGGCAGGACCACGCAGGGCTGGTATGTAACAATAGGAACAGCCCATATTACATCCATCCTGCAGCTTGACAAAGGCCCGCGTGTGCCCGTATAGGTTACTAATACCATCTGGAAGACGTGCGCCCACGCCCAATTTCTCGAATATCCTCTCCTTTTCTGCCTGTGGAACAATACACACCCTCCCCTCTAACCTATCCCGCTTCTTGGTTCTCTCAATGCTGCTGGCCGCACAACCAGTCAGAACAACATCTGCATCCCTTTTTTTATTGCGCACAACCCCGCGACACTCATCGATAGATTTACCCTCTGCCCTTAATGTGACAGCACAACCATTTACTATGCAAAGGTCTGCCAACTCAGGAGAGATTGTCTCCTGCCACCCACTCATAAGCAGGGCCTCCCTTATCAACTGAGACTCGTACTGATTTACCTTACACCCAAATGTCTTTATATAGAACCTGCCTGCCATATACTTTAATCGCAATCTTTAAGCATCACTTCTACATCACCCTCTGCCTCTGGTTTTATCTTGATAATCTGCCTGGCAAGATTCCTTGCCGCCCTGCACTTGCCCAGTCCCAGCTCTGCCCGCATAAGATTATACACGACATCCGCCTTAAACGGTGAGACCTGATACAACTGGATAAACGCATCTTCTGCCTCCCTAAACAGCCCCCTATCCAAGCATATTATCCCGAGATTAAATAAGGCATCTGCATACAACGGATTTATCCTCAATGAATTCAGATAACACCTCTTGGCCTCATCCAGATTCCCCTCTCGATAAAAGATATTACCCAGAGCAAACCAGGACAGATAATCACGGGGACTTTGTCTCAGTACTTCCTCTAACAGCTGCTTTGATTCATTTAATCGTCCCCCTTCTAATAACTCCATAGCATTATTAAATTTCACAGCAATTTTGCTTTTTTCCACAGGAATCCAACAATGCCTGCCAAGGACAAAAAGCCCCGCCACTATCAGAACATACAAAGACACAAACAGATATTCACGCCTCCTTATACTCTCTATAAGCTGCCACAATCCAAACACAAACAGATATATAGCCGGCAGAACCACCATCATCTTATATCGGGTATTGATAAACACCAGAATCGTGGCCAGAAAACCAAGCACCAATGCAAGCCTGAATATACCTATTTCCGGATACCTGCGCGTAAGCCATAGAGACAGAAGCGCCAATGGAAAAATAAATGCAAAACTCAAGAACGGCAATATCCTTATATTCATCGACTGCCAGTTTGCATCGTGATACTCGGTGCCGTTGAAAAGCAGCAAGGCCTTAAACCCAAGCATCCTCAAAAACCTAAAAGGGTGCTGAACAATATACTCCATCGTCTTAGCCGTCCAGAACTCAGATGCCTCGACATCACTTAACGGCCGCCCTTTAATCTTAGAGGCAACAATCCGCGCATCCTCTATTATACCCGACTGAGTAGGCCTGAACCTTCCACCCGTATAGAAAATACCCGTTGCAATCGGACCATTGCCGATATAAAAGTTTATACCTGTATGGGCGGATATAATCCACCTGCCGCTTGCTCGGAAGTTAATCACCAGTACCATCACGATCGGAATCATCAAACATAAAAGATAAACCAGACCCCAAAGCGCCCTTCTCAGCCAATACCCCTTCAATATCCTCAAAGGCACATACACAGACATAACCGCTGCCCAGAAGCCAAAGACAGGCCGGGTTATTACAAGTATGCCAGAGAGAAGCCCACATAACACCGCATAACCCAACCTCCTAGCATTACTTAATCCCACAAATACATAGACAAGGGCAGAAAACAAAAATACCGCAAAAGATTCAGGGGACAATATCGAGGCATACATAATAAACGGCGTATAAAGGAGATATAGCGCCACCCCGAGGAGCCCATATAGACCTGGATAACGCACCTTATATCTACCCAGCAAGAAAGATATAGATAAAAATAAAAGCATCCCAGAGGCAACATTCATCAAATACTGCAGAAATACCACAAATTCAATAGAATGGGTGAACCTATATATTGCCGCCAGAAAAAAGGCATAGCCAGGCAGTCCCAGAAACGGTGCAGAAAACCGCCCCTGACAGATCTGCCTTGCCCAATCCCAGTAAAATTGGGCATCAGAGTAGGGAAATATCCTTATATAATCGTGAACCCATATATACAGAAAATGGCCAACATAAACAGACAACAATAACATCAGCGCCGTCCAGAAAAACGGCCTATTTTTTCGATACTGAGCAATCATCAGGATAGAGATATAGAGGTCTTAACTCAAACACATCTATCTTCTTCAACCACTTTTGAGGCAGGTTGAACATCCCAGGTAACGGAGGAGAAAATTTGATAATCCTCATATTCCTTGTCCACCTATGCAATTCATCCACAGGAACAAGCCCATACTCCCTCGCCAAGCCTGAAGGGCCAATCGTATATCTACCAGTATAGACATTACCCCTGCCCGCATCCCTTACCACAACAATCTCCTCTCTCCCTTCCCTAGACAACACATCCCAGGCGACCACATCCAGACAGGAAACCCCATAGATATCTATATCCCTAAACGCATACCCCCAGGCCTTCACCGCAGCAAGCCCTATCCTCAAACCAGTGAACGAGCCCGGCCCTATATCTACAATAATAGAGCCAATATCTCCAATACCAATTCCCTCTGCCTTCAAATAATCATACAGGCAAGGAAGCATCTCCTGAGAACGGACAGACTCTGACCGCCATTCAAATAACACCCCACTCCTCCTGAAACAGGCAAAACCAGGGTAAGAGGACGTAGTTACACAAAATACATATCTATCCATAGCTTATTATTTTAACACACCATCCCATCCTCCCCTCCCCCTTTTTTCACCAAATGAGACAAATTCTTCATAATGAGACTGATTCTTTCAGGAAAATTTAGTCTCACATAATGAGACTGATTTTTCCTGGAAGATTTAGTCTCACTTAGGTTAACTTATTGGTTATCAATATATTAGATTAGTAGCTATCTCATCGGCAAAGAGCCTTCCTTGGAGAGTCAATACATATTTGTTATCTATTTCCTCTATCCAGCGCATTTTAACAAAATCCATTATCCTATCCACCCAGCCATCAGGTATACACTCTTTATCTATCCCATATCTGGTCCTCAATTGTAAGACTTTCTCCTCTTTCAGGCGTCTTGAGGCCGGCAGGATATCCTTTTCGTATTCCATCTTGAATTTCAGAAAGGCGTTCAAATCCGGCCTCACAGAAAATCGAACGCCATCCACATAAGACCAGGCCGATGGACCGAGCCCTATAAAGTCACCGCCAAGCCAATATCTTAAATTGTGGTAGCTCTCTCTACCAGGAAGAGAAAAGTTGCTTATCTCATACCACCTAATTCCAACAGATGAAAGGAGTCTATCTGCCAGTACATACATCTGAGCAGAGGTCCAGTCGTTTTCAAAGCCTCTATATTTCTGATAGAATGGTGTACCTTCCTCGATACTAAGGGAATATAATGAGATATGGTTAACCTTCAGCGAAAGGGCCACATCAAGATCGGTCTTCCATATAGACAAATCTTCCCCTGGCAGGCCAAATATGAGGTCGATAGATATATTATCTCCGAAGACATCCCTGCATATATTTATAGATGCCAGGGCCTCCCTTGCATTATGCCGCCTTCCCAAGAGGGTAAGCTTCTTTTCATTAAATGACTGCACCCCCAGACTCACCCGTGTCACACCAAAATCTCGATATTGTCTTAGCAGATTTGGCCTGACATCTGCAGGATTCAATTCAATTGTAACCTCTTCAACCATATCAAGGCCTAAATATCTATCAATGCCTTCTATGAGTGATCTCAGTAACTCCGCACCTACAACCGAGGGTGTGCCACCTCCTATATAGAGGCTGGTTACTGTTCTGTGGGCCAGTCTAAATCTAGAAATAAGGGTCCCTAATTGCCTCAAAACTGCTGCTTTATAATTGTCCCATAATTTAGGATTTACAGGAGACTCCAATGAATAAAAATTACAATACGGACACTTGCTCCGGCAAAATGGTATGTGCAGGTATATAGACAAATCATTTCCCATATATAAGCATTATAAGATATAATCGTGTTGTCATGAAACAGTATGCAGCAGAAGCAATCATTATCATCTTGCTAAGCGCAATATACATAATCCCGGCCCTGAGTACTTTCACTACGGCAGACTCCAATCTGTACATAGATGCCGGCAAACACCTCATACTGGAGAAAAGACCTGTCCTCTGCTTTGACATCTACCAGGCAACACCTGACAGATGCATGCCGTCTCTGCCATATATCCCGCCATTATGGCCAATAATTGCAGGTCTAATTCTTTCTATAGGAGGACTCAAGGCCATATCTGTATTCAACGCAAGCATAGTAATAGCCTCGGCCATCCTACTGTTTCGGATAGCAAAAGAAACAATAGCTATAGGCTGGGCGCTGACAGCCGTCATGCTGGCATATACTAGTATGCCAATGCTATTAATCAGCACCTATCCCTGGACAGAATCGTTAGGTCTTTTTTTGATAAATCTAACGATATATATACTCATCTCCCAATCCCCTAATCCATCCTCAAAGAAATCCTATATAGCCGCAATAATAATCGGCCTCATATTCCTCACACGGCCGCCGTATTTCTTTCCAGCCATACTCATCGGCCTTCTATTAACAGACAGGGCAAAACGCATAGGATTCATAGTGTCGTCTCTCACAATTCCAGCCCTATACGAGGCCTTTTGCATTACCAAATACAGGACAATCTATCCCCAGATATACATAAATATCTCAAACTATGCCGGATTATTTCACAATCCAGTCCACTTCAATCTATCAAAGGCATTAATAGATATTATCAAAACCCTAACTCAGCTCTTGCTAAACCCCATAAGCATACTATTTCTAGCATCTCTAATCGCCATAACATACCGAAAAAACATACGCGGCATCCCTCTCATAACCAAAAAGATTATAGCCACGGCCATCTTGTTATTTCTTACCTATCCCTCATTATTAATCATAAGGAGCATAAGGGAGATAATACATGCTATTGCCCATTGATGTATACAGATATCACTCCATAGACATAGGTATGTCAATAGTAATCATATTTTATCTCATATCACAAACACGCAGACGAATTATACAGAGCATTTTGCTAGGCCTTATCGCGTTATATTCCTGCATCTCCATATTACGTGAAATTGATCTATACAAATTCCTTAAAAAACATAAAGACGGCCAACAGAAACTCATTCATATAATAGGCCATTATCCTCAAGAACAGGTTTGTACAAACGACCTAAATCTGCCTTGGGTCCTTATAAACAATCCCATTGCCGGTATTCCACAAAAGGCATCAGAGTTTCTAAAGTGGAAAGGATGTACAATAATCTGCATACGAGATGGTAACCAATGGGAGGTAAAACTCCCCGATAGAGAGTAAATCACAGCGACATAATCCTACGAATCAAAGAAGTCGTTGACCTGCCCTTACGCAAAGGAATCCTAACGACCTGCCCCCCTGACTCAAGCACTACATTCGCACCGGCTATCCTATCAATAGGCCAATCTCCACCTTTCACCAACACATCCGGCAGAATCCGTTTTATAAGTCCAAGCGGCGTATCCTGAGAGAAAGAGATTACATAATCAACGGATTCAAGGGCAGCCAGTACACGCATCCTATCCCGCAAGCTATTTATAGGGCGAGATTTCCCCTTAAGTCTCCTTACAGAGGCATCTGAATTGACACCAACTATTAAGACATCCCCAAGTAATCTTGCCTTCTCCAGATAAAATACGTGTCCATAGTGAATTATATCAAAACAGCCATTTGTAAAGACAATACGCTTACCGCTCTTTCTAAGATGAGAAACCAATGGACCAATAGCCTTAATGCCGATTATCTTCTCTTCAACTCGCCTCATAATCTATGTTAATATCAATACTAATCGTTTATATCGGCAACATCCTTCACTATTGCCGCCTTATAAAATGGGCTAACTATCTTGTCTATTACACGCGAGATCTTACTCACGGCCAGGGTAGGCACATAAATAATATCGCCTGGCCTTAACATATAGTTTTCATCGAGGACACCTTCATAAAGGATCTTACAAACATCAACCTTACGCACATATACCTTATCGTCCATAGGTCTTATTAGACGCGTACCCCGCATACCCGCATCAGAGGTCACCAATCCTGCCGCAATAATGGCATCCCTTACTGACATTCCTGCCCCCTTCATAGGGTACTTCCCGGGCTTGCCTACCTCTCCCATAACATATATATACTTACTCCTAAACTGCAGTATCTTCACCATAACCTGAGGCTGATGTATATACTCAGCCAATAATCCCTTTATCTTATCCCTAACCTCTTCTTTCGTTAGTCCTTCCACGCTTATATCTCCAATGTATTGATACTGAATCTTACCTTCTGGGCTGACCGTAAACTGACCGCTAAACTCTGGATGCCCCTGCACATCTATCTGAATCACATCGTCTTTGCCCAGGGTATAAGGCTCGACATCAAAGCCAAAAATATCGTTGTCCCTGCCGAGGTAAACAATGGTATAACCTTTCTTTTGGTCTTCACCCTTCACTCCAGCCTTCTGCGCATCAAAGGCAAAACCTCTCGTAAAAAACAGAGGGGAAACAAGCAACAATACCAATACTACCTTACGAAACATATTTCTACCTCCATTCTCTCACTAACCGTCCGTATCCATTCCTTCCATAACCGCCACTGTATATGGAAGGGTACACTGTCTGCATATACTCATCTCCTTATATCTTCCATTCCAATGCAGATCCCTTAAAGACTGCAAGCGCGGACCTACCCAAATCTCGTGCAGGCTATCCTTATTCGCATCACCCAACAGACATCCTGCCTCGTAATCTCCGCAACATGGTGTAATCCGTCCATCCCACCATACAAACAACCTCTGCCATAGCTGGGCACATATAAAATCGTCCCTCATCTTAGCCGGTTTGCTTATATAGCGCTTCTCAGCATCTGGATCTTTACCCATATAATTCACATAGTTCACATAAGTCACCAGATCCACTCCCCTCTCCATCCAAAAGTTGTAGAACTCATCAACCTCATCGAGATTGTCCCGCATCTTCACCATAGAAACACGAATACAGGGCCGCTTTAGCCCCTTCTTCCTCCTCAACGCAATAAAATCCTCTACATTTTTCACCACATCTTCAAACCTTGCACCTATCCTTATCGCCTCATATTTCTCTTTTTTTATCGAGTCAAAAGAGATAATGACCCTATCCACTCCGCTATCTATTATCCTCTCTGCAAGCTCACCCTCCAAAAGCACTCCGTTGGTGTTAAATTGGACATCCACAACCCCCTTCTTTTTCGCATAGGCAATCATCTTGGGTATATCCTTATGCATCAAGGGCTCTCCAAGATAATTCAACTTCACCGCATAAAGCCCGTACTCTGCACCCTCATCTATACACTTACTAAACAGCTCCCAGGACATAAATCCTAATCTCTTATTCTCTTTCCCCTCAAAATCAACCAGCGTCCTGTAACACATAGGGCAACGCAGGTTACAGTAAGAAGAGACCTCCAGATCAAGATTCAAAGGGAAATCTTCCACTATATTCTTCTTTGGATTCTCTTCCCATTTTCGTCTATATTCCCAATATCTCCCTGGCAAATCCTCCTCACACTTAAGTACATCCCTATCCCTGACCTCTTCATAAGTAGGATTTATCTTCACCTCTTTTTCCATATACACGCCCCTCTTTTACATTATTGCCTGTTCACAATTGGCCACCACTACTAGCACGCTTTTTAAACAGCTCCACAACCATATATAAAGACAGAAATAGCAGGACAATTCCAATAGTCAATAATAAGGTCTCTCCTTTATCAAAAAACTCAATAGACTTCTTCATCAACGCCGACATTATAGTTATATAGCTAAAAATAGATATGATAAGCACAAACCCTGCCTTCTTTTTTCTATAGGCCAAAAAGCTAGCTATCAAAAGCAAAACCATTGCAGCTATCAACTGATTTGCAGCGCCAAACAACGGCCAGACTGCCTTCCATTTCCCTGTAAGGGCCAGGACAGCCGCTGGCACAACAACAATAAGGGAAGTAATCCACCTATTTTTTATGCCTGTTATCTCTTCGGTTATATACCTACCTATCCTGGTAGCCGTATCCAGGGTTGTCAGGACAAAGGCATTTAACATAATCACTGCAAACGACTTACCCCAATCGCCAAGGACTACCCTTGTCAGCTGGCCAAATCCTACAGAAAAGGCCTCTATAGGTCCCCCTGACTTCAGCACCTTGAGAAACTCATCCATTGAAGAGAAACCCACTATAACAGCAAAGACCGCCAGCAATGCAAGCGCACCCTCTGCCAGCATAGCCAGATAAACCACATACCTGCCATGGCCCTCATTGGATATCTGCCTGGCAGTGGTACCACTCGCTATCAGGGAATGGAATCCAGAAACCGCCCCACAGGCAACCACTATAAAAAGCATAGGCCAAAAGTCGAAAGGTGCCTTCATCGTCGTCTCAGGAAGTCTTATAGTCGGATGAGATAGAAATAGCCCAATATAGCCGATTACAAGACCAAAGAACAATAGATAAGAAGATAAATAATCCCTCGGTTGAAGGAGATAATGAACAGGTGCAACCGAGGCAACAAGGGCATAAAGCAGAAGCAAAATAACCCATATAGCCAGGGCATCCCTACCCACCATCTGTACTGGAAGAAACTGGCCGAGTATTATAAGAAGTATAAAAGACCCCAATCCAATAAATGTTACAGGTAAGAGAGACATTCCCTTTTTATTCATTAAAAAACCAACCAAGACCGCCACCAATATCAAGCCAAAGGAAGGTAAAACTATCTCAGGTCCTTCTACAAAAGTCTTCGCCGATACCGATGCAAAGACTGCAACAACCAAAACCAGAGCAAACCAGAGAAACATAGCGAAGACCTGCCTTGCACGAGAAGAGATAATCCCCTCTGCCACCTCAGCAACCGTCTTACCAGCGAACCTAAGGGAAAGCATAAGAGAACCGAAGTCATGCAAACCACCCACAAAAACCGAACCAAGCACTACCCACCAGTAGACAGGTACCCATCCCCATAGGCTCACCGCCAGTACAGGACCAATAATAGGTGCCGCCCCTGCAATCGAGGCAAAGTGATGTCCAAATAATACCGGCCACTTAGCTGGAACAGAATCTACCCCATCTGACTTCTGTACAGCAGGTGTAGGATTGGAAGCATCCACATCAAAAAGTCCTTCTAGAAGCCGCGCATAAAAAGAAAAACCCAAAAAGAAAAACCCAAAACCCAGAGTAATTAGGAAGAAGACCATAAACCTACCTCCCAATAAACTGCGTAAATAACTCTGACCCTGAAGGTAAAAACAAGTCAGAGGCCTGACAGACCCTCTCTGAATAACTACTAGCCGAATCCGGAGCTACCCCATCTCCCCATATCACAAATCCCACTGGATCAGAACTATGCGTCCTTATGGAAAGAGGCGTCGGGTGATCAGGGGAAACCAAGATCCTGGCACCAGCAGAACGGCCGAACTCATTCAAAAACCCACCAACTATTATGTGGTCAAACCGCTCTATTGCCCGAATCTTCTCATCGAGATGGCCATTGTGGCCGGCCTCATCAGGGGCCTCCAGATGAATCATAACAAAATCATGTTCCCTCAATGCCTTCAAACCATATTCAGCCTTTGCCCTATAATTTGTATCGTAATAACCAGTAGCACCAGGCACATCTATAATCTCCAGACCTACCTTTCGACCAAGCCCCTTCAACAGGTCAACTGCAGATATCATAGCACCGCTTATCCCATATCTATCTTTAAACAAAGGCATCTCCTTAGCTACACCCTGCCCCCAGAGCCATATCATCGTCGCAGGATTCTCCTTTAGGTCAATACGGACCTTGTTCACATCGCTTGCCGACAATACGGCCACCGAATCCTCCATCAACCGTACCAATACAGAGGCCGCCTTATCATTTCCACGAGGCAGATATCTATCGATCTCCTGCCCAATTATATTGTGAGGCGGGGTGCATTCCACCTCTAGGAAAGAGCCAGGAGCATCGGTTTTGATGACCAATAGATGGCGATAACTCGTACCAGTGTAGAATCTAAAACCCGGACCAAAGGCATTATTGAGATCATCTATAAGGTATTCGGCCTCATGCGTCGATATATGTCCGGCACTGTAATCGACCATCTTGCCATCATAGACAGTTACCAAATTACACCTGAAAGCAACTTCATCTTCTCCAATAGAGACACCTATATTAGCGGCCTCCAGGGGGGCCCTTCCGGAGTAGAATTCTTCAGGTGGATAACCCAATAGACTCATATTGGCCACATCACTAGCAGGGGAAAAACCATCCGGCACAGTCTTGACCATACCAACAACCCCCTCTCTGGCAAGTCTATCCATATTAGGTGTGTCCGCAACCTCCAAGGGGGTCCGCCCTTTCAATTGCTCAAGAGGCCTATCCCAGGCACCATCTGGAACTAGAAGAATATATTTCATATGTCACCCTATAAAAATAACCTATTATCACAATAAAAATCACAAATCTCAAAACCACAGCATTTTTATCAAGAATGAAAAAGGGAACATGAAACATGAAGGATTTTTATTTACTAATATTATATTTTCCTCCATTCTCCATACTCCATTCTTTATTCTTAATATTAATACCCTATTGCATAATCTGGGTTTATATAATATCATACTAAAAAATCCATAGATGTTATAATACAAATTTCAAATCAAATGGGCCAGTAGCTCAGTTGGGAGAGCGCCACATTCGCATTGTGGAAGTCGGGGGTTCGAATCCCCTCTGGTCCACTTATACCAAAACCCCAAATAGGCAAAAACACATTATACACTAATAAGTACTATCCCAGATAAAAATCTAGTAAACCAAATCCCCTCTGACCCATCTTACCTAATAAACAAATAAAGCAATGCCACAGTCAAAAGCAAACCCCCTATATATCGTCTAAATCGCCTCCTATCTAGCCGCACACCAATACGCGCCCCTACAGCCGAACCAACAACAACCGTAAGCACATAAACCACCACATTAGAGGATAACACAATATGTCCCACTGCCTTATGCCCCAGCAGACCACTTATCGCAGTAAATCCCACCATAAGCCCTGATGTAGCCGCTGCAACCTTCACAGGTATCCCCAGGAACAAAACCATTACCGGAACTTTAATTATCCCCCCTCCTATACCCAGAAGCCCTGCCATAGCACCCGCGAAAAACATAAATAATGCCCCAAAGATAAATCGCAACTTCTTTTCTTTAATCACCCGCGCAAAATCAAAGTCACTATGGGAGGAATCATTCACCCAACCAAAGAGCATAGATGCCCCACTCAAAGACACCAGTATTATAAAAAACACCCTGGCCCATTCTGTAGGGATAAAATACGACACAACCCCGCCAAAAAAGGCCCCGATTATAGTCGGCAACTCTATCAGTAGAAACAACGGCCAAGAAATCAACCGCGCCCTATGATAGACAAAGACCACTGTCAAGGCCGAGAAAAATATAAGCAGCTGACTCAGTGCCACTGATGTATAGAAATCATATCCATTGGCATTGAATAACGGCACATAGACAGCCCCACCACCCTGTCCAAACATCGGAAAGACAAGAGAGACAACAAAAACAAGGAGATTAGTGGGCATGTGGATGAGCTGCATCATAGACCTGCCTCATCTTATCTATTGTTAAATGCGTATATATTTGAGTGGTAATAAGGTTCTTATGCCCTAACATCTCCTGCACATCCCTTAAACCCGCCCCCCTATTCAAT
Organism: Candidatus Omnitrophota bacterium; assembly: GCA_015494585.1. Lineage (GTDB taxonomy): Bacteria > Omnitrophota > Gorgyraeia > S143-82 > S143-82 > S143-82. The sequence continues at coordinate 11,623 of WGAY01000027.1, read as the reverse complement.
AGATGAGTAGCAAATGAATGGCGGATACTATGGACACTCAATCCCTTCTTCCATATACCCGCCTGAATAAGCCTCTGCTTCACTATAGTCTCAACTGAACGTACCGAAATCCTCTTCCCAAATTTATTCACAAATAGGGCCGTCTCATCTCCACTGACTAACCTTGCGCGCAACGGCAGATAGGCATCTATCGCCTTCCTGGCCATCGACCCAAGCACTGCAATCCTCTCCTTCCGTCCCTTTCCCATAAGACGCACCGTATTAGCCGAGATATCTATGTCATATAGGGAAATCCCAACCAATTCACTAACCCTCGCTCCCGTCGAATAAAGCACCTCAATAATAGCCCTATCCCTGAGCCCCTTGAAATCTGTGCCATAATCCATAGAGAGAAGATGTTCTACCTGCTCTTCAGTCAAAAACAAAGGCAATTTCTTTTCTATACGAGGATTCCTTACAGCACTCATTGGACTCTTATTAATGACATCACGTTGCAGCAAATACCTAAAAAATGAACGCAAAGCCGCAAGTCGACGCGAAATAGAACGCCGGCTATAATTCCTCCTTCTAAGGGATGACAAATACATCCTTACTACTAGAGGTGAGACACCTGAAATATCATTGATACCCGCATCCTTCGAGAGGAAATCGATAAAATCACCCAAATCCAAGGCATAGTTATAAACCGTCTTATCTGAATAATTGCGCTCTAGGCTGAGATACAGTAAAAATCTATCTTTAAATTTATATATATCTTGAATCATAGATATTTAAAGAGGATAAAAACGTAACATATTCAAGAACAAAGCATGAAGAGTGAAAGATAGAGAATAAAGGACAAATTTCTTGAAAATAAAATCCCTTCCTTCTTCATGCTTCATGCTTAAAAAATATGCCGGGAGCCGGACTTGAACCGGCACGCCCACAGAGGGGCGAGGGATTTTAAGTCCCTTGCGTCTGCCAATTCCGCCATCCCGGCAGGACAATTTCAATTTGGAGGTGGCGGCGGGATTTGCACCCGCGAATGACGGTTTTGCAGACCGTTCCCTTAGCTACTTGGGTACGCCACCATGAATTTAAGATTTTAAAGGAATACTTGAGCTAAATCAAGGACTAATTCGCAGGCGCAACGTCTTTTATCTCAACCGAAACGCTTGAGGCCTCAGAAGACTGGTCCAGAGAATCACCACTATTAGTGGGCTTTGTCTCTTTGCCTACAGAAGAAACTATGGACTTCTTTGGCCTTTTCTCTATCCCTTGTCTAAATTCCTTACCAACATCACAATTTCTATGAGAGAAACTCTCCCACAGAACCTCCCTAATCTCAGGGCTCTTTCCGATTATCTGAAATAGACCAACACCAATTGGAATCCTATGAATAACAGAGGTAAAACGGATGTCCTTGCCAATACCTACATCGTTATCTATACTCTCAGCTATCTGAGATACAGAATAAACTGAAGTATCCCCTGATTTGGCGAGTATGTTACACATTATCTTTGCCGCAATATAACCATGGAGGGATATAAAGCACGGTTTAGTCTCAGAGGTGTATTTCTTTAGAGCATCTAAATATTCCCTAATCAATGGATAATCCCTATCCTGAGGATAAGGGGTTGTCTGCACAAAGAAAAACTTTCCCGGAGGCATAACATCAGAAATCTTACGAATATTCTCACACGAAAATGCCGAAGAGACTATAACCACCGAAGGCATCTTCTTGGCATCTATGTTATCAACAAGGCGCTTCACAAAATTATATGTCGAATCTGGATCCAGTACAACGACGATAACATCTGGCCAGAATTCAATCAACTGAGTAACCGCCATATCGTTATTTATATCGACCAGTATAGGCCGTAATGCATATTCAGAAAGCCTCTCCTCTAAGACCTGCTTCACATATTGGGCGGAATAGGAATCATCATAGACAATACCCCAATTATCAGAACGCTGTTCAGTAACAAAATAGGAAAATAAGAGGTCCGATTCGTCAGAGAAAAGCGGATCTATTGAATACAGCCTGTTTCTGAGGTTTTCCTTTATAAACTTCCCACCATTTAAAGGGAAAAATAAATTAATTTCTTTCTTATTTTCCTCAATATAATCTACGACACTGCTTGTACAATCAGGGCCAACATAGCCTGCCAAGACATCGGCCCCCCATGCTAATAACTCCTCTGTATTCTTAACAGCCCTTTCTGGATTGGATCTGTCATCTAATACCTTCCAGATAATCTTCTTGCCATCTAGGCCTCCTCTTTCTTTATTAATTTTTTTAAAATAGGTCTGCCATCCAGCTAGATAGGCCTTTCCCACCTCGCCATATCTATCAGACAAATCGCAGGAAATCCCTACTTTTATAGATGCCTTATCCGAGGAATATAAAGGCAAAGAAAGCGATAAAAATACTAGTAATAACAATATCCTTTTCACTTCATCTCCCTCCTTATGTTAAGGGATTATAACTTAAATCTATCTACCTGAGACTTTATCTCATTTACTAGATTGGCCAGAGACTCAACTATTTGGCGCGAAGAAGAGCTTATCTCGGATGCCTGATTAGATAAAAGGGTTATTCCCTCGATGCTCTGTGTAATCTCTTCGGTTGCTCGACTTTGCTCACGAGTAGCATTGGCAATCTGGCTTATCATTGCACTCACTGTATCTGTCGAATTCTCGATCTCGCTTAAGGCCTGAGAAGATGCATCTGCCAGTTCTTTGCCCCTCTCCACTTCCTGACGGGTCTCATCCATAGCAGAAACCGCATCTTTTGTCTCCTTTTGAATAGTCTTTATGGTGTCAGCGACCTCCTTTGTAGCCTGAGAGGTGCGTTCTGCCAGTTTTCGCACCTCATCAGCAACTACCGCAAATCCCCTTCCCTGCTCGCCAGCGCGGGCCGCTTCAATTGCAGCATTCAATGCCAACAGGTTTGTCTGGTCAGCGATATCATCAATCACCCCGATAATCTCACCTATCTGGGCGCTCTTTTCGCCAAGGCTGTTTATCCTCTCTGATGCCCGTCCCACTACCTGGGCAATGGTATTCATACCCTGCATTGTCTGTCCAACTACATCCCGGCCATGTTTGGCCTTGTTAGATGCCTCATCCGATACCTGCACCGCAGAATCAGCATTATTGGCGATCTCTGCTACCGTTGAGTTCATCTCTTCAACAGCCGTTGCAACGCGTGAAACATGGTCATTCTGCTCCTTGGCAGATTGATCAACCTGTATAATCTGATTCACCAGATCATTCATCTGAGCTAGAAGCTTATCCACGCGCGCCTTTATTTCTCCTATCATTTCCCTTTGGCTATCTATAAATCGATTAAACCCTTTAGCAAGTTCCCCAATCTCATCATTAGAATTCACTCTTATATGTTTTGTAAGGTCACCTTCTCCAGAGGATATTTCATCTATCATACCAGTTATTTCAACAATTGGTTTCAAAGAGGAATTTATTGTCAACATAGAGACGACCGACATCACTATAAGCAGTATCAGGGAAAGCGCTAATGTTTTTAAGATCACTCCTCTTATAATGGCCTGCATATTACTTGGATAAAGATAAACAAATACGAAACCAACTCTACCCGAAAAATCCTTCATAGGCAATAATACCTCTATCATCCCGTCTTCTGGGTCAAGCCGGGATACAATCTCTCCATCTTTTAATTTATCAAGATTATCCTCTAAGAAATCAGAAACATCACTTTGCTTTATATCATCATTAGTATAAGCTATTGCCTTTGGTTTATCCAACCATACAAGATCTCCCTCCTCGGTAAGCTTTGAGAGGGAAAATAAGGCCCATTCCCCACCAAGCATATCTTTAAATTCCTGTAAAGTATTCTCACTTATTTTCATCCCCAACTCAACCGAACCGGTATGCCTGCCCATATAAAATACAGGAGCAACAACCCTATACCCCCATCCACCGCGGCCTAATTCAAAGCCATAGATAGGACGCCTTTCCGCGTTACACTTAATAACGGTTTTCCTGAATTTTGAGAGGTCATCGCCATATTTGCGAAGCTTATGAAGCCTCAGAAAGGAAGTTGCGGGTGGTGTATGAAACTGAAACTGGGCAACTCCTTTTTCCTTTAGAGATTTCCACAACGGAAGTGTATAGAATTTAAGGCGCGCCCTTTGTCTAAGATATAATGCCTCTTCTATAACAGGATTGCTGGTAATAGAATCTATTGCGAGACTGCCAACCCTGCGCATACTTTCAAACTTACTTCTAATAATCTCCGCAGCCAATTTTTCGCGATTCGCCACATCTTTTATCTTTTCGCCCTTAACATCATGGAAATAAATAAGTCCATACAAAACCTGACCAATAAGTAGAACAAACAATATACGACTAAATATCTTTATAGAAAGGCGCCCCTTTTTCATTACCCCTCCTTGGTTACAACGCCCCAATAGAAACTAAAAGCTAAAAACTAGCTAACCTTAGAACCCAATTATTACCATTAAAACGGAGGCTGCCACTGTCCCTTTTTCCCAGGAGACCACTTTACTGTACCCCCAACATACAATACATTGCCACCCTTTTTGTGATTTTCTGGTTTGTCACATACAATAGGGGTAGTGGAGGATGCACTTTCCGTTAGACCGCTATTATACAAATAACTTCCCTCGTCAGCAGAGGAAATAGACGTAAGCCCAGAGCTCGGGCAAATAAAGACATTGACATCATCGATGTAGCCTTCGTCAACCAAATCTTGCAATTTATCAGGAAACCTCTCATTGTGGTCAGATGCATACATATGAAGGGCAGCGCTTATCTGTTTCAGGTTATTTACACACTTTGCCCTGCGCCCTTGCTCCCTTGCCCCTTGAAGCGCTGGGAAGAGCATCGCCGCAAGCAAGAGAATTATACCTATTACGACTAAGAGTTCAATTAGAGTAAAGCCTTTGTTTTTAATCATTAACACGCGCCCTCCATGTAAGAATATGGTATCACATCAAAACTGAAATCTCAAAGCTAAATATAAAGCCTTTATCACCTAATATCCAACATCATCTTACATACACCGGCCTGGGGGTGTATTTCGTATGAAGCAGATGATGAGATTTCTCTCCTAGCGGCTCACCTAAAAATTCCTCATAGAGTTTCTTTATATAGGGATTTTCATGCGCATACCTTATCCGCCCTTCATCATCCTCATACAAACCCCTGGCCCTGGCTATACGCAGCTCATCGGTCACACCATAAGGCTGTCCACCTCCCCCCACGCACCCACCAGGGCAGGCCATAACCTCGATAAAGTGATAGGGCAAATCCTCTCCTTTCTCCTTTGCCCGCCGCACCTTGTTTAATATAAACTCGACATTCGACAATCCATGGGCAACTGCTACCCGCACCCCTCTGCCGGCCACATCTACTTCGCATTCTTTTACACCATCAAGACCCCGCACCTGTTTAAACTCCACTTCCTTTAGATTCTCTCCACTAATAAAGAAATAGGCGGTGCGCAGTGCCGCCTCCATAACGCCACCCGTGGCCCCGAATATGACCCCCGCACCAGTATAGTCGCCTAGTATGTGGTCGGGTTCCTCATCGGCAAGGTTGTTAAAATCAATACCGGCCTGTTTTATCATCCTAGCCAATTCTCGAGTGGTTAAAACAACATCTATATCCGCATAACCAGAGGCAAACATCTCATCACTGCGGGTTATCTCATACTTTTTGGATGTACAGGGCATAATAGAGACCATAAATATCTTCTCTGGTGGAATCGAATTCTTCTCTGCGTAGTAGGTCTTGGAAAGTACCCCTAGCATCTCATGAGGGGACTTTGCAGACGAGAAGTGCTCTATCATATCTGTATAAAATTTCTCCATAAAATCGACCCAGGAAGGGCAACAGGTAGTTATCAATGGCAGAGGCCCCCTGCCTTCGGCGAATCTCTTAACAAATTCACTGGCCTCCTCCATTACGGTCAGATCAGCTCCAAAAGAGGTATCAAAGACTGCCCTAAATCCAAGCCTCCTTAGCAGGGCATATAACTTCTTCGTAAGGTTAGTCCCATAAGGATAACCAAAGGCCTCCCCTATAGCCACCCTAACCGCAGGCGCTATTTGTACAACACAGTATTTATCAGCGTCTCTTAAGGCCTCCCAGACCTTTGAGGTATCGTCTTTCTCAAAGATGGCCCCGGTTGGACAGTGGGCAGAACATTGTCCGCACTTGACACAGGGAGATTCGTTTAACTCTATGTCCCCTGCTGGAGAGATCCTGGTATTGAAACCACGTTCCAGGAAAGATAGGGCCCAGACATCCTGAACCTCCTGACATACCTCAACGCACCTGCCACAGAGGATACACTTCTGGGGATGCAGTTCTATCGTCCCAGTCGAAACATCCGCAGGTATATCTCTAAGGAACTTGGAATAGCGCTCCTCCCTTATACCAAAATCCGCTGCAAACCTCTGCAACTCACAATTATTATTCCTACCGCAGATAAGGCACTCATCTGGATGGTTAGATAAAATCAGCTCCAATACGGTCCTCCTGACCTCTACTATCTCCGGATCATTGGTAATGATCTCCATACCATCTTCCAGAGGCGTACAACAGGCCCTTAGCATCTTATTGTTGCCCTTTACCCTTACAATACAGATACCGCAAGCAGCCGATGCAGGCAGATCAGGGTGTTTACAAAGGGTAGGGATCTTGACCTGCACACTTCTGGCTGCATCTAGTATAGTTGTCCCGTATTCTACCTCTACCGGTATTCCGTCTATAGTTGCCTTTACTACCATATCCTCTCCTTTATAACCTATCCCTATTTCAATATAACTGCCCCAAACTTACAGACCTCATAACACTTACCACACTTTATACAAAGGTCCTGATGGATAACAAATCCTTTTGCCTTAGAACCAGTTATGGCTTCGACAGGACAGTTTATATAACACATACCGCACCTGACGCACTTCTCCTGGACTATTTCATAATGAATAAGCCTCTTACACTTACCTGAAGGACATTTCTTATCAAAGATATGCTGTCTGTATTCCTCTTCAAAAAACTTCATCGTCGAAACCACAGGATTGGGAGCGGTCTGGCCCAGTCCACAGAGGGATGCCCTCTGCATAGCTCGGGCAATCAGAGATATATTCTCCAGGTCCCTTTCTTCTCCCTCGCCATTTGTAATTTTATTCAATATATTGAGCATCTGATAGCCACCAATTCGACAAGGAGCGCACTTGCCGCAGGACTCATCTACACAGAATTTTAGATAGAATTTAGATATATCCACCATACAATCATCTTCACTCATAACTATCATCCCCCCCGAACCCATAATCGATCCCAGCCGTTGAAGATTTTCATAATCGACCGGTGTATCGAGCAGGTGTTCAGGTATAACACCGCCTGAAGGTCCGCCGGTCTGGACTGCCTTTATCTTCTTATCCCCAATAACCCCACCGCCTATGTCAAAGACTATCTCCCTGAGGGTCGTCCCCATAGGGACCTCTATAAGTCCAGAATTCTTCACCTTACCGGTCAGGGCAAAGACCTTTGTCCCTTTAGAATTTTCTGTACCAATGCTAGCAAACCAATCTCCACCCTTTAGCAAAATAAATGGAACGTTTGCAAGGGTCTCGACATTATTTATCACCGTGGGTCTGTCCCATAATCCTTTAACAGACGGATAAGGAGGCCTTGGTCTGGGAGTGCCCCTCTTGCCCTCAATAGAGGCAATCAGGGCTGTTTCCTCGCCACAGACAAACGCACCAGCACCAAGCCTTATCTCTATATCAAACGAAAAACCAGTTCCAAGGATATTCTCCCCAAGCAATCCATATTCATAGGCCTGATCTATAGCCTGTTTAACACGTTCAATTGCAAGTGGATACTCTGCCCTTATGTAAAAGAACCCCTTAGAGGCCCCAACTGCATAGCCAGCGATAATCATACCTTCTATTACCGAATGGGGATCACCTTCCAGCACACTCCTATCCATATAGGCCCCAGGGTCGCCTTCATCTGCATTACAGATGATGTACTTCTCATCTGAAGAAACACTCCTGGCAAAATTCCACTTCATCCAAGTAGGAAAGCCTCCGCCTCCCCTTCCTCTCAAACCGCTTTTCTTTATCTCCTCTATCACATCTTCCGCAGACATACCTGATAATACCCGTTCAAGGCCACCATAGCCATCTTTTGCTATATATTCATCTATGCTCTCAGGGTCTATAACACCACAGTTACGCAGTACAATACGCATCTGTTTATCAGAAGGACGGTAAAGGAGTCTATCAACAACTCCTTCGTTTTTAACAGAAGCCTCGATTATCTCAGGAATATCCTCTTCTTTTACCGATGCATAGTAGATATTCTGGGGCCATATCTTTACCACCATTCCCTTGCCATATATACCCAAGTCAGCTGCCCTTACTACATACAATTGCATATCTTCTATAAATGGTTTGGCGTATTTGGCGAACAGACTCGCATAGTGACGAGTTAGATCTGCCTTTCCGGCATTGGTATCCTTGATAAAGACTATCTTCTTATACATATTGCCCATATCAGCTTCTCCTCAATTCGTACACGTGATCACTAACTATCCTTCCACAACACAGATGTTCGTCTATGATACGATGGGCTACCGAGGTATTGACTCTGCCGTATATAACTACCGGAGCCCCTGCCATCCCAACCTCTACCAATGGCTCTGCAAAACACATGCCCAAGCATCCACATTTCTCCAGAGAGATAGGCAAACCACGCTTCTCTATTTCCTCTTTAAACAGCTCATAGACCTTATCTGCACCCGCAGCTATTCCACAGGTACTCATTCCTACTTTGATATAATCCCCTTTATTTTTGTCCTTCAATTCCGCCCGGAGTCCTTTTAACCTCTCTAAATCCAGCTTCACCATAAACCCCTCTCTTTTTAAACCCGGATATCTTTTAGAAATCTCTTTCGTCTATCATTTATTATATTCCGACAAGATATCCATTACCTGATCTGGCCTGACCTTACCATATACCTTATCGTCTATCATAACCACAGGTGCAAGTCCACAACAGCCAAGGCACCTTACGGTCTCGAACTGAAACAATCCATCCGGCGTGGATTGCCCTTCTTCTACCTCAAGTATTTCTTTCAACTTCTCTACTATTTGAGGTGCACCCTTTAGATAGCAGGCCGTCCCCATGCACACAGCTATCTTGTGTTTACCTGGAGGAGATGTCTTAAATAGATGATAAAAAGTAATCACCTCATATATGCGCGCTAAGGGCACTCCTGTCTTTGTAGAAAGATCTAGGGCTACATCGCGAGGGATGTAACCAAATTTCTCCTGAATTTCGTGCAACATCATAATCAGGGCATCTTCTTTTCCTTGCCACTTCTCGACCACTGCCGATACGATATCTTTTACTTCTGTATCCATCACTCCCTCCTAATAAACTAAAAGCCAAGCTATGGCTTGTTATTACTTTCACAATCTATTGTTTTCCAATATAGAATTCGAATCCACAAATAAGTAAATAATTCTTCGACCCACCTGCAATCCTCCCTACGCACCCACAAATATATGGAATAGGTACTCCCGTATATTATGCATTAGAATTTCGATTTCTTCCATCTTATTTTTGAAATAAGACCCAAAAATCAAAACAACAGCATTTTTTAATTAAGGATAGAGAAGGGAGAATGAACTATGAAGGATTTTTTTACCAATATATTTTCATCCTTTCTCTATTCTCCCTTCTCTATCTTCAATTCATCCTCTCCCACTCAAACCCAACTATATTTCTCTCCTTACTGCCTATCTTTATCCCTACCAGATAGATAGGCTTGTCTTGATTCTCATACTTCCTATAATACTGCCTCTCCTTTATCTGCTTTATTGCAGATTCGTTCGTGTCTAGCTTTATCTCAAAGATATATATCTTATCTCTGGTTATTAATGTGAGATCTATCCTGCCACGGCTGGTTACATCTTCCCCTATCACCGGATATCCCGTACTCTGTAGATACCCATATATCACTGACGAATAATAACCTTCATATTCGCCTATCTTCCCGTGTGTATGATAGTGATACGGCACTCCTGCAAATAGCGCCTCTAATTCGATCCTTAACCCTTCTATGTCTGCACTGTCTACTAATTTAGTTATCTTGTTTTGATGCCTTACCCTATCTTCTCTTATTCCTTCTATATAATCTAATAGCGTGCTCATCAATGATACCCGCACTTCTTTATTGGGCAATCTCAACAAATATTCGCATCCCCCCATTGGACGCTCTATCATTTTATCTATTGTCAAATACCCTGCCTGAAACAGAACTACCTCTGGTTGCATCCTATCTACATCAAAGCTGTCTAATACTGTATCGTCTACTTCTATCCCTGCTGATAGTCTCGGTATATAAAATTTACCCTTATCTATTACATCTATCAAAAACTTTGGCGTGCCTGTTGAAAACCAATAGCTCTTAAAAACGAATTTTCTATCCACAAACATTAATAAATCAAATGGATTGTATACAAGATTCCCCAAAAAGTTATATCCGTTATACCATTCTCTTACCTTCTCTAAATCTACCCCATTTTTTATAAAGAGTTCGCCAAAATGCTGTTCTAGTTCTTCCTGAGTTATACCAAGCATATTCCCAAACTCAGGATATAATGTTATGTCCTTTAGATTATTCAACCCAGAGAATATCCCTGCCTTTGAGAATTTGGTTACCCCTGTTAAGAAGGCAAATTTTATATAGGGATCCATATCCTTTATTATGGAATATAGCCCCCGCAGGATATTCCGATTCTCCATCGCTACCTCTATCTGGTCTATATTGTCGATGATAGGCTTGTCGTATTCGTCTATCAGGATTACAACTTTTTGGTTGTATTTTTCATAAGCCTTAATAATCAAGCTTTCAAAGCAATCCGAAGGGTCATCCAGACTATCACAGTCTAGCCCTAATGCCTTTTCATTGCCCTTCAAAATACTCAATATCTTTCTCTCAAGCTGTTCAGGACTACGCATATCCCCCCTAAACGATATATGTATCACCGGATACTTCGGAAAATCATACCTATCATAGATATAAAGCCCCTTGAATAGATCCCTCTCACCCTGGAATAGGTATTTCAATGTGGATACAAGCAGACTCTTTCCAAATCTGCGCGGGCGGGAGAGAAAGTAATACTTGCCCTCAGTTATCAACCTGTATATCGGCTCAGTCTTATCCACATAGAGATAATCCTCCTCCCTTATCTCCCTAAAATCCTGCACCCCTATGGGCAATCTCTTTAATCTCGAATTATCCATTATAATTCTCCGTCTTTTATTCTCTTTCTAATCTAGCATCCTATTTCTAGTCTAAATAACTCTCCTTCCTACTTCATCCTCTCCCATTCAAACCCAACTACATTCCTCTCCTTACTGCCTATCTTTATCCCTACCAGATAGATAGGCTTGTCCTGATTCTCGTATTTCCTATAATACTGCCTCTCCTTTATCTGCTTTATCGCATCCTCTTTTGTGTCTAGCTTTATCTCAAAAATATATATCCTATCCTTCATTATCATCGTCAAATCTGCCCTGCCTATGTTCGTTACATCTTCTGCCCTTATCTCATATC
>WGAY01000026.1 GCA_015494585.1 Candidatus Omnitrophota bacterium | reverse complement strand
GTAATCATAAAAGATAACAAAGGCAATATCCTTACAGATGTAGAGATTGACCCTGAAAAAATGAATCCCAGATGGATAGATAAGGCAAAAGAAGGCAATATCCACTATGCCTTAAGGATAGTGCAGAGGCAGGTATTTGGAGAAAAGGATGTGCTGTTAAGCGGGTATATTCGTCTATTAAAAATAATATTGAGGTTTAAGGCAGAGGCAGATGAAGCGAGAATGGATTGGAATGAAGCAAAGAGAGATATTGCTGCGGTGTTTGAGAAGATGGGCGCTAACAATATAATGCAAGCTATTGGATATGTAAGGGGTAAGGTAAATGGAGTATCTGAAGTGTTATGGGATGTAATAGTTAGTAGAGTAAGGAAAGATAAAGAATTACAAGCCTATCTGCAGTTTCTTTCAGATAGCGGAGAATTGTATCTGGGAGAGGATCCAACAGAATCTCCTTATAAACTTTCACCATTATTAGAAGAAGAAATAGAGAAAGCGCGGAATGACGAGGGATTTTCCATAGATAAAGGTATTCTCTCGGTTTCCCTTGCCCGGTCAGGGAAAGCAGGGTCTGATTCCCATACCCCTGACAAGGCAGGTGGGATTTTCCTATTTGCTTTTTAGGATAAGACCCTCCTAGAAGGGCCTCTAGTCTTATATAATCCTTTATAGGGCTAGGCTGTGCTATAATCTTTCTATAGATTCTTGGTGGTGCAGATAATGGAGATTAGGGAAATTTTTTCAATAGTGGAGGGATTTTTCAGGGAAGTCTTTCCTTTGAACAGGGGTGATAAACTTATCTTGGGAGTCTCTGGAGGGCCTGATTCGGTATTTATGCTGGATGTGCTTTATAGGGTGTTGTTTAAAGATGAAGGGATTGACCTAATTGTGGCGCACTACAACCATGCCCAGCGTCCAGATGCAGACGAAGATGAGGCCTTTGTTAGGGATTTGGCTAGAGAGAGTTACGGCCTTGAGTTTGTCTCTGATAGACTGTCTTCGGATCTGCCAAAGGGTCTAGGACTTGAGGCCGCACTCCGGCGGGTTCGCTATGGATTTTTCAAGGATATCTGCAGGAGCTATAATGCTAGGGCAGTAAGCCTTGCCCATAATATGGATGATCAGGCGGAGACGGTTTTGTTGAATTTATTGCGGGGTTCTGGTATGCAGGGGCTAAAGGCGATGCTGCCCAAGTCCTCGAGGGATGGCATTACCATTATAAGGCCGATTATGAGGATATCGCGTTACCAGATAGAGGACTATATTAGAGAAAAATCTCTCCCCTACAGGATAGATAGTAGTAATTTTTCTATGGATTTTATGCGCAATAAGATTCGTCATGAACTCCTGCCGTTTCTTGCTGAGCACTACAATCCACGTATAAAAGAACGTCTTTTTTCTCTGGCGAATATAATGGCGCAGGATTACGATTTTATATATAATGTATCATCACAGGTGTTGAAGAATATTGTTGTGTTTGCGAAGGATGGCGAACTATTTCTGAGTCGTACTGCTATGGAGAGCCTACAGGAGTCTATAGCGCGACAGGTGTTTAGGTTGGTGGTCTGGCGGCTAAAAGGAGATCTGAACAGGATTGATTTTCGTCATTATGAGGAATTTGCCAGAATGATGCGTACCTGGCCAAATGGCTCTCGCCTGGACCTACCAGGAGATGTATCCGTGGAAAAAAAGGCCAGGGGATATAGGTTTTTTTTAAGAGAGGGGAAGACGAATGAGAGACAGTGGTAATAATAAAAGGGATTTTAAGAATATTCTGCCGCAGGGATCTGGTCCGAATAAAAAGATGCCAGGCCCTCTTACGATATTTGTGGTATTGATGGTGGTTTGGATATTGGTCAACCTCTTTATGGACATAAGCACCAATGGGATTCCTAAGCCTATTACTTATTCGGAATTCTATTCTATTCTTCAGTCCGGACAACCTAGGATTGAAGAGGTGGTAAAAAAAGAGGGGTTTATAACTGGCAGATTTGCGGATGGCCAAAGGTTTTATCTCTACGTTGATCCGGAAGATAAGGACCTCTTGCGCCTGTTGCGCAAGTCAGGCGCGAAGATAGAGATAAAACCTGCCCAGACATTTTTGTCGTCTCTGTTCTATTATTTTGGGCCGGTGGTGCTTTTGGTCTTATTTTATTGGTTTTTTGCCTTCAGGGCCGCCCAAGGAGGCGGCAGGATATGGGCCTTTGGTCGGGCAAAGACCAGGGGGAATCCTGCTGAAAAGGTTACCTTTGATGACGTGGCAGGTGTGGATGAGGCAAAGGAGGAGCTGAAGGAGGTAATCGATTTCTTAAAGGATCCCAAAAAGTATCAGCGCCTGGGGGGTAAGATACCGAAAGGGGTTTTATTGGTTGGTCCCCCTGGTACGGGTAAGACCCTCCTGGCAAAGGCAGTCGCTGGAGAGGCAGATGTCCCTTTTTTCAGTATAAGTGGTTCGGATTTTGTTGAGATGTTTGTAGGAGTGGGTGCGGCAAGGGTAAGGGACCTTTTTGACCAAGCAAAGAAGGCAGCCCAGCAGACGAATAAAGGATGTATTATTTATATAGATGAAATAGATGCGGTTGGTGGAAAGCGATCAGGAGTTGTATATGGTGCACATGAGGAGAGGCAGCAGACCTTAAATCAGCTTTTGGTTGAGATGGACGGATTTGACAGCTCGAGGGGAATAATAGTTATGGCCTCTACAAATCGACCGGATGTCCTTGACCCAGCCCTACTCAGGCCAGGCAGATTCGACCGCCGTATAGTAGTGGACCTGCCTGATATGAATGGCAGGGAGGCCATATTGAAGGTCCATGCGCGCAATGTAAAGCTGGCCAAAAATGTAGATTTGCGCAGGATTGCCCAGCAAACCCCTGGTTTCTCTGGGGCGGATCTGGCAAACCTTATAAATGAAGCAGCATTGCTTGCGGCACGACGCAACAAGGATGCGGTTACAATAGAGGAGCTGGAGGAGTCCATTGAGAGGGTTATGGCAGGACCCCAAAGAAAAAGTCGTGCCATAAATCCAGAAGAGAAAAAGATAGTTGCCTATCACGAATCAGGACATGCCCTTCTTTCTCTCTATTTAGATGGAGTTGATCCCCTGCACAAGGTCTCGATTGTCCCGCGAGGAGTTGCAGCCCTGGGATATACCCTTCAGCGACCGACTGAGGATAGGTATCTGGTGAGGCGGAAGGAGTTGCTGGGTCGCATAAAGGTCCTCCTCGGCGGGAGGGTGGCCGAGGAATTGGTCTTTAACGAGGTCACAACCGGTGCGCACAATGATTTGGAGGTGGCCAGCTCTATTGCCAGAAGGATGGTGTGTCAGTTTGGGATGAGCCAAAAGCTGGGCAATGTGGTCTGGGAACATCCTGGGGGAATGCCATTCTGGGAAGGTGATGGATTTATGGACAAGCACTACAGTGTCCAGACCGCCAGGGAAATAGATGAGGAGGTGAAGGCCATAATAGATGAGGCCTATGATGAGGCCAGAAAGATACTTTCGGAACATATCTCTGATCTCCATAAGTTAGCGAATAGATTGCTTGAGAAAGAAACGCTTTCTGTAGAAGAAGTAAAAGGCTTGTTGGGCCTGGAGGAAGATAGTGGAGAGAAAACAGCAGAAGATAAAGATAACCAGGATACCGTCGGATAGATCGGTTGTTGCCTACATCCTTGGGAATAGGGTGGGCTCGGATAGGGTGGGTATAGAGAGGATGTTGCCTAAGGCCGGGAAGGTATCTTATCTGATAGAAGGTCTGACCAGCTATGAGGCAAACATACTCAAACAAGAGGCCCTGTCCGTAGGCGCGGATCTGGCAATAAGTCGTGGAGCGATTTTAAAAAACCGCCAGAATGAGACTGTCTTGCTACTGGCTACTGAGAAGCAGATTTCCAGACTCCTAGAGAAATTATCCGAACAGAAGTTTTCTGGATTTCGCAGTCTTCTCGATGCCTTTGAGTCATTGAATCGCCCTATGGTTTGGCGGTTTAAGGATCGTCAGATAGAGCTTTCCAGGCCTATTATTATGGGGATATTGAACCTTACGCCGGATTCCTTTAGTGGAGATGGGATTGTGGATATAAAGTCTGCTGTGGATCGCGCTGGTAGGATGTTAAAAGAAGGGGCAGATATAATAGATCTAGGTGGGGAGTCGACTAGACCAGGTGCCACTAAGGTAGACGAAAAAGAGGAAGTCGCTAGGCTTATTCCTGTGCTTGAAGCAGTGCGGAAAAGGTTCCCAAAGGCAGTAATATCCGTCGATACATATAAGCCTGGTACGGCTGAGATTGCCTGCAAGAAGGGTGCAGATATAGTAAATGATGTAAGTGGTCTGAGGTGTCCGGCTATGTGCAGTGTAGTGAAAAAATACCGTGTAGGTGTGGTGATTATGCATATGAAAGGCAGCCCCCGTAATATGCAGATCAGGCCGCTTGAAGGGGATACAGTAGGGATAGTTCTAGAGGCCCTGAAGAGACGGGTCTTTCGCGCTATTGCTCATGGAATAGACGAGGACAGGATTGTGGTAGATCCAGGGATTGGTTTTGGGAAGACCTGGCAGGATAACTATAGGTTGATAGCTTTTACTTCCTTGTTTAGCTCTATTCGACCTGTTTTAGTAGGTGTCTCTAGGAAATCTTTGATAGATGCTATAGATAAAAGCAAACCCAGAGAGCGAGTGGCAGGGACAGTAGCCCTGAATCTATTTGCCCTCTCCAGGGGTGCCTCTATCTTCAGGGTACATGATGTCAGAGAACACAAACAGGCCTTTCGAGTGTGGCAGGAGATAGAAAGACACTTATAATAATCTGTGGTCAAACCGCAACAGGTAAATCTGCTCTTGGGATAAAAATTGCCAGGGATATA
The DNA here is from genome assembly GCA_015494585.1 of Candidatus Omnitrophota bacterium. GTDB lineage: Bacteria > Omnitrophota > Gorgyraeia > S143-82 > S143-82 > S143-82. The sequence goes on along the minus strand of WGAY01000026.1, from coordinate 7,348 downwards.
GACGGAGAGGTAATATCTGCTGATTCTATGCAAGTCTACAGAGGCCTTGAATCTTTGACATTCCCTCCCACAAAAGAGGAGATGGCAGAGATAAAGCACCACTTTATTTCTTTCCTGGACCCTAAGGATTCCTTTGATGTTGCTACCTTTGTTAGACTGGCCTATGAAAGGGCTATGGATATATGGTCTCGAGGGAAGGCGGTCATTATAGTAGGAGGGACAGGATTCTATATAAAGTCCCTGATGTATGGGATATTTCAGGAGGAGACCAGAGATGAGTCTATACGAGCAGCCCTATTGGCCCGTATTGAGGCAGGAGAGGACCTATATAAGGAGTTATCCAAGATAGATCCGTTGAGTGCCAGGAAGATACATCCAAATGACAAGAGACGGATCCTACGGGCCCTTGAGGTTTTTTACAAAACAGGAAAGCCCATTTCTTATTGGAAAAATAAACCCGTTTACACCTTGAAAGATAAATGTGACTTTTCCAGGGCAGTTATTTTGTATATGGAAAAGGCTGCATTAATAGAGAGGATAGAAAGAAGGGTGACCACAATAAGAGGGGATACAGTAGAGAGGTTGGAGCCTATCTTGAGACAGGGCCTTAGTAAGACTGCACGACAGGTAATTGGGATAAGGCAAGTAGAAGGGGTATTGAGGGGAGAGATTTCCCTGAAGTCCGCTAGAGAACAAATAGTCAAAGAGACATACCAATATGCAAGACGCCAGATGATATGGTTCAGAAATCAGCCCTGTGGTACAAGGTTGGTAAATCTCTACAATGCCGAGATATTTCTTAAAGAGAATTAACTCAGGGGATAGACAGAGAATCAGGGAACTTTTGGTTATGCTTGGTTGTCTAATCTAATGAACGATAGAAGGAGTTTAGGTAAAGGGTATATGTATGGATAGAGAGGTAATAGAGAAGGCGAAAAATGGAGATATCAAGGCCTTTGAGGCAATATATGCGACTTATGCAGGTTTTGTGTTCAATGTAGTTTTTGGTATAGTCCAAAATAGGGATTCAGCAGAGGATGTTACCCAACAATTGTTTATACGGCTCTATGACAAATTAAGATCATTTCGTTATGGGGCGAGGTTAAAGACCTACATATATCGTATGGCAGTGAATATGGCGATAAATGAATACAAGCGCCTGAGGCGCCAGAGGAAGAGGTTGGTTTCTATGGAAGAGGTGGGAGAGTTACATCGACTCGCTGATAGGGATGCTATACAAGATGGGAGAGATAAGGAGCTTGCCTATCAGCTATTATCTAGATTATCTCCAGAGCACAGGACGGTGATTGTATTAAGAGAAATGGAGGGGCTTTCTTATGAGGATATCGCCAGCACATTAAATATAAATATAAATACCGTCCGCAGCAGGCTTTCAAGGGCAAGGCAGGTCCTTATGGCGGCCTTCAGAGAAATAAAAGATGCGAGGTGATGGATATGAGGTGTGAAGAGGTGAGAAGGATTTTGGAGACAGATTATCTAGATGGAAGGCAGGACAGCATAGAGCGTGGACAGGTAGAAGAGCATCTCAAATTTTGCAGAGACTGCAGACAATATTTTAAGGATCTAGAGAGTGTTTCTGCGAGTGTATCTAGTTTGAAGGAAGACCCACCGCCATTTATATGGGAGAACATAAAGAAAGATATTTCTAGCAAGGATACCTTTAATTTCCGTGATTTCTCTATCCTTTGGGATGGATTTTTGAGAGGACTAAAGCAGAGAAAGAAGGCAGTGGTAGTGGCATCTTTATTGATATTTTTTGGATTGATTAGTATTGGGGTGTATACATATAAAGAAATGCGATATGCCCAGGTCGAAGAGTATTTAGAGGAAGAGCTTCAATTCCTTGATGTATTGTCTGACGACGAGTCTTTTGAGAACTTTTTGGTGGGAGAAGGACTTTTTTCCTGATGGATGGAACTTTTTCAGTAGAGGGGTTGTCTAAACAATGCGGACAGTAAAAAGAAGAGTGGTTGAGAACAAAGGAGGTAAGAATGAAAAAGGCAGCTGTAGCTCGGGAAATTGGTGTTTTAGTCGCCGCACTTACCGTTGCCTCTCTTGCCTATGCTGGACCTGGTGGACATAGACCTTCGGATGTGGGTGGTAGATGGCAGGGAAGGGGCGGTATGATGAGAGGTCTTCAGCTGGAGGAAAAACAGCAGGATAAGTTGTTGGAGATGAAGAGGGAAAATATGCAGCAGATGCGTAGCTACCGTCAGAGCTTAAGAGAGAAGAGGCAAGAATTGGCTAGGGCCTTAACGTCAGATAACATAGACGTATCAAAGGCAGAGGCCCTGGTAGACGAGATAGTTTCCATACAGAAGAAGATGCTTAAGGCCAGGGTGAGGCATATGAAGCAGCTTAGGGAGTTGTTAGGGCCTGAGAAGTATAGAGAGTTCATCTATAGGGTGCAAAATCGTAGGAGAGGACATATGAGGAATAATCGCTGGCAAGGTGGTAATGATTGGGATGGAGATGGGGATTGGCATAGGGGGCCAGGAGGCAGGCGTATGGATGGTATGCGAGGTGGAATGATGGGGCCAATGTATGATGATGATATGGATTATGGTTATGATGAAGATTAAGGTTGAATCTTTCCCTACTTTAGCAGGGCCCTGCAGGTGCAGGGCCCCGATTTTATTCAAGGACAAAAACGCCATTGCCAAGTTCTATTAACTCTGTTATAACCAACCTATGGACAAGCAGACTCCTATGTTGAAACAATACAAGCAGATTAAGGCAAAATATAAGGATTACATCCTCTTTTTCCGCCTTGGAGACTTCTACGAGATGTTTTTTGAAGATGCAAAAACGGCTTCGCGCATCCTTGATGTCGTCCTGACCAGCCGCAATGCTGGAAAGAATACTCGTATACCAATGTGTGGCATACCCTATCATTCAGCAGATAGCTATATTTCTAAATTGATTAAAAATGGATTGAAAGTCGCTATTTGCGAACAGGTTGAGGATCCAAAGAAGGCAAAGGGAATAGTTAGGCGAGAGGTCATCCGTACGATTACCCCTGGCACGTTCATAGATGAGGATCCATCACAACAGCCTTTGCTTGCGGCTGTATCTGGGGAAAGAGAGATATCTCTGTCGGTTCTTGACATAACCTCAGGCTCAGTAAAGGTTGCCCAGATGCAGGCATCTGAGTTGATTGACTATTTGTTGATTGCAAAGGTAAAAGAGGGCCTCTATCCAGAGTCTAATTCTTATCTAAAAGAGATCCTCTCTCATCCATTGATAAAGGCAAAGGCGATAACCATTACCCCTTATTTTGACTGGGCCTTTTCAGAGGAATTTGCCAAGGATGAACTGCCTAAAGGGGTTGGGCTTTCTTATTTATCAAGGCTTGGGGTTGGCAGGCAGGTGATTGGCAGTGTTGGTGCGGTTATGCGCTATGCAAGGGAGATGGCGCACGCCAGTCTTGAGCACGTGAGAAATATTGGCCTTATCCAGCCAAGGGATGCGATGTATATCCAGCCGGCTGCCTTCTCCGGACTCGGGATAGAGGAATTGATATCAGTTATTGACAGGACAAAGACGGCGATGGGCAGGCGTAGGTTAAGGGAGATGTTTTTCGCGCCTTTGATAGACGTAGATAGGATAAAACAGCGTCAGAGGGTAGTACGCCTGCTTCTGGAAAACATAGATACTGCCTATGCCCTTTCTCAACGGCTTCGCCAGATAGGGGATATTGAACGTAGCCTGTCGCGTATTTCCTGCGGGTACCAAAGGGCAAGGGATATTATATCCCTGCGCAATGGGCTGGTTTTGCTGCGCGCCATACGCGATGAGTTCGGAGAGCTATTGTCTCAGAATGAGATGTTGTCTATTGATGTCCCGGATGAGCTTGCCACTCTGCTTGAGAGGGCAGTGGTTGACAGCCTGCCTCAAAGAATTGAGGGCAACCTCATCCGTCATGGATATTCATCTGAGATAGACCGCCTGCGCAATATAAAGGAAAAAGGCGATGACTACCTCAAAGAGCTTCAGGAGAGGGAGATAAGAGAGACAGGCATACAGTCGTTGAAGGTAAAATATAATAAGGTATTTGGATATTACATAGAGGTTACGAAGGCAAATACCCATTTGGTTCCTGATAGGTATATTCGCAAACAAACACTCGTCAATGCAGAACGGTATATTACAGAGGAGCTCAAGCAGTTTGAGGAGGAGATATTAACCGCTGAGCAGAGGCTCATAGAGGAAGAGGCGAGGATAATATCCGAGCTTTGCGAGAGGATAATAGCAGATGCAAGCGCTGTATTGAGGCTTGCGCAACAGGTAGGCAGCATAGATGCCTTCCTTGCACTGGCGGTCTCTGCAAAGGAGCTAAATTACACCTGCCCGGTTGTAACGGAAGAAATTGATATAGAGATTAGAGACGGCCGCCACCCTATTGTTGAGCTTACTACAGACGATTTTATCCCCAACGATATATCTATTACAAAAGAAAAAAATTTTTTCGTTATCACCGGACCGAATATGGCCGGCAAATCAACGTTTATCCGTCAGGTAGGCTTGATTGTGCTTATGGCTCAGGCAGGTTCGTTTGTGCCTGCCAGCTATGCCTCTATTGGGATTGTTGACAGATTGTTTTCCCGCATAGGCAGCCACGACGAGATATTCAAGGGACAGAGCACGTTTATGGTGGAGATGAGCCAGACGGCAGCGATACTCAGCAGCGCAAGCAGGCGCAGTCTGGTTATACTGGATGAGGTGGGACGGGGAACCAGCACATACGATGGGATGAGCATTGCCTGGGCGGTCTCTGAATACCTTGCCAGTAAAGGCGTGCGCACCTTGTTTGCAACCCACTTTCACGAGCTAACCAGCCTTGAGAACGAACTTCCCAATGTAAAAAATCTAAGCGTTGCAGTGAAGGAATGGGGAGAGGATGTGGTGTTTTTGCATAAGATAATAGATGGCGGCAGCGACCAGAGTTACGGGATATACGTTGCAAAGATAGCAGGCCTGCCCCGCAAGGTGCTTGAACGGGCGAGGGAGATACTGTCTAAGTTAGAGCAACGCAGCCCTGATATGGAGCTGGCGGGAAAGAAAGACATGTCAGGGGAAAGGCAGTTGCCGCTGTTTTACGACCCGGCGGTTGCGCTGTATAATGAATTAAAATGGCTTGACTTAGACAACATCTCTCCCAGAGATGCACTTAACATACTTTACGAATGGAAAAAGAAAACAGGATAAACATACTTCCCTCTCACATCGTCAATAAGATAGCCGCAGGCGAGGTAGTTGAAAGGCCGGCATCGGTTGTAAAAGAGCTCCTCGAAAATAGCCTTGATGCAGGTGCAGATGAAATCCGCATTCAGATAATCAATGCCGGCAAGAAACAAATAAGGGTGAGGGACAATGGAAGGGGCATCTATCCCGATGATCTGGAAAAGGCGTTTTTAAGGCATGCTACCAGCAAGATAAGCGCGCTTGACGATCTGTTTGCGATTAATTCTCTTGGTTTCAGAGGCGAGGCATTGTTCAGCATTGCCGCTGTCAGCAGGGTTTTGCTTCGCAGCAAGGTTAGGGGAGGGGATGCATGGGAGATAGAGGTGGTCTCTGGCAGGGTGAATGCAAAGCGGCCGACGTCTATGGCGGATGGAACAGAGGTAATTGTTTCAAACCTGTTTTTTAACACCCCCGCAAGGCTTAAGTTTTTGAAATCTGATCGCACAGAGGAGAGGCAGATAATAAATACCGTCTTGCCATACACCATAATCTATCCTGAAAAACAGATAACCCTTGCGTCGGGCAAACGGGAGATAATAAGGCAAATGGATAATGACCTACTTAAGAGGATAGAGGCCTTGTTTGGCATAGGGCCAGAGAATGTCATGACAGGTGAAGCCCGACTGACACACTACCGCGCAGAGATAAGGTTTGTGCTTAGTGATATCAATGTCAGGCGTCCAAAGAGGGACGTTCAGTTTATATTTGTAAATAACCGTCCGGTGGTTGTCCCTGCCCTTCAGGCAGTGATAAACAAGGCCTATCGCGTAATACTACCAGAAGGCAGTTTCCCTGCATTTTTTATCTGGATAGACCTTCCGCCAGAGGATGTGGATGTCAATATTCACCCAACCAAGAGAGAGGTCAGGTTCAAAGACGAGGGGATTATTTATTCCATTGGCAGGTTTATTGAGAGGAGCCTGTCAGGGACGTCTCCTGTGGCAATTGACCTGAGCGCCGCAAAAACGGCCCCGCATTCTCTTGGCCAGAGGAACACGGTTGCCTATGTTAAGGGCAATGATAGGGAGAAATTTGCTGAAAAACTGCCATTAAAGGGTAATGCCCCCTCTTTTGGCTTTGTAAAAAAGGCCAGCGAGAGGAGAGCCGTTTATGGGTTGTCATTGAAACGGGTGGGAGAGCCTTTCAAAGGGAGGCAGGGCTCAGGGGATGATGGTATAAAACAGATATTGCAAGGCCTCAGGCCAATAGGCGTATTTATAAATAAATACGGCCTTGCAGAGGCAGGAGAGAGTCTCTATGTCATAGACATGCATGCGGCACAGGAGAAGGTGGCATATGAGAGGTTATTGAAACAGATAGAAACAAGAGATATAGATGTCCAGAACCTGCTTACGCCTATTCCTATAAGATTGAGCATAGAGGAGATAGAGGCATTTGAGGAGTTAAAGGATGTATTTCCTGAGATGGGATTTGATATATCCGAATGGAAGGACAACACCATTGCAGTAAATGCCTATCCTGTAATAATAAAGGATATAGAGACAGCCGTGCGCCAGATTTTGTCAGAGAAGATTTCTATTTCAGATATGAATCAAGTAAAAGAGATGGTTGCCAGAAAGGCCTGCCGCGGCTCTATTATGGCGGGAGATAGCCTCTCTTTAGAGAACCTAATTCAATTGCTTGAGGATATGAAATCCTTAAATGCCCCCCTTACCTGTCCCCACGGAAGACCAACCATTGCCGTAATAAAGGATAATGATTTGGAGAGATTCTTTTTGAGGGGGTAGGATTGCAGAGAGTGTGGAGAATCTGCTAATCAGGATTATTGGGTTAACCTTTTTTTATTGTTACTCGTCAAGGATTTTTCTGGATTTTAGGATTGGATTCTTTCTACCAAGGCAGAAATGTCCACGAGGCTCTTGGGTAGAACGCCATTACCGTAGAGGCAGGCTATGTCAGGACTAAAGGGGATCCTGAGGGCCAGAGGTACGGACTCCTCCTCGAGCCAGGCCTGCAGACGCTCATCCAGTTCCCCGGAGATGCCACTCTTGTTTGCCACCGCAACGACCTCCACATCGAACCTGCGCACCAAAGCCAGCAGCCTCTCCGCATCCGACAAACC
>WGAY01000025.1 GCA_015494585.1 Candidatus Omnitrophota bacterium | reverse complement strand
TTCCAGTTATTTAGGGAACCGATTACATTTCTTTGAAGGAGATTGACGGATACATTGTGAACCCCAGCGTTTACCATATTCCCAAAGATATCGATACCTGATGGCATAAATTTCTGGCTCTTCCAATCAGTAATGCCCTGCATCTTCATCGTCTCAACTACGGCTGGCAGGGTGGATACGCCTGCTGTGCTCATTAAGTTGTTAAAGTACTTGGCATACTGATATTGATATTGGGCCTTACCAGCAAAATCACCCGGTTTAGGGGCCTCCGGCACATTCCAGGTAGAAAGGACTCCGCCTATTGAACTGACTGAATTGGTAAGGGCTGCCTGCCAGGAATCAGCAGCACCTGTAACGCGCGGCAGGACCGTACCAGCTGCCATCATTATGCCCATAGTAGCGGCACCTGCCTGATATCTGGACAGACCGCGGGCACGGCCGTATTTATCCGGATTTATGAGGAGCTCCTCTACTTTACTGACTGCCAGGTCCATTGCCCCTTGCTTGAGCCCCGACCATATAACGTTCTTCCACATACCAAAGTCAGTAACCTTGCCACCAGTAACCAGACTGCCCATAACCTCTCCACCAACAGTAGAGACAAAGGCGCGGCTAAAGTCGTCTTTGAGGAATCCACTCTCAAGAGCTGCTACCTTTATGCCTGTGGTAACAAAATCCCTTACAATTGCACCTTTGTTTACAGACCAGAAATCAGATATGCCTGAGAGAAAGTCTTGTCCCCAGGATGCATTGGCAACCAGAACTCCATCTTGAATTCCTATGCCAGGAGAAGAAGTAGAATATATATGTCCACTCGGCGTTTCTGCTAGATCAGATATTCCCAATTCAGAAAACAACCCAGTATTAGAAGTATCTGAGCACATTTCTTCAACCTGAAATACATTTTCACTACCAGCTTCTCCTCCTATCTCTACTGGTTCCACCTGTGCGCCTAAATCACCATTTGCCCCAACCTGACCTGCATTTTGGTGGGCCTGCCAGGCCTTTGATATCCCACTCGTTATAGCACCCGTCCCAACACTCGCCAACATCCCTGACATCAGGTTGCGCGCCATTGGGTCATCTATTACTGGCTTCAATGCCTCAGAAATACCGACCTGCAATGTCCCCTGCAAGGCACCCGTTCCAAGGCCCTTTAGCGCCCCTCCCCATCCACCTGATATTCCTCCTCCTGTAGCCCCGCCAACAGCCGAACCCATTATAGATGCCATCTTTGGATCCATATCCATGACAGTAACGCTAAATTGGGTCGCAAAATTGGCTACCTGGGCGACTGCATAGGCCTCGCCAAAACTTGACACCTGGGCCCCGGGCAGATATGGTGCAACCACCGCACTTACAATAGTAATACCTGCATTTAATAAGGCATCTCCCAGGCTCATACCCGGCAGAAAGTCATCAGGATCAAGGAAATCTTCAGGCGTGGCCTTTCTTATAAATCTCCTATAGGTCCGACTGCCATATACCTGCCTTGCCTCTTTTATAGAAAGGCGCAAAGGCGCTTTCCTCATTCCGGATATATCGGCCGCCCTTACCAAGGCATAACCAGAGAATCTATCATCCATTGTCTTGAGAGAGACAAACCTGGGTATATGGTTATCTATGACCAGCAAGAGGCCTTTTTTCTTTGCAGCAAGATAAACGTAATGCCCGACCTTGGGATCCTTAGTCTTGAGCAAGACAATAGAATCACTTGGTAGGTCCTCCAGTCTCCCAACCTTAATTGGGATGAGAGACAGTCCCTTATATGCAGCCACTAATGCGAGCGAATAAAGGGAAAGGGCACCCTTCACCTTTCCAACTTCAGAGACCATATCCGCCATATAGGCAAAGGCCGGCAGATTATCTGGATCCACTCCTTGAGCCAATAACAAACTCTCCAGGGCCTTATCTCCACAGGAAGATATAGCCTGCCACAGGTCTGCCCTATCGTTAGAAGAGTCCAACAGACGCTCATAAAGATAATCTGGGCCATAGTCTCTGACAAGGTTAGCCAAAAAGTGCCTTTCTATAGGACCAATAGGCCTACCATACAGTTTTTCAAAGATATTATCTATCTGGGGAGGCAGTTGCACTGTTTGAGAAAGGCTGGAAAATGACACAGGGCCGTAACCATATGCCCAGGAAAGATTTTCAAACATAAATAAAATGGTTATTAAAATACATAAAAATGGGCTAAAAAAAAGCTTTTTATATAGCATGGCTACTCTTTTGTGCATTGCTATCCTTCGCCTAATCACACAACCAACTTTTAAACCCTAATTCTTACTGAAATCCTTTAAATATATCTCCTCTTATAAACTGCAGCAGTATCGGCCCTGCTACCACTATAAGTATAACAGGCATAATGAAAAAAAGCAACGGCAGGAGCATCTTTACTGGTGCCTTCATTGCCTCTTCTTCTGCCTTTAGAATCCTGTACATTCGCATCTCATCTGCCTGGACCTTAAGTATATCTCCTATTGGCGTACCCATCTTATCCCCTTGTATCAAGGCACGCACAAAGGATGAGACCTCTGGCATATCCACTCTCCAAGCAAAGTGTTTTAATGCCTCGGCACGTGAACGCCCCATCTGTATCTGCCGCCACACATTAGAGAGTTCTTCAGTTACAGCACAGGGTTTATAGTCCCTTACCACCCTCTTTACGGCCAGCATAAAATCCATCCCTGCCTCAACGCATAACTTTAAAAGGTCTATAACATTAGGCAAATCCTTTGCTATCTCCTTTTTCCTGCGGTCTATATGTCCTTTCAGGAACATATCAGGGAAAAAGAATCCTATCCCTGCCGATACAAACCCTGTTTCAAACTCCGGAATCTTATCAGTAATCAGAATATACAGCCCCACTGCTAAAACAGCCGACAGCTCTTTTAAGGCAAGGAAATCATTGACTGTCATAGGCACATTCCCAGCAATAAGGGCTCTGCTTATCCTGCGTTTCAGAAACCCCAGAGGAATAAGGTCATTAAAAGGGCCTAAAACTCGTAATAACGGTAGTAAGGTCTTTAATACACTACTGTCTTTCTTTTTCCCTTGAGAGGCAACAATTGTCTCTTCAGACCAGCCTTCAAACCTATGCTTTAATTCACTATGCTTTACCTTTGTGTTGTAATAATAATATACCAAACTAGCGATAAACACGAATACCGTTATTGTCATGAGATATATCATCTTTTCTCTCCCTCTAAATATACATCTAAACCTCTATTTTACTAAACCTCCTCATCATAAAGAGCCCCAGTATCTGCAATATCACTGCCGCAACCAACAGCATCTGGCCTGTCTCATCCTTAAAGAAGATATCAAAGTGATGAGGATTCTGACTCAATACAAACGGAACAAAAAGTATCGGCATAGCGCTTATTATCATTCCTTGCAGCCTTGCCTGAGCAGTTAATACATGGACCTTTCGCATCAACTTCTTTTTTTCCCGAATCATAAGGGCAAGGTTATTGAATATCTCGGTAATGTTGCCACCTGTCTCCCTTGCCACAAGCACAGAAATCACCACCAGGTCTAGATCCTCATTCTTCATCCGCTTGCGCAAGGCCTCCAGGGCCTCCTCTAAGGTAAGACCCATCTTTATCTGCTGCAATATCAACATAAATTCCTCTTTTGTAGGTGAAGGCATCTCTTCAACAATTACCTCAAAAGCCTGTGACAGGGTCAGGCCAGCCTTCAGAGAAGAAGACAGTAAATTCAGGGTATCGACCAGCTGTTCTGCGAATTTTTTCCGCCGCATCTGCCCCAAAATTCTTACCAGAAAAAATGGCAAGATAGGCCCTATCATAGCCCCCAGGAGGGCAAAAAATATACTTTCAAACAATATATATGCAACTGCTCCTGCGCCCAATATAGAGCCAATGTACAACATAGTCAGATATTTTGGCTTGATTGGCATCAGCATCTCTTCAAATGCGCTGGCCGTCTTTTCTATCTGTTTATCCCTTATCTGAGAATATTTGCGAGAAAAATGGGGAGACATATACCAAACCAACAAACCTATAGAAACAGCTATCACCAACAAACCAAGCCACAGAATAAGACCCATCACCTCCTCCTCATTATCTTATCCGCAGGCCACCGCCTGTTCTGTTTATCGTTATGCTATTACTATCTGGCGCATTAATGTAGCCCCAAACCGACTCTATTGAGGTCTTCTGTCTGTGCAACAGAAACATCTTAAAGACCTTTGCCATTGTCATAAAACTGGCCGCAAGTACTATAAACAAGACAATGTATTCTACAGTGCTAAATCCCTGCCTGTCCTTAACAAACATAACCTCTCCTAATGCAGATACCAGTGGTGTTTATCGTCCACCGTCTTTGTCGCCTTATAATGCATCTTACTCGTAAATCTATATCCATTTCGGACCACTGTAACCTTTACATCCTGCTTACAGCGCTTCACCTTTATAGTCACACTTGTCAGATGCTTCTTAACCTTTATCTTAGGCATCTTAAAATCTACATAGACTTCAATTGAATGATGGCGTCCCAGTTTATCATCCCAGGCATAGGAGAAATGTTCAGGAATACCGGGGACATTTTGTACCGTACCTCCCTCAACTGCCTCTACTCTATCTGCAAAATTAGAGTTTCTCAGGATCTTATTTTTAACCCCATCTGCGGCATTTATTAGATCTTGCAGTTTTGTAAAATAACCGAGTTTAAAATTATCAAAGTCTAAGGTGCTCATATAAATACTATCCCCCGACCTTATATGATTTATTATCTCATCCATTGTAGCTATTGGATCCCCTGTATAGGAAATTTGTATCCCAGTACATCCAGTATCGCATATTGTCAGCCCATTTATGCCAGAAATACCCATTATGCCATTTTGTAAATTTTGCAATGCCGTTTTTACATCTTCTAGCTGTTTGGGAGCATCGTAGGAATCACTACAATCTATCCCTTCCTTTCTACATTCCTCATCGTATATAAGGTCCCAAGCCGATATAGCATTATCTCCCCCCAACCTCCCTCTATCCACGATATCTATCAAGCCATCTCCACCGCTTATCGCGCCTTCAAGGACTTCATTTACATATTCTATGTCATTATAAGAAACCGAACTAGTGCCATTACAAAAACCATCACTATCAACACTCGAACATTCATCGATAATCGACCAGTTATTCCTAATAAAAGGACTTGGGACATTGGCGTTTAGTTTAATAATAGAATCGAACAACCTAACCCTATTTCTGAGGGGAGAAAGCAATGGATTGATTTGATTTGTCCAAAACGACTTCAAATCCCTTTCAAGGACCTGCTTGTCTGTTGGGGCACCTCCACCACTCGAGGCCCCTCCGCTGGCACTGCTTGTTTTCACCCCATTAATCACCTTATCTATATCTTTTTCCAGCTTATCCATAGCCCCAGGATCTTCCACTACCAGGGGAACCACATAGCTTATTGTCTGCCATTTTAAAGAACGCTTTACATCCAAACTAGATAGTTTTTTGAATTGTTTGTTCAGCTGACCTATGGCCTTCGAGACTTGGACCTCATTTAAGGCAAAACTTCCAGTAGAGGCTGCCGCTATAATGGCAGCACTGATATGTGCTCCAGCGCCATATGTAATCACTGCCACAACAATAGCAACTGCCCAGGCCAATATGCCCCACCTTCGCTTCTTCTTCTTACACTTTCCTTTTACTGCCAGCTTGGATAAATAATGGGCATAACTGCCGATAATAGAACCCAGATACAACGCACCAGCGTCAGCGGCTATCCTTGCCTTGGTCTTTATGATCTGCTTCTGGGCATAGTGGACACCAACCGCCGCAAAAAACAGAAACACAGCCAAAGCCACAAGTATCACAGCCGCTATCTGGCCAAGTCTGCGCGATCTTCCATAGGGTAATACCTTCATCTGCTACCCCCTAATCTATTTCTAGTCTGCTCCCGCTATAGAAATCTTCAACCATATCATGCCTGGTATCCTCATAGGCCTGGTACCTATCGTGCATATCCTTCATCGCCCAGTTCACAAATTTGAGCATTGCCGTCAAAAATATAAGAATTGTAACCACTGCTATAATAAACTCCAGTGCAACCTGGGCCCTTTTACCAGCTAATCTCCTCATTAGGGGCAACCCATTCGATCTCATTATTGCCATAACTGCTCCTTATCTTCCTGCGCTGTGAATAGGGGTTTAGGACCTCTATCTTTCCCCCTGTATTGTCCTTCTCTATCTTTATCTCTCCCTTCATAGACTCTATCACCGTCTTTCCCCAATAATCCTTGGCAACATCTCCCTTCCAGTGACCGGTATTAAGGAGATCTCTTTCATCCATTATTTCCTCTACAGGTTTGGTAAACACCTCATTTTTGTCATAAAAATAGGGCAGATTTATCACATTGACAGCCAGAGAGATAACCTGTGCAATCTTAGTTTTAATCTGCTGTCTTGTATTGGAATCCTGATCCCTATAATTCCCAATCAGCCCATCGAGAAAGGTTTTATAATCCTCTGCTGCTACTTTAACCTGTTCTGCGGCATTCTTCAAATCTCTTTTGGCCTGTCTTCGACTTCTACCACCATAATTACAAGAAAGACCACCACACATAAAATCGCCTGGATCGTCGATAATCTTTTTCGCCCCGTCAATTATACCCTCAATACTGCCATAAATCATATCCAATATTGGCAGGTCAGTAAAAAAGACCTGTCTCAGCAAATCTGATTGGCTCCTCAGCGCATTTGGGAGCCAATCGTATATATAGGAAAAACGCTTGCTCTCTATACCCATCTCCTCTGCCAGGATCCTGCCATCTATAACAATCCTTACCAAGATCAAGGGATAAGTTGGATCGCTATCACTCTCACTAGCAAACATATTCCTGGTAAAACGCACCTGGCTAATGTGCCTGAACTCCCTATAACCACTATCCGGCAAAAAGGGTAGAGAGGGAATCCTTCTATGGACAATCAACTCGTGTATGACCGTGGCATCCGTATTCTTTGCCCCAACCTGACGGGCAAAGTTTACTGCCATTCTGAAGTTGCGCATCATCGTATCCTGGGTATATA
>WGAY01000024.1 GCA_015494585.1 Candidatus Omnitrophota bacterium | reverse complement strand
GACCTTATCTCCGTCCTTACCGAAAAATCAGGACAAGAAATCTCCCCAAAACCAAACCCCGTCATTCCCAATAAACCCATGCTACCTCCCAATGTTCCACGTGGAACATTTTTCGCAAAAGATATAAAAGAATATCAACATGTTTCATAGATTTACTTATCAACTGATCTTCCTCTACCCCAAACATAACTCAAGGTTAAACCTTTTTATTTGCCTCATTTCTTATCGTCAAAAACTCGCGTATCTTCCTCAGTCTCTGTCTTTTCCCCAAATTAGCCTTTTCTTATCCTACTCTTCAAAAACTAGTTTTGAATTTTGCGTTGTGGTCTTACGTTTTGAGTTCTTAGTTCTTAGTTAAAATCCATTTATCCTACCTCATCAAAATTGTTCCACATGGAACACTTCTTAAACTTTTTTATTAACTCATACTAATCCATGCCAAACCAATTGTTCCACGTGGAACATTCCGTCTTGATGGCCCTTGAATCTAGTCTCAACTTCGCATAAAAATGTTCCACGTGGAACATTACGCCCATATAGCCACGGCACGACCACCCTCAACCATTGTCTTGGTAGGGTAAAGATCCTCTATTATCTCTTCGGGAGAAAACCAGAGCTTTATCTCTCTTTCGGCTGTCTCGGGTGAATCGGATACATGGATCACGTTTTCATAGACGCCACTCGTTGTAATCCTTCCATAGGCACCCCTTACCGTCGTAGGGTCTGCCTCTTCTGGATTTGTTGCACCTGCCAAGGCCCTTAATTTTGAAATCGCCTTCTCTCCCCAATACACAAGGGCTATTACCTTATTTCTACCATGTTGTTTACCACATATATAGTCTATCACATCTTGAAAAAACGGTTTATCCTTTAAATGGGCATAGTGCATCTTTGCCAGGTCTTCTGAAACCCTTACTACCTTGGCACCGATTATCTCCAGCCCCGCCGAGGAAATCCTGCTCAAGATATCTCCGGTAAGAGATTTCTTCAAGGCATCTGGCTTAATTAGAACTAGTGCTGCCTCCATTTATTTCCCTCCTTCCCCTTCTTATAACATCCACAACCCTATCGAGATCCACTAAAGAATAATACTCTATCACTATCTTTCCTTGCTTTTTTCTTTCATTATGCTGAAGAGATACCTTAGTCCCCAGTAATTGCTGCAGGGTCTCTTCTAGCCTGAGGACAAAGGGGTCTTTCTGTTTAACCTCTTCCTTTATCTCCCTTACCGTTGCCTTTTTACTTTTCAAAACCTGATATCTCCTGACAATCTCCTCTTTGGCGGGCCTGCCCGTCAACAATTCCCGCGCCTGACTAAAAGAGACCTCTCCACTGCTTATCTCCCTCTGTATATCCTCTGGGAGAGACAACAACCTAAGCGTATTTGCCACCTTCGCCCTGGACTTCCCAACTAGTTTTGCAACATCTTCCTGAGAAAGAGAAAATTCCTCCATCAGTCTCCTGTAGGCCCGCGCCTCCTCTATAGGAGAGACATCCTGTCTCTGGATATTCTCAACCAATGCCAAGACAGCCATCTCCCGCGTATCCACATCCCTGACCACCGCTGGAATAGACTCCCAGCCAAGACTCTTAACCGCTCGCAACCTGCGCTCACCAGCCACTAACTCAAAACCCGAAGCGTCCTTTCTGCGGCGAACCACGATTGGTTGTAGCAACCCGGATCTTGAAATAGAATTCGCTAGCTCTTGAATTTCTTGATCTGAAAAGGCCTCCCTTGGCTGATAGGGATTCGGGAAGACCTCTTCTACCGAGATATTTCTTACCAATGAATTCGGCACACCTTCTCCTTGAAAGGTCCCGGAATCCCCAAGGAGTGATGCCAAGCCCCTTCCTAGTGCCTGTTTCGCCATTATACCCCCCTTTCTAGAATGTTCCATGTGGAACATTTACCCATCAAAAACAAGCCCAAATCCCCAAGCACAGGCTTATCAAGATGTTCCACGTGGAACATTTAGAAATCTTTCTTCGATCCCACCAGTTATTCCACGAGGAACAACCCCCTTATACAGAGATTTTACACCCTCGGCCTTTCTCCGGCAAGAACTTTTAGACAAAGACAAAATTGTTCCACGTGGAACAATTCTTAAACCTTTTTATTAATTCTCACCCAATCCCCAATGTTCCACGTGGAACATTGAAACCTCTCCACAAAACCAAACTTCGCATAATATTGTTCCACGTGGAACATTTTTAAAAACACTTCCTCTCCACAGAAATTGTTCCACGTGGAACAATCAGGCAGGTCTGTTCGATTTGGAAGATTGGCTGTATTTCAAATAATTTTGGTGTGCATAGATGTTCCACGTGGAACACTTCTTAAGTTGTTTTTAAAACATTATATAGACTTAAGGCCCAGGCGATGCGCCACTTCAAGGGAAAGCTCATAATATGTCCTGGCACCTACAGAAGATGGATCGTAAAGAAAGATGGGTTGACCAAAGCTGGGGGCTTCTCCTAACCGTACATTTCTAGGAATATAGGTATGAAACATCTTATCTTTAAAAAAGTTTTTAACCTCCTCCATAACCGAGGCTGCCAGATTTGTCCGTAGATCTACCATCGTCAAGAGGATGCCAAGTATGTCCAGGGAAGGATTTAATCTCTCTTTCACCAGCTGTATAGTATTCATTAGCTGGGCAACACCCTCAAGGGCATAAAACTCGGCCTGTATCGGGACCAACACCTTGTCCGCAGAGGTTAGAGACATCACAGTCAACAGGCTGAGGGAAGGAGGACAATCTAAAAAAATGGCATCGAACTTATCTTTTAATGGGGAAAGCAGCTGAGCTAATCTGTACTCTCGTCTTGGGACACCTATCAGTTCTACCTCAATACCTATCAGATCATTGTTGGCCTTTATTACTGAAAGCGTTTCCAGAGAGGGGTAGGAAACAATAATGTCGTCTAACTGCAGATTGCCGAGCAGTCCTTCGTAAAGTGTGGGAGGTCCTTTTTCCAGGCCCAATCCACTCGTAGCATTTCCTTGGGGATCCACATCTACCAGCAATATCCGATTCCCAAAACTGGCAAGATAGGCCGAGATATTTAGGGCCGAGGTGGTCTTTCCCGTTCCACCCTTTTGGTTAGTTACCGCTACTATCTCTCCCATTTTATCCTTTTATTGCCCTAGATATATATATCTGCTGGATCAAATTTGCACAGCTCAACACAAACCAAAACAAGACCAATCCAGAAGGCATATTATAGAAAATAAATACAAAAAGAAGTGGTAAAAACTGCATTGCTGCAGTATTGGAGCTATTCCCAGTCTTGGCAAGGGAAACCCTCTGTTGCAAGAGCATCAAAGCCCCCACCAGTATTGGCAACAGATGCACCTCAAAACCCCCTATTGCAAATAAGACGTCTGGCCTTGAAAGATCCTTTATCCAAAGAAAGGAGGAACCTTTGAATTCATAGGTATTTAATAACAGTGGATATAAGGCAAAAAATACCGGCAATTGCAACAACAAGGGAAGACACCCGGAAAGGGGATTTACACCGTATTTGCTGTAAAGAAGCATTATCTCCTGGTTCAATTTTGTGGGATCATCTTTATACTTTTCCTGCAAGGCCTTCATCTCTGGTTGCATTGCCTGCATTTTATGCATGGCCCTGTAACTCCTTACAGTCAAAGGTAGAAATATCCCAGAAAAACCGAGTGCCAGGAGAATTATGGCCAAGCCCCATTGCCTAACGAGTAGATAACAGACCTTTAATATCTGCCATAAGACCTGGGTAATCCCTGCTGTCCAAGAAGATTTAACCAAAAATTTCCCCTCTGAAAGCCCTTTCAAAAACTCTTTTCTGGCCAGACCAGTATAGAATACCGCCCTAGGAACCTTTTGAACATCCGTATCCACAAATAGTACTAACCCAAACCTATCTGGGCGAGAAAATAGACGCAGATCCTTTACTCGCACCCCATCCAGATGCAGATAGGAAAGAAAATATTTACTATACAAACCAACGCCTATCAATCCGGTCTTTAATCTTAGCCCTTCCTTTGCTTTATACAATGGTAGTCGCTTGACAGACAGGTTGTTCCTCTCATGGGCGTAAACCAGGATAACTCCTTCATTATATTTAAGGTATCGTTTGGGCAGGTCCTTGGGATGCTCCAGAGAAGGCCCTGCTATCCATTGGCCTTTCCCTGAAATCCCTAAATAGACTTCAACAGCCCAATTACCTCGCTCTTTAATATCCCTTATCTCTGCACCATAGAATACTGGCGGGTCAAAACTTATATCTATTGGTAGGGAGGATAGTGGAATCTGGCCCTCTACCTTATATATACCCCGCCTAGAGAAGCTCCATCTACCGTCCTTTACAGCCAATTCCTGAAGAATTGCTCTTTCATCAGAGGGCGCCTCGGGAAATAGGGTAGAGATATCCTCTATCGGTGAAGACTTTTTCTGTTTCTCTCCAAGAGGTAGTTCGACATTGGCAACATTAGGTGAAAGCCCTTTCTTCCCCTTCAACGGGGCCAAAAAAAGGGCATTATATAAAGAAATTAGGACCATCGATAGAAAAAATGCCAGTATAATCCTCTTTTCCATAAACTTACCTCACAGGGTCAAACCCTCCCTTGGAAAAGGGATTACATCGTAGTATTCGCTTCAAGGCCATATACCCCCCTCTCAAGACACCATATCGCTCGATAGCCTTATAGGCATAAGTTGAACACGTAGGGTAAAACCTACAACTATTTGGGAATAAAGGAGATATAAATACTTTATATCCTTTTATCACCCTCAGGAACAACGTCTTTAATAACATCTGATATTAACCCCTCTAGGATCTGCTTTACGTCCCCAAAACGCAGCGGCCTGTCCTTTATCCCTACGCTTACCAAAAATAAATACCGATTCCCCCTGGTATCGAAATCCCTGAAATATTCACGGAAGATCTCCTTGACCCAACGTCGCAGTCTATTTCTCTCTACTGCCTTTTTGTGACATCGACCGACTCGTATTCCTATGAGAACATCCTCATCCCATAGAACTCTCAAGTCGACAAAACTATTTGGGTCTACTATCTCATAATAGAGATATAAACCACCCCTTTGGGCCAGACTAGACTCTTTTAGCCTGGCAAAAATCCTGTCCTTTTTTATAAAACCCACACGGGCCAATTTAGACCGTCAGCCTCTTACGCCCCTTTGCCCGTCTCCTCTTAAGGACCTTCTGACCACCTTTGGTAGACATCCTTTCAAGGAAACCATGGGTTCTTTTCCTTCGTAGATTGCTTTTTGGTTTCAAATTCTTCTTCATAGTGATAGCATTATATCCTTAAAACCCCTTATAGGTCAAATTGTTTTTACGCAAATGCAAATTGCGATTGAATTGATAAAAGGTAAAACAGGTGTTATAATAACTCGAGTCATTCATATTTACCTGTGGAAAACTTGTTGATTTTGTGTAAAACCATTAGATTTATGTGGGATACATTATTGGAGAACATACGTAAAGAGATAGAAGAACCCCAGTACAAGACGTGGTTTCACCCGCTCATCCCCATAAAAGAATCCCAGGACTTAATAGAGCTAGCCGTACCTGATAGCTTCTTTAAATCCTGGCTAGAAGAAAACTTCAATGATACAATCAGGCGTGCTATCTCCAAAAGTGGCCAATCGATCTCTATCCACTTCACAGTAAGACCGGATCTCTTTCCTGAAAAAGAGGCCATATCATCAAAGAAAACACAAACACCAAAACAAACGATAAAGTTAAATCCAAAATACAGATTCGAAAACTTTGTCATAGGACCATCAAACCGATTTGCATTTGCTGCTGCAACCGCCGTCGCTCAGAATCCTGCCCGCGCCTATAATCCATTCTTCATATACGGCGGTGTAGGTCTCGGTAAGACTCACTTAATGCAGGCAATCGCACATTATGCAATAGAAAATAGCCCTGGCATAAAGGTCCACTATATATCCAGCGAGCAGTTTACAAACGAACTAATAGAGGCAATCCAACACAGGTCTACTCGACAATTTAGGGAAAAATATAGAAATGTAGACATATTGCTCATTGATGACATCCACTTTATAGCTGGCAAGGAATCTACCCAGGAAGAATTTTTTCATACGTTCAATGCACTCTATGATTCACACAAACAGATAATTATATCCTCAGATAAGCATCCCAAAGAGATATCTACATTAGAAGAACGACTAGTATCAAGATTTGGTTGGGGCCTTATAACAGATATACAACCACCTGATATCGAGACAAGAATAGCAATACTAAAAAAGAAACTAGAACATGAACAAGTAAAGATAGGAGAAGAAGTCATTCACTTTATCGCAGAAAATATAAAGAGTAATATAAGGGAATTAGAAGGCGCTCTTGTAAGGGTCGTAGCATTTTCTATAATAGAAAAGACCCCCATAACCCTTGGGTTCGCAAAAGAGGTATTGAAGGATCTCGTAAAGGCAGTCAACAAAAAGATTTCCTTAGGCGACATACTGGAATGCGTTGCTGAGTACTACTCCGTTCCTATATCAGATATAAAGGCAAAAAAGAGA
Source organism: Candidatus Omnitrophota bacterium (assembly GCA_015494585.1). GTDB lineage: Bacteria > Omnitrophota > Gorgyraeia > S143-82 > S143-82 > S143-82. The sequence continues at coordinate 40,676 of WGAY01000024.1, read as the reverse complement.
AGCAAAACATTTTTAATCCCAAGGCAGGTATCAATATACCTTGCCAGGGAATTAACAGAGATGTCCCTTCCCGAGCTCGGGATGGCCTTTGGGGGAAAGGACCATACGACTATACTTCACTCCTACAATAAAATAAAAAAAATGTTGAATGAAGATGGGGAAATAAAAAAGGCTGTAGAGATTATAACAAGAAAATTAGAGGGTTAGTGTGGAAAAATGTATCTTTTTGCACAACTTATTCAGAAACAAAACCGATTGGCATCTTAAGGGAAACACATATAGTTAGAGAGTTTTCCACAATATTCACTGGTTTTATTACTAAAAAGACTATGTCAATAGAGAATAAGAATAATTATAGTAAAGGAGGACTGATATGAAGTTTTCTGTGGAAAAGTCGGATTTAATAGATGCACTTACAATGGCCTCTAGTATTATTTCACCAAGGACAAATCTGCCTGTTCTAAACAATGTTTTGATCCAAGTATCTACTGATAGCAGACTTGAGATATCTGCAACGGACCTGGATATAGGAATCAAGGTCTCTATTCAAGCAAACGTAGAGAGTCCGGGTGGTATTTCTATTAACAGTAAAAAACTCTTTGATTTTGTGCGGGAAATAGACAGCGATAATCTAGAATTTGTGGTGAAGAAGAATTATCATGCCCATCTCTCTGCCGGTAACGTATCTGCCAGATTCTACGGGCTACCTGAAGAGGAATTCCCTTCCATGCCATCAGTTGATAGTAAGACATCTATAGACATACCGTCAGATGTTTTGTCGAATCTGATATCTCTTTCTATTTTTGCTGCAACAAAAGATACAACTCGATATGAACTTAATGGTATTCTTTTTGAGTTTAGAAAAGATAGTTTGAGATGTGTTGCCAGCGATGGTAAGAGGCTTTCTTTGGCAGAAACGTCCATAGATAGCAATATTTCGAAGACATTTATATTGCCATTAAAGGCCTGTTCTGAATTACATAGGTTTATGCCAGATGGAGATGTTATTAATGTTTCAATAGGAGATAATGTTGTTTGCTTCTCTTGGGGCAATGTAGAGGTCGTTTCTAGAATAATAGAAGCAGATTATCCACCGTATCAACAGGTTATTCCACAGGAAAAGGAAGAAAAGGCTATTGTCGACAGGGCTATTTTTCTATCAGCATTAAAAAGAGCTAGTATATTTGTGAGTAGTGATTCCTATGCGGTTAGGTTGGATTTTTATAGAAATAAGTTAATTCTTACCAAGGATTCTCAGGATGTAGGTTCTTCCAGAGAGGAGATAAAGATAGAGTATCCTGGGGAGGACATAACCATTGGAGTCAATCCAGAATATTTAATAGATATGCTCAAGGCAGTTCCTCTGGACCCAGTAAAGATGGAGCTGATATCTCCTGATAGACCAATTGTTGTAAGAGATAGCATTAATGTGGATGGGAGAGACTTTTCTTATATGTACCTAGTTTCACCTATGAGGATTTGATATGAAGAAGGCTAAGGAAATTGTTGCAAATATCCTGGGAGATAAAAATAGTCTGGTCTTACCGGATGTTATAAAAGATTATAAAGAAAATATAAGATATCTGGAGAAAAAAGGTGATAAACTAATAATTCACGTTGATTCTCCATCCGTGCAGTATGTATTGAGGAGAATGAACTCGGAGATAGTAGATTCTATGGGGGACATAAACGAAGTTAAGGTCTTTTTAAGCAACTAAAGGGGTTTTGCTATGGCCAGGTCAGCAAAGACGGATAAGTATGACTCTTCTAAAATACAGGTCCTAGAAGGCCTTGAGGCTGTCAGGAGACGTCCAGCGATGTATATTGGCGATGTCTCTGAACGCGGCCTGCATCATATGGTATATGAAGTGGTTGATAACTCTATTGATGAAGCGCTGGCAGGTTTTGCCAAAAATATAAGTGTGAGACTGTTGGTTGACGGTAGTGTAGAGGTAGTCGACGACGGAAGGGGAATTCCTGTGGACATACATCCTACTGAGAAGCGACCTGCCGTAGAGGTTGTTATGACAACTCTCCATGCGGGTGGAAAGTTTGGTTCGGGTGCATACAAGGTTTCAGGTGGTTTACACGGTGTCGGTGTAAGCTGTGTTAACGCGCTTTCGTCTTTCCTTGAAGTGGAAATAAAACGGGGCGGTAAGATATATCATCAGAGATATGAAAGGGGCAAGCCAGTAACGCCTCTGAAGGAGATAGGTAAGGCAAAGGGCAGTGGGACAAAGGTCTTATTCAAACCTGACAAAGAGATTTTCAGGACAACGGAGTTTTCTTTCGATATCCTTGCTAACAGGTTACGGGAGTTGGCATATCTAAATAAGGGTATAAAGATAGTTCTGCAGGACGACAGGACGGATCAGAGGGAGGAGTTCTTCTTTAAAGGAGGAATTATATCTTTTGTAGAATATCTCAATAGGAATAAAGAACCACTTCATAAGGTAGTATATTTCGAAGACAAGAGACAAGACGTGATGATGGAGATAGCCCTACAGTACACCAGTGCCTATAGCGAGAATCTGTTTTCTTTTGCGAATAATATAAATACTGTAGAAGGCGGCACACATTTGAGTGGATTTAAATCCGCATTGACCAGGGTGGTTAATCAGTATATAAAGGCCAAGAAAAAGATAAAGGACTCCGAGAAGATATCTATATCTGGAGATGATGTAAGAGAAGGACTGACAGCGGTTATAAGTGTTAAACTTCCTTCTCCTCAGTTTGAGGGGCAGACAAAGACAAAGTTGGGAAATTCGGAAGTAGAGGGTCTAGTGAATTCCGTTGTTATAGATAATCTTGGAACATATTTCGAGGAACATCCGTCGGTTGCAAATAAGATAGTAGATAAGATCATAACCGCTGCGCGGGCCAGGGAGGCCGCGCGAAAGGCAAGAGAACTAACGCGAAGAAAAGGTATACTTGATTCCACATCTCTACCAGGAAAGCTAGCAGATTGTTCAGAAAAAGATCCATCTATGTGTGAGCTGTATCTGGTTGAGGGTGATTCTGCAGGTGGCTCTGCGAAACAGGGCAGGGACAGGCGTTATCAGGCGATACTTCCTCTGAAGGGAAAGATTCTAAATGTAGAGAAGGCCAGGATAAACAAGATACTAACCAATGAGGAGATAAAGACGATAATATCAGCGATAGGTACAGGAATAGGCACAGATTTCGATATAAACAAACTAAGGTATCACAAGATAATTATTATGTGCGATGCAGATGTAGATGGTTCTCATATTCGGACCTTGCTTTTGACATTGTTATATCGGCATATGAGGCCGCTTATAGAGAATGGGTTTGTCTATATTGCCCAACCACCGCTGTATAAGGTAAAAAAGGGCAATAGGGAACAATATATAGAAACGGACGAAGATCTAGCGGACGTGATGCTTAGGATCGGAACCGATGGATTGGTATTGAAAAATAAGAAAAGAGAGTGGAAGGCAGAATCGCTGCTGGCTTTGCTGAAGCTTGTGGAATCAGCAGAAAAGATGCTGGATTATATATCCAGGCGATACCATATCTCGGCGAATGATCTCTTGATGTTTGCGCAGAAGAACAAAGACAGATTTCCCTTATATCTGTTGAGAGACAAAGGGAAGACTCTGTTTTTCCTTTCGGATGAGGACCTCTCTGCCTATGCCCACCAAAAGGATGTTGCCTTGGATGACCTGGATATGCAGGAACTGCCAGAGACAGAGGATCTCAAGGAGATTTTCCACGGGATAGAAAAGCAAGGCCTTTCTATGAAAGACTTCTGGGATCCGGAAAAGGGAGAGGAGCAGAGAAATAAAAAGGCCCCATTTATTCTTGTGAGAGATGGCAAAGGCGGTAGTGAAGAGTTCTTCTGTCTGGGGCTCAGAGACGCACTTTCGTTTGTGAAACAGAATGCCCAGAAAGGTGTGCATATACAAAGATACAAGGGATTAGGAGAGATGAATCCAGAGCAGTTGTGGGAAACTACTATGGATCCAGAAAACCGGACGATTCTCAGGGTTACTATGAGCGATGCGGTCAAGGCAGAAGAGATTTTTTCCTTACTAATGGGTGATTCCGTAGAGCCAAGAAGGGAATTTATACAGAACCACGCCCTAGAAGTCAGGTTCCTGGATATCTAATCGTAGGAGGACTTAGATGTATACGAGAAACGAGAAGATAATTCCGAGGCCTATAGAGGAAGAGATGAAGGTCTCGTATTTGAATTACGCAATGAGCGTCATTGCAGGAAGGGCCCTGCCAGACGTAAGAGATGGGCTAAAACCCGTTCAGCGTAGGATATTATTCGCAATGGACGAGTTAGGCCTTCAATATGGGAAACCATTCCGTAAGAGTGCGAGAATAGTTGGAGATGTCCTTGGTAAGTACCATCCTCATGGAGATAGTGCCGTTTACGATGCCCTAGTGAGGATGGTACAGCCATTTTCTCTGAGATATCCACTTATAGATGGTCAGGGAAATTTTGGCTCTATAGATGGTGATGCCGCGGCAGCTATGCGCTATACAGAGGCCCGCCTTGAGAAGATATCTGCCGAGATGTTACGAGATCTTGACAAAAATACCGTTGATTTTGTCCCTAATTTTGATGAGAGTTTAAGGGAACCAACAGTGCTTCCAGCAGCAGTCCCGAACCTTTTGATAAATGGAGTAAGTGGCATAGCCGTTGGGATGGCAACCAACATCCCACCACACAATCTGGGAGAGGTGATAGATGCCCTGGTTGCCTTGATAGACAATCCGGATCTAAAAACAAAAGAACTGATGCGTTTTATAAAGGGGCCGGATTTTCCTACGGGAGCCCTGATATGCGGTAGAGATGGTATAAAGCAGGCCTACGAGACAGGCCGTGGAAAGATAACCCTGAGGGCCAAGGCAGTTACAGAGAAGCATCCAAAGAATTCGAAAACCTCCCTGGTTATTACCGAGATTCCCTATCAGGTGAACAAATCGAATCTTCTGTCGGCAATTGCTGCTAATGTGCAGGCAAAAAAGATAGAAGGGGTCTCGGATATAAGGGATGAGTCTGATAAAGAAGGGCTTCGAATTGTTCTGGAACTCAAGAGGGATGCCCATCCAGAGGTTGTATTAAATCAACTCTACAAGCACACACAGCTTGAGACGACGTTTGGCATAATCTTGCTAGCATTGGTGAACGGTAGGCCAAGAGTCCTAACGTTAAAGGAGATATTGCAGCATTTTATACAGCACAGGCGTGATGTTGTGACCAGGAGGACAAAATTTGATCTGGAAAAGGCAAAACGCCGTGCCCATATACTGGAAGGCCTGAAGATAGCCGTCGATAATATAGATGAGGTAATCGAGATTATAAAGAAATCAAAGACGACACAAGATGCCAAGCAGAAACTGATGAAACGCTTTGAGCTAACCGAAATCCAGTCACAGGCAATATTAGAGATGCAGTTGCAGCGACTGGTTGGTCTTGAGATAAAGAGATTAGAGGAAGAATATCTGCAGTTGATAAAGAAAATAGAGTTTTTGGAGTCAGTCCTTGCCTCGGAAGATAAACTTATGTCGATAATACGGGAGGAACTTCTGGAAATAAAAGAAAAATACGCAGACGAAAGGCGAACAGAAATAACCGCAGCAGCAAAGGAGTTAGACATAGAAGACCTGATCCAGGAAGAGGATATGGTGATAACCATAAGTCATCGAGGCTATATAAAGAGGATGTCGATTAGTAGTTACAGGAAACAGGGCAGGGGAGGCAAAGGCGTTGCTACCTCTGCGGCCAAGGAAGATGACTTTATAGAGCACCTATTTGTTGCCAAGACCCTGGATTATTTACTGTTCTTTACAAATAAGGGTCGTGCCTACTGGCTTAAGGTCTATGAGATACCAGAGGCATCTCGTCAAAGCAGAGGACGAGCTATCGTGAATCTGCTTTCCCTTTCTCAAGGCGAGAAGGTAAGCACAGTTCTAGCTCTGCGTCAATTCAAAGAGGAAGAGCGAATGGTTATGGTAACAAGGAACGGTGTTGTCAAACGGGTAGAGGCTAGTGCTTTTAGTAATGTGCGAAAAGGAGGCATAATCGCTGTTAGTTTGGATAAAGGCGACGAATTGGTGCGGGTGCTCTTGACAAAAGGTGACGATGATCTGGTTATTGCTACGACAAAGGGTTTGGCAATCCGTTTTGGTGAGACTGATGTTCGGGAGATGGGAAGACAGGCTCGAGGAGTCAAGGGAATTTCCTTGAAGGCAGGAGATTTCGTTGTCGGCGCAGCAGTAGTAGAAAAGGGTAAGGACCTCTTGACGATCACCTCGGATGGTATAGCCAAGCGATCTGATTTCGAAGAATATAGACGTCAAAAAAGGGGAGGAAGTGGGATAATAAATATAAAACTCCGGGGAGACGCCAGTGTTGTATTTGCTATGGCAGTGGATGAGAATACAGATGTTATGGTGATAACGCAGAAGGGGATGACAGTGCGTTGTCCGGTAAAGGGTATCCGCCGCACGTCCAGAAACACCAAAGGTGTAAGGTTGATTCGCACGGATGAAAGCGATAGGGTTGTTGCGGCAGCAAAGGTGGAAAAGGATGGCTAATAAAAAGGAAGTACAGGAAAGGGTTGCTATAGCTGGACCAGAGATAAGACAGGTCCTTTCCCTGCCGGACTATAGGGACCGCCTTTTAGAGCTCTTTGATGACTTGCATCCATACGATATCTTTACACTGATCGATGGGCTTCCCTATGAAGATATTGCCAAGATAATTTCAGCCCTTGGGAAGAGAGGCATTGAGGTATTTGAATATTTCCCTGACGAGGAGAAAAAAGAGATATTTTATTGCTTTTCGAAGAGGAAGATGGTGGATCTATTGGAGGATATGGCGCCTGACGACAGAGCTGACTTCTTAAAGAAGCTACCAGAGTCGCTTTTAGACGATATCCTTCCACTGGTTGCCCAAGCAGAACGCAATGATATAAGGCGACTCTTACAGTATAAAGAGAGGACGGCCGGGGCCTTAATGACAACTGAGTATGCGAACATACTGCCGGATATGACCGTTGAAGAGGCCCTAAATTATTTAAGAAAAATTGCTCCGGATAGAGAGACTATTTATTATGTTTATGTTACGGATAAAAATAGAAAGCTTTTAGGACTAGTTACGTTAAGGGAATTGATAGTAGCAAGAAAAACGGCTCGGATAGAAGACATAATGCATAGGGACTTGATAAAGGTAAATGTCAATGAGCCTGCTGAAGAAGTGGCAAAAAAGGTTTCGAACTACGATTTTATTGCCATCCCTGTAGTAGATAACGAAGATAGACTCGTCGGCATCGTTACAGTAGACGACGTTATAGACGTCATAGAGGAAGAAGATACAGAGGATATGTTTGCCTTGGGTGCCTCTGGTGTTGTCCACGACTATACTCAGGAGACGACCTGGGGTATAGCAAAGAAAAGGATAACCTGGTTATTAGTGCTCGTCTTTGTGCAGTTTATATCCGGAGCGGTGTTGCAAATGAATTCGGCACAACTCCAGGCAATGATTGCCTTGGCCTTTTTCCTGCCCGTGTTATCTGGTATGGGAGGAAATGCCGGTTCCCAGTCAGCAACGACGATCGTCAGGGGCCTGGCTACAGGGGAGGTATTGATAGAGGACTTCTGGAAGATTTTCTTTAAGGAACTCAAGATAGGACTTTTGGTTGGAGGGGTGCTGGGGACGATTGGTTTCGTCCGAGCCTGGTTCATTCAACACGATTTTCGGCTTGGTGTAACCGTCTTTCTTTCGATGATAGCTACTGTTACGGCAGCCACAACAGCAGGGGCAGTACTTCCGGTGATATTTAAAAGAATCGGCTTGGATCCTGCGCTTATGTCAGGACCCTTTATCGCCAGTATAGTGGATATTGTCTCTATCTTGATTTATTTCCAGATAGCCAGATTGGTAATAGGTTTGTAAAAACAGGGGGGAGATCATCCGTTATTGTAGACGGTGTCTTTTACCAGAGGCAGTTCCCGATGCAGATATAGATAGGACAGGGATCTGCCGTTTTTGCAGGGAATACGACCATAGAAGGCAGGCAGTAGAAGAGGAGGCAAGAAAACGCAGGGAGGAGGATCTAGAGGAGACCCTTCGTTTGTGCAGGGGAAAAGGGAGTTATGATTGTCTCGTGCCTGTAAGTGGGGGCAAGGATAGCCTCTATCTTTTATATAAATTAAAAGTTGAGTATAAGTTAAGGGTACTGGCCTTCACTACTTATGTGAACATACCGGATATAGCACGAGATAATATACTTCGTGCTGTAAACAAATTGGATATAGATCATGTTTTTTATACCCCCTCTGTTCGGCTTTATAGGAAGATCTTTCGCTACTGCTTGCAGAATCAAGAGGAGAGAGGCGCTGTTTATACTGTCTCTTATGTATACGCTCCTTTATTTGAAGGTGATGCCATAAGGTTGGCCATGGAAAAGGATATACCTTTGATTTTGGCAGGATATTCTCCAGGTCAGCCTGAGCCCGATCGGATGGTGTACGAGTTTTCCAGAAGCCTTATCTGTGATACAGATTGGACCCCTCCGGCCCTGAAGGAGTCAGGGGAATTCTCTCAGGAGGAGCTGGAGATCTTCTTTAATCCGCATCGCTATCCATCAGGGACCGAATTTCCCAGGTACCTGGCTCCATTTCATGCCTGGGAATACAATCAACAAGAGATCATAGCAAAGGTAGTCCAGTTGGGGCTTGTAAAGGGCGTAGGGGCAGCCAATCCAATAGTTACCAACTATCCTATTAATTGGCTCCTGATGTATTCTGATTTGAAGCACTTTGGTTATAATCCCTATCATCCAGAGTTTTCTGCCCTCATAAGGGAGGGCAAGGCCTCTAGGACATACTGGAAATGGATGGCTCCGCTGGTGAACTTTATGATTCGTAAAAAGTTGTTTCTAGCCAGAGAGGTGGTTAGATCCCTGCGCTGGTTAGGGCTAAGGGAAGAAGACCTTAAGATAACGAAACCAAGAGGCGCCTATGATCCCCCATTGAGGAAAGACTCCACAGGAGGTTAATGGTCTATGCAGAGAAAGGCCAAGGACATCCCAGGTCTCCTACTTTCGAGGGCCAAAGAAATGCCAGAGGCAGTGGTTTCTTTTTCCCTATCAGAGGGTGGCCATTGGTCAGCTTATTCCTGGGAAGATTTTTTGAAAGACAGCCTTTCGGCGGCTGTATTTTTTTCTAAATTGGGGTTGAGGAGAGGCGATATCTTGCTCATAATGGCCAATTCCTCCAAGTGGTGGGATGTAGTACAGATGGCGGGATTTTTTTGTGGGGCCATTGTTGGAGGAATAAGCCCATACGATACGAAGGACAGAATTCATCGTTTGATGAAGGTACTGAGGCCAAGGTGTGTTGTTTTGCAAGAAGAAGACTGGTTGGATAGATTCTCTACCGACATCTTGGCAGAGGTTTTTGTGGTTTGTATAGAAGAGAAGGCGGGAAGAGATGGAATTGAATCTCTACTGCCCTTAGTTGAGGCCTCTCAAGAAGAGATCGAGACGCTGGCATATTTTCAGACCGATAAAGAGGAGGATTTACCAGCCATTGTTGTTAGCTCTTCTGGTACAACTGGTCCTGAGAAAATTTTTTCTTTCTCCCATTCTCAGGTGATGATGGCCTGTGAAAGGGTAGCAGCACAGATACTGCCTTCTGTAACAGGTGGAAGGACTGTATGTTGGTTGCCACTTTCTAATCTTTTTCAACGGATGGTCAACTTCGTGGCCTGGATGAAAGGCTTTAGTATTTATTATGTCTCTGACCCGAGGGCTCTGTTATCTCTTTTACCAGGGATAAGTCCAGATGTTCTTGTGGGTGTTCCAAGATTTTTCGAGAAATTTCAAGAAGAAGCAATGAAAAAGATTTTGAAACAGCCATTGTTGAAGATACTCCTTGATAAGGCTCTGGCCCTGAAATCATTGCAAGAAAGAGAAGAAGATGGTCGACAAGGTCTAGGTATATGGAAGACCCTAGCCTTGTCCTTGCTGGACAGACTTGTGCTGAGGCGGGTAAGGATGAAACTAGGGAAGAATGTAAAGTTTCTGCTCAGTGGCTCGGCTCCTATCTCGCAAGATGTCCTAGAGTGGTATAGACGGTTAGACTTGCCAATCTTTGAGGCTTATGGTATCTCGGAAAACATATTGCCTATAGCGATGAACACACCAACTAGTTACAGGATGGGTTCTGTGGGGCGGCCTGTGCCGGGCAATGAAGTCAAGATTTCCCGGGAAGGGGAAATCCTGGTAAAGGGACAATGTATTTCTAGGGATTTGTTGGAAAAAGACGCCTACAGGGTCAGGCTAGAAGAAGGATTTCTGCGCACAGGAGATCTTGGCAGGATAGATGAAGATGGATTTCTATTTCTGTTGGACAGGAAGGATGCTGTCTTTAAGACATCCACAGGGCATAGGGTTTATGCTGGGGAAATAGAATCCACGCTCTCGCGGCTGCCTTATGTTGCCTTTTGCGTTGTCGTTGGCAGGGGAAGGAAAATACCAGTGGCGGTTATAGACCTAAAAAAGGATTTCATTGCGCAAGACATAATCTCCTTTTTTATGGAGAAGGCTTGCCAGGATATATCGAATCAATTGGCTCCTTTCCCGCCTCAATCAAGGCCTGTAGGTGTCGTCTTATTAACGGGTAGGTTTTCCCCACGTACTGGTGAACTAACTGAGACCTTTAAGGTGAAACGATATGTTGTCGAGACCAAATACAAGGGAGCGATAGATAGATTATATAGTCGATTGGATGATCTGGAATTTTCTGTTGAAGAAGTCGAAGAAAATGGAGTGGTCTGTACCTTAGGGAGGCTATATAGATGAAAGGAATATTGATTACAGGGGCAACCGGATCAATAGGTGCAGCCGTTGTAAAGGAACTTATTTCTATGAATACAAAAGATCCTCTGCACCTTTTCCTATTAATGCGGGCAAAAGATGAGAAGCATCTCTTGGAGAGATTTTCCTCTCTATGTGATTTCTGGGGAATAGCAGAAACGTTTACAGGAGGGAGCGTTTCTATTGAACCGGTGATAGGAGACGTTTCTCTTCCCAGATTGGGGATGAAAGAGGATGTTTTTACAGAGGTAGTTTCTCGTACTACGCACATACTTCACTGCGCAGGGAATGTAAGGATGAATCTGCCTCTAGAGGAGGCAAGGCTTATTTCTGTGGGGGCATTGGAAAATTTATTGAGGATTGCAGAGACTATAGGAGATCAAGGTCATCTTGAGAAGATAGATGTTATTACTACTATAGGCGTTGCCGGTAGAATGTCAGGGATTATTCCCGAAAGGGAACTAGTAGAAGAAAGGAGTTATCATAATACCTATGAACAGGCAAAGGCCGAGGCAGAGGTTTTGCTGTTTAGCAAGATTAAAGAGGGGGTTCCAATAACCATTCATAGACCGAGTATGGTAGTTGGGGACTCCAGAGATGGCCGGATTATTGGATTTAAGATCTTTTACTACTTGTGTGAATTCTTGGCAGGACAGAAGACGAGCGGGCTTGTCCCCTGGTTAGGAGATGCCTCTTTGGATATTGTGCCGGTTGATTTTGTAGCAAAGGCCATGATTGTGTCTTTGTTTTCTGAGGAGGCTATTGGCAAGGTGTTCCATCTCTGTTCTGGCCGGGATGCGGTTAGATTGATGTTTCTGGCGGAGGAGTTCAGGAGATTAGCGGAGGAATTTTCTATAAAACTTCCTCCCAGAATAGTTATACCTATGCCGGCGTTCAAATTACTATACTATTTTTTAGTCTTTACTGCAGATGAAAAGAGAAAAAGGGCCTTGAAGACCTTGCCTTATTTTATGAAGTATCTGGGAAATAAGCAGATCTTTGAAAATCGTCAGACCTTGGCCTTTTTAAAGGAAAGAGGTCTTGCTTTTGTTCCACCAAAAGACTATTTAGATAAGGTATTGCGGCACTATTTGAATACAAAGTATGGTCTCGGCTCTCGTTTAAGCCATTGACAAAGGGGCTAGTGGGTATATAATGGGCCGTTGGCTCGTTTTTGGAAAGGAGGGATTGTTATGGGTTTAGAAGAGAAAGTGAGACAGATAATAGATGAAGAGGTTAGGCCGGCCCTAAAGATGGATGGTGGAGATATCGAGCTGTTGGGGGTGGATGAGGATGGTACGGTGAAGGTCCGCTTACTAGGGGCATGTGGTGCCTGTCCGTTTTCTACAATGACCCTGAAGATGGGGGTCGAGGAATCCCTTAAAAGAATGGTGCCAGAGGTAAAACAGGTGGTGGCTATATAAGGTTGGGATGTCGATGTTTCAGAAGATACGAGAGGATATCACCACTGTATTTCGAGACGATCCAGCGGCTCGAAGTATATTGGAAGTCCTGTTTTGTTATCCTGGCCTGCATGCTATATGGATGCACAGGCTTGCCCATTGGCTTTGGACGCATCGTTTGAGGTTTTGTGCTAGGCTGTTATCTCATATATCCAGATTCTTAACAGGGATAGAGATCCATCCTGGGGCAAAGCTCGGCAGACGGGTATTCATTGACCATGGGATGGGCGTAGTCATAGGTGAGACCGCAGAGGTAGGGGATGATGTCCTGATATATCAGGGGGTGGTCCTCGGAGGTACGAGCAAGGAGAAGATAAAGCGACATCCCACCGTAGAAGACAAGGTCGTAATTGGTGCGGGAGCTATTGTCCTGGGAAACATTACTATAGGTAGAGGAGCCAAGATTGGTTCGGGTTCTGTGGTTATAAAAGATGTTCCTCCAGGGGCGACAGTGGTGGGCGTCCCGGGAAGGGTGGTTCAGGACATAAAGAGGATAAGGGAAAAGATCGAGATAGACTTGGAACATGGACGATTGCCAGATCCTATAACCGATGTCCTCAAGGCAGTGATGAGGGAACAGGCAAGGCTGGAGCGGAAAATAGAGGATCTCGAGAAGCAGTTGCATTCTTATGTCCAGGGTGCTGGTAGGGATTAGTGGTGGGGTTGATTCAACGGCCTCCCTTTTCTTTTTGCAACAGAGAGGGTTTGACGTTACTGCGCTGTTTTTGGACACTGGCTTTAATTCTTCCCTTCAGGACAGGGTCCGATATATATGCCAGCGTCTGGATGTCCCACTAATAATCAGAGTTATTCGAGATATCTTTTCTCAGAAGGTCGTTGACTATTTTGTTTCCAGTTATAGCAGGGGGATTACCCCTAATCCCTGTATTATCTGTAATCCTGAGATAAAGTTTCGATTACTGTTTTCTATAGCCGATGAACTTGGGTTTGATATGGTCTCTACCGGCCATTACGCGAGGATTGTTTCTACAAAGAGAGGCAAGACCATAGCAAGGGCCCTTTATGAGAAAAAGGATCAGAGTTATTTCCTCTATAGGCTGTTGTCTTATGATCTAAACCGTGTGGTTTTCCCTTTAGGAAAAAAGAGGAAATCCGAGGTTTATGCGCAAATGAGCAAGGTTTTTCCAGAGGGCTTTTTTGCAAAAGAGAGCCAGGACCTCTGCTTTATCTTTGACCGGCGGTATAAAGATTGGTTAAAAGGGCGCCTGACGCCCAGACCAGGCAGGATTATTTCTCTGGATGGGAGGGTCCTTGCACATCATAAGGGCATACATTTATTTACCCCAGGACAAAGGGAGGGCCTGGGCATAAAAGAACCGGGCCCATGGTATGTGGTAGAGGTCTATGCAGAAAACGGCGATGTGGTCGTTGCCAGGAAAGATGAGGCGAAGAGAACGGGTCTGGTTGCCGGAAATATTCTCTGGTTGGGAGAGAGACAGGATGGATTTGAGTTAACCGCTAAAATCAGGTATAATCAACCTAATATCCCTGTGCTGGGAAAGCTGGAAGGACCAGATAGACTACGGGTCTATTTTTCCCAGCCAGTAATAGGTGTAGCGAGGGGACAACATATCGTGTTTTATGATGGGGATATAATAATCGGTGGTGGAGAAATAGAGGGCAGTTTTTGAGAGGAGAGGCCAGTGGATATAAAAGAGGAGATACAGAGGCTAAAGAAAGAAAAAAATGCCCTTATCCTGGCGCATAACTATCAGATTCCCGAGATACAGGATTTAGCTGATTTTGTCGGAGATTCCCTGGAGTTGAGTCGCAAATCAGCGGGACAAGATGTCGATATAATTGTCTTTTGCGGCGTCGTTTTTATGGCTGAGACAGCCAAGATCTTGTCGCCTGCCTGTAAGGTCTTGATTCCATCTATAGAGGCCGGCTGTTTCCTGGCAGATACAATTAGTGGAGAGGATGTAAGGAAATTGCGAGAGAAGTATCCTGAGGCGGTCTTTGTTGCCTATGTGAACACCAGCGCGGATGTCAAGGCAGAAGTGGATATCTGCTGCACGTCTGCAAATGCAGTGAAAGTAGTGGAGAGCATCCCTAGAGAGAGACCCATTGTTTTCTTGCCGGATAGGAATCTTGGAAAGTACGTAATAGAAAAGACCGGCCGGGACAATATAATTCTATGGGAAAAGGGTTATTGCTATGTCCATGAGTTGATATCTCCCGAGATGGTAAGAGAGGCAAAGGAAAAATATCCAGGTGCCTTGGTCATTGCTCACCCAGAATGTCGACCCGAAGTTTTGGCAATGGCCGATGCAGTGGCCTCAACTTCAGGTATGATTAGGTTTGCAGAACAATCTTCTGCAAAGAGGTTTATAATATGTACGGAAAAGGAGATGGTATATAGATTAAGGAAGGATATTCCATCAAAGGAATTTTTCCCTGTTTCGGAAAAGGCCCTTTGTAGAATGATGAAAAAAATAACTATAGAGGGACTCTACGATAGCTTGAAACAGGAACAATACGAAATAGATCTAGATGCGGATATAATTGATAGGGCTCGCAGGTCGATAGAGCGTATGCTGGAGGTGGTCTAGGGGTGGGGATGAAGTTAAGAGAGGAAAAGATGGAGGATAAGCTGGTTTTTTATTTGGATGGTGAACTTGTGGCGAAAGAAAAGGTCTCAGTGCTATCAGCGATTATAGAAGCTGTGGAAAGGGAAAAAGATATCTCTTCTTTGGTCCTTGAGATGTCACGTGTGTCATATCTGGATAGTTCAGGTTTAGGTATGTTGTTGAACTTGAAGGAAAGGATGGAGAAGCGAGGGGGAGAGCTGATCCTGGTGGGATTGAGTGAGTATGCGAAGAAGCTCCTTTCTCTGACTCATTTAGATAAGGCCTTTAAGCAATTTGAGGCAATGGATGATCTGTTGATGAGTTCCGGTCCTGTATCGGATGAAATTCAGGAAGGAAAGATGGAGATACCAAGTGATTTAGAATATGTCCAGGAGGTAAGCAGGAGAATTATTTCTATCCTCCAGAAATATAAGTTGCCAGAGACTATTTTGATGGATATGCGGTTGCTGGTAGAAGAGATGGTGATAAACGGTATTCGTCACGGAAATAAATTTGCCTCAGAAAATTTTGTCCTTATAGAGTATAGGGCAACACCGGCGTCTATAGAACTTACTGTAAGGGATGAAGGCGAGGGGTTTGATTACAATAATGTCGAAGGCAAGGGTCTGAAGTTGATAAAGTCCATTGCTGACGAAGTCGAATTCTCGCGTGGGGGCAGCCAGATAAGGATAGTGAAACAATTCAGATGAAGTTTAAGAGAATCCTGGCATTTCTTCTATTCTCTTTGTGCTTTTCTCTCGGGATCTTCTTTTCGGCCTTTGAATTATGGGAATTATCTGGTTATGATCTGGCCTTGAAATTGCGATCCAAAATCAATCCTTACGATACAAAGAAATTGCCGCTGGTTTTTATTGCAATCGACGACCAAACCCTTGCCCATAAAGGGATAAAACAGTTCCCTATTCCGAGGAGGTATTATGCCCAAGCAGTTTATGCATTGAAGCAACTTGGCGCCAAGGAGATAGTTTTTGATATTATATTTGCGGAGCACAGCGATCAAAGTGATGATATGGCCCTGTTTGAGGCCATGCAACGGGCAGGAAATGTCTTTTTACCTTATAGTATATCCCAGGATGCCAGGGGAAATGTGCGAAAGGTCTCGATTACCCAGCCCTTTGTCTCGGTAGCGAAATATACTGGCTATATTACTTCTGCCCCAGATATAGATGGGAAGAGGCGCTTTTTGCCTGTAAGGCGACGGATAGGGGGTAGGTATTTTTACCACCTTTCCCTTATAAGTAGTTTGGCTTATTTAGATCTGAATCCCTATGCCTCGGTGAAGAATTTGGCGGACAAGATAATTGTTTCGAAGCTTACAAAAAGGGGCATCCTAAAAATAGTTATGCCGCTTTACAGAGGGGATAGGCTCTATTTGGATTATCCTGGCACATGGGAACAGTGTTTCAAGAAGATTTCTTTTATCTCCCTTTTGGAAATCTACTCGCGGGTTTCTAAAGGCAAGCCCTTAACAGAGGAGCAGAAAAAAGCAGTTTCTCAGATAAAAGGTGCGATCTGTGTTATTGGTTTGACAGCTACTGGTACACACGACCTGGCTCCAACTCCTTTGGAGAATATGGCCCCGATGGTTGAGACGTATGGAGTAGTCTTTGGATCCATTTTATCTCAACGTTTTATCTACAGGATGAATCCCTTTCCTACCATATTTGTCTTTCTTTTGTTGGGTTTATTGGCATTGAATAAGAAGTTCCAACTGGAGAGGTTCTGGCTAGTGTATGTCCTGGCAGTGAGTGTCTGGATAATTTTTGCAATCGGTCTGTTTGTCTCTGCAGGGATCTGGGTTCCTTTTGTTGCCCCTGTCGTAGGTAGTGTGATCTTAGCCTTCTGGACGAGTTGGGAGAAATACCTAACCAATCTGAGGGAAAGGCAGAGAGTCGAACAGGAGATGCAGTTGGCCTCTTCTATCCAGAGGCAGATGCTGCCAGAGAAACTGCCAAAAGGCAAAGGGATTAGTATAGAGGCCTATTTTTCCCCAGCGATCTTTGTGGCGGGCGACTTTTACGATGCATGGAAGGGCAAGGAGTCACTGAGGTTGTTGATGGGGGATGTCTCTGGAAAGGGTGTTAGTGCTGCCCTTTATGTCGCCCAGATAATAACTGCTGAGAGGGTATTGCGGCCAAGATATGAGAATAAAGGGGTAGAGGAGCTGTTAGAGGATATAAATCGCTTCCTTGCGAGGTATAAGATCTCGGGGGTTTATGCTACAGGTTGTATTGTTGAGATCAAAAAGGATCTGCTGGTAATCTCAGACGCAGGCCACCTTGCTGTGTGGGTGTATCGCAAGAGTCAGGGGGATATAGAAGAGATAAAGATGAACACAGGCGCTCCTTTGGGGGTTGATAGGTGGTCTGAGTACAAGGCAAAGGAGATCGTGTGGGAAGAAGGGGATGTGTTTATGGTATTTAGCGATGGTATGTTAGAGGCGAGAAACGACAAGGGATTCGTCTCTGAGGAAGAATTAAAACAGTGGATAAGAGCAAATATAGATAGGCCAATGTGTGCTATAGACGAATTTATGAGTAACTTTTATGGAGAGCAAGAACAGAGCGATGATATTACCTTGATAGTCGTACGCAATGTTTTTGATGAACAACAGGATGACAGAACGGACAGCAAAGGCCATGAAGGAAACACATAATCAGCCTATCTTGGAGCGGCTTTCAGACGGAATAGTAAAGGTAAAAGCCAGCTCTGAAGCGGATATCATTATTTTTATTTCCCGGGAATTGCAGGAGACATCCTTTGATATAGAGGCTGTCTCTCAACTGGTGAATGTTTCGTCTTTGCCGGGAGTTGTCTCTCCTGTCATTGGGATGCCGGATATCCATTGGGGTTATGGTTTTCCTATTGGCGGGGTGGCTGGGTTTGATGTGGATAAAGGAGGAGTAATTTCTCCCGGTGGAGTTGGTTTTGATGTTAACTGCGGTGTTAGGTTATTACGGACAAATCTCCTTTTTGAAGAGGTAAAGGGCCACGTAGGAGATTTGCTTGCCTCTATATTTTCTTCTGTTCCTACAGGCTTGGGGCGAGAGGCAAATGTCGCTGTATCCAGAAAAGACTTTTTTTCTTTGCTTGCTCAAGGCGCGCAATGGGTGGTTGGCCAGGGCAAGGGAGAGAAGGCAGATCTCCTTTGCTGTGAAGAAGGCGGCTGCATGTTTGATGCAGACGCAGATGTAATCTCCAAAAGGGCCATAGAACGGGGGCGGTCTCAGGTGGGCTCCCTTGGGGCAGGGAACCATTTTCTGGAGCTGCAGGAGGTAGAGGATGTATTTGACGAAAAGGCCGCGCGCACAATGGGGCTGTTTAAGGGTCAGCTGGTTGTGATGATCCATACGGGTTCGCGCGGTTTTGGGCATCAGGTATGCTCTGATTTTGTTAAGGAGATGCTTTCAGCAATGGATAGGTATCGCATATCCGTGGCGGATAAACAGCTTGCATGTGCGCCTTTTTATTCAAAAGAGGGGCAGCGCTACTGGAAGGCTATGTGCTGTGCAGCAAACTTCGCCTGGGCAAACCGCCAGATGCTTACACACCTTGTCAGGGAGGCCTTTGAAAGGGTGTTTAACGAATGCTGGCGTTCACTTGGTATTGGGTTGGTGTATGATGTCGCCCATAATATCGCAAAGATAGAGAGGCATAAAGTAGGCGGCAGCTACCGCACGCTTTGTGTCCATCGCAAGGGAGCAACGCGGGCATTTGCCCCGCACACAGCGGATTTACCAGAGGTGTATGCTGAAATTGGCCAGCCGGTTCTTGTGCCAGGGAATATGGGCAGCAGGTCTTACGTTCTATCTGGCACACGCATGGCAATGGAGGTGAGTCTGGGATCTTGCTGCCATGGGGCAGGCAGGACATTGTCCAGAAGAGAGGCCCTCAGGCAGCTGGATTATGCCTCTGTTGTCTCTCATTTGCAGGGGCATGGTGTTAACGTTATGTCGCATAGCCGCAGGACTGTGGTAGAAGAGGCGCCCTCAGCGTATAAGGATATCAGCCAGGTTGTAGATACTGTGGTGAGGACCGGCATAGGCAAGTTGGTTGCCTCTATGCGTCCGGTTGGCGTAATAAAGGGGTAGTTTATTATGGGCGGGGTTGTAGATGTCTTTGATTCGCATGTGGATGATTACGAATCGTGGTTTGAGAAGAACAGGTTTGCCTATTTATCAGAAGTGGAGGCGGTGAAGGCGTTGTGGCCAGGGGTTGATTCTGCTATAGAGATAGGTGTTGGCAGCGGCAGGTTTGCCGCTCCTCTGGGGATAAAGATGGGCGTTGACCTCTCGGAGGAGATGGCAAAGGTTGCACGGAACAGGGGCATACAGGTCGTTATTGCCTCTGCGGATTCCCTTCCTTTTGAGGATAATTCCTTTGATGCGGTGTTGATGGTGGTAACTATTTGTTTTTTATCTGATCCAGAAAAGGCTCTGGATGAGGTTGCGCGCATATTGAGGCCAAGAGGAGAATTTATCGTTGGAATTGTAGATAAGGACAGTTTTTTAGGACAAATGTATCTGAAAAAGAAAGAGAAAAGTCCTTTTTATAGATTTGCGCACTTTTTTTCTAGCAGGGAATTAATTGCCTTTCTGGAGGCCAGAGGATTTAATGTGGAAAGGGTTCTCCAAACTTTGTTTTGTCCCCTGGACGAAATAAGAGAGGTGGAGAGGCCACAGGAGGGTTATGGGAAAGGGGGGTTTGTTGTTGTAAAGGCCACTCTGAGGGAATTTTAGGAGATAGAAAAGCCTTGAACTGGCAATAACTTTTGTGTATAATACACATTCACGTTAAGAGCGTCAGCTGTTTGGCACGCTCTATTTTTATTTTTGAGAGGAGAAAGGAGGACAGCGTGAAGAAGGCCTTTTGGGTGTTTGTAATCTGGTGTGCTTTTGCTGTTTTCTTTTCCTCTCCGTTATTTGGCTCTCCCAAGGGATTTTCTCTCTTGATCACGGGTAATACGCATTCCCGAATCTATTTGAATCGAGGGGAAGACTGTATCTTATGCCGCAGGGCCTCTTTTATAAGTGACTGGCAGGCACAGAAACCAAGATTCCTTTTGGAAATAGGAGATGTTCTTGGGGGGGGACTAGGAGATGTGAAGAAGAGCGAACCAGGAAAGGATAGGGCCCGTACCTACTCCTACCTATCTGTTTTGCGAAGTTTAGGATACGATGCAGTTATCCTTAGTTATTCCATAGATAGGACTTGGCTAAAGGAACTCAGAAAAAGGTTTTCTCCTATTTATACCTTCGGTTTTTCGAGTAAGAAGGCCTTTGTCCTGGAAAAAGACGGGGTCAGAGTTGGGATATTGCTTTTTGGTAAGGATGTTATTGGTGATGTTGCCAGGTATGATAAGCTGCTTGCCGATATGGGAGGGGTGGATCTGCTTGTAGGAATTCTGCCTGACAAGGCCATCCCTTCTGAGGGACAGGGACTCTTGAAGCTCCATAAGGAGATAGATATTGTCGTTGTTCCTTCTATGGACTTTATGCCAAAACCAGGGGAATATATTGCCAAAGTAGGGCAGGGCTATCTTCTGTGTCCGCCTGCCGATGGCCTGGTAGGGATAGAACTAGATATAGGTCGATCAGGAGAGAGATGGGAGATAAAAAAGGCAGAAAAGGTTTCCTTTATGAATTTTAAAGAGAAAAGGCTAAAGGGCCTGCCGTCCTGTTTCTCTGATAAAGACTGCCCTGCAGGTAGTTGCGAGAAAGGTATTTGCCAGAAGACAAAGAGAGATAAGGGGGATATAAAAACAGGAGAATTGGTTGTTATACGTCCCAGGGAGTGTATTTCTTGTAACGAAGATTCGGTCTTTAAGTGGCTAAGTGGGATCTTTCCTGGCCTTAAGATGAAGAAGGTCTTTGCGGATGAAACAGAGGCCAGGACCTATATGGAGCATATAAAGACAGATATGTTGCCAGTATACATCCTTCCAAAGGAGATCGACACTCTTTCCTTTTTTGAGAATATAGAGGATATGGTCTTGCCATCAGATATAGGCTATGTTCTCAAGCCTCAGGTAACTGGTATGTCTGTTTTCTACAAGCGTCCACGTAAAGACAAAAGGATCGATGTCTTTATCTCGGGAATTCTGGATAAAGATGCCTACAGGTTAGTGAGGGTAATAAAGAAGTTGAAGGCAGATACACGCCTAAAGGGCTGGAAGATATATTTCCATTACCTCTTGACGAATAAAGGTGGTGTGTGGAGTTCCCTATTGGGGTCGAGGGATATGAAAGAGGTCATAGATCAGCTTTGTGTCAAGAAATACGCCCCTAAGATGTATCTAGACTACCTGGTGTGTAGATATGAAGAGGGATATAGGGACACAGATACCTGTGTTATACGATTGGGTCTAGATAAACAGGTTCTAACTTCTTGTAGGGCAAATCAGACAGAGGTCCTGTATGCCCTGCCTGAGAGTGCGAGTTTGGTTGCAAAGACAGGGGCTAATGTTAGTGGTCTGGTCCTTTTTGAGAATCGGCAGATATTCAAACCATCGCCGGGTGTATTTACTGCGGAAAATATTATAAAATGGTCGCAAGGAAAGGAGACTGGCAATGAATAAGGCAGAGATGTTTATGATTATTAATCAGATATGTATGGACAAAGGGATAGATAAGCAGACGATATTTTCTGCCCTGGAGGCAGCTCTTATTAGCGCCACTAAAAAGGCATATCAGCTCAAAACAGCAGACGGAATAGAGGCAAAGATAGACGAGGAAAATAAGGATATAATCGTTACAATAAACGGAGAGAGGATCCCTGCGCCAGAGCTGGGAAGGATTGCTGCCCAGACTGCCCGCCAGGTGATAATCCAGAAGATACGCGAGGCAGAGAAGGACGTTATTTTTCGTGAGTTTCAAGAACAGGTAGGCAAGATTGTCAGCGGAAACGTTTATAAAGTAGATAGAAGACAGATTATAGTGGATATTGGCAGGACAGAAGGGATACTGCCCCGTAGGGAACAATCGTTTCGCGATAACTACCGTCAGGGCGATAGAATAAAGGCGATTTTGTTGGAGGTGAAGAGAGAGGCGAAAGGCCCTGTGTTGCTTCTCTCAAGGAAACACCCGGATCTCGTCAGACGCTTGTTTGAATTAGAGGTGCCGGAGATAAAGGACGGAATAGTCGTTATAAAGTCCATCATTAGGGAAGCAGGCGAGCATACCAAGATAGCAGTTGCCTCTGTAAACGATAAAATAGACCCAATGGGTGCCTGTGTTGGCATGAGAGGTTCAAGGATAAAGAATATCGTCAACGAACTTCAAGGAGAGAGGATAGATGTTGTTCGCTGGTCAGAAGACCCGATAGAGTTTATAAAGGAGGCCTTAAAGCCGGCAAAGGTGGAGGAAATAAAGATTCTTGATGAAGAAAAGAGGCACGCAGAGGTATTGGTAGACGAGTCCCAGCTTTCGCTGGCAATCGGCAGGCGCGGGCAGAATGTGCGCCTTGCCTCAAAGCTTACAGGCTGGGAGCTGGACATAAGGACCGCGGAGGGGTCTCACATTACCAGTTTAGAGGCAGGCAAGTCTTTGGAAAAAATATTACTGGAGGTTGAGGACGTGAATGAGGAAGTTGTGGAGAATCTGAAGGAGTCCGGTTTTCACGACCTCAATTCCCTTGCAATGGCAGGGATAGACGACCTAATAGAAGTAGAGGGAATAGATAAAAAGATAGCGGAGGATATCATCGCCAAGGCAAAAGAGTACCTTGAGAAGGGAGATGAAGAAGAATAATGAGGGTATATGAACTGGCAAAACAATTGGGCGTAAGTAGCAAGTCCTTGCTTTCGTTTATCAGGGAAAAGGCAGGGATAGAGGTAAAGAGCCATATGAGCAATCTTACCGATGAGCAGGTGGAGCAGATAAAAGAAAAGCTGCCTTCTAAGGAGAAGAAGGAAGAAAAGAAAGAGGAAAAGAAGAAAAAAAAGAGGGTAGAAGCGGAAAAGAAACAGGCCTTGCCCGAGAAAGGGGAAGAAAGATCAACGGCGCAAGGACAAAAACAAAGAGAGGAAACGGAAATAAAAGGTAAGGAGACAGAGGAAAAACCTTTGCCTGAGAGGGGGCAGGAGAAAGAGTCAAAGGCGGTATTAGAAGAAGAGCCGGCACAAGAAGAGATAAAGGAAATAGAATTAGAGTTGCCCTGCTCTTTGCGGGAGTTTGCTGAGGCGATAGGGGTCAAGCCAAACGAGATCCTACTCAAGGCAATGGCTAACAAAAAGATGTTGAATATAAATACTGTGTTAGACGATACCCTGGCAGAGGAAGTAGGCGGGTGGTTTGGGGTGATCATAACCAGGCCTGTTTCTAAGATAGAAAAGATCCGCCAGGAGCACGAGGCCCTGGCGAGGGAGAATGCAAAGCCTCGCCATGCAGTGGTTACGTTGATGGGACATGTTGACCATGGAAAGACTTCGCTGTTGGATTTTATCCGCAAGAGCAATGTTACGGATAAGGAATATGGAGGGATTACCCAGCATATAGGCGCATATGTCGTCCAGACGCCGCACGGAAAGTTGACGTTTCTGGATACACCCGGTCACGAGGCATTTACAGAGATGCGTGCAAGGGGAGCGAATGCAACCGATATCGTTATACTGGTAGTTGCTGCAGACGATGGTGTTATGCCCCAGACAATAGAGGCGTTGAACCACGCTAAGGCAGCTAGTGTGCCGATTGTTGTTGCGATAAACAAGGTAGATAAATCCGGGGTTGACGTGGATAAGGTAAAGAGGCAGCTTATGGAACACGGCCTCATGCCAGAAGAATGGGGCGGCAAGACGATAATGGTCCCTGTCTCAGCAAAGACCGGGCAGGGCATAGATGAGCTCCTTGAGATGGTTATCTTGGAGGCGGAGATGTTGGAGCTCAAGACGAACTATGATAAGCCTGCGCATGGGGTTGTTTTGGAGGCGCAACTGCATCCTTTTAAAGGGGTTGTCGCGACCCTCCTTGTGCAGTCGGGCAGGTTAAGGGTGGGAGATGCAATTATCGTTGGAGATACCTATGGAAAGATAAAGTCTATCACCAATGACAGGGGGCAGAGGATAAAGGAGCTGTTGCCTTCAGAGGCAGGCGAGGTGTTGGGAATAGAAGAGGTGCCTCTGGCAGGCGATATGTTCTTTGTGGTTGGGTCAGAAAAAGAGGCACGGCGGTTTTCAGAAGAGATGTCAGAGGCAAAGAAAAAACAGAGGATATCTACGCCTTCGATTAATTTAGAATCCATCTTTGACCAGATACAAAAAGGAGAAGAAAAGGAATTAAGGCTTATCCTAAAGGCAGACGTGCAGGGAACCCTGGAGGCAATAAAGTCTGCTCTGGAGAGGCTTTCTACAAACGAGGTGAAGGTCAGAATAATGCATGCCGGTGTTGGCGAGATAGGGCATTCAGACGCCCTGTTGGCAGAGGCATCCAAGGCAGTGATTATTGGATTTAATGTTGGGATAAATTCGCGGGCCAAGAAGTATATAGAAGAGAAAAAATTAGAGGTGCGCATTTATAAGATAATATACGAGCTCATAGACCAGATAAAGGCGGCTATAGAGGGGATGCTTGAGCCGATAATAAAAGAGGTCTGGATTGGCACAGCAGAGGTCAGGCAGGTATTTAAACTCTCAAAGGCAGGGGTAGTTGCCGGAAGCTATGTGAAGAAGGGAAAGATTGTAAGGGGGGCAAAGGCAAAGCTTGTTCGCAATGGCCAGGAAGTCTGGTCAGGAACGATAGTCTCTCTTAAGCGGTTTAAGGACGATGTGAGAGAGGTTGCCGAGGGGTATGAATGTGGCATCAGCTTGTCTAATTTTAACCAAATAATGGTTGGCGATAACATAGAGGCGTTTCAGGAAGAGAAGATATTACGGAAATTGAAATAGAGGGGTGGAGATCTGGAATGAGCAACACAGATATACCGTCTCAATATAGGGCTAGGGATGTAGAGGATAGGCTCTATCAGTGGTGGGAGAAAGAGGGATTTTTCAATGCCGATAGAGACGAGAAAAAAGAGCCTTATACCATAGTTATTCCCCCGCCAAATGTTACTGGTATCCTTCATATGGGCCATGCCCTAAATGATACCTATCAGGACATACTTATCCGCTATAACCGTATGAAGGGCAAGAACGCCCTCTGGATGCCTGGCACAGACCATGCTGGAATTGCCACGCAGAATGTAGTTGAAAGAAAGATAGCAAAACAGGGCCTGCGCAGGCAGGACCTTGGCAGGGAAAAGTTTTTGGAAGAGGTCTGGAAGTGGAAGGAAGAATACGGCTCAACTATTATACGGCAATTGAAAAGATTGGGCGCGTCCTGTGATTGGCGCAGGACAAGGTTTACAATGGATGAAGAATACTCAAAGGCTGTCAGGTATGTCTTTGTCCACCTCTATAAAAAGGGCCTTATCTATCAGGGCAACTATATAATAAACTGGTGTCCGCGCTGCCACACGGCATTGGCAGACGAAGAGGCGCCCAAAAAAGAGACCCAGGGCAGGTTGTATTACGTAAAATATCCGATAGAAGGCGAGGATGACAGCTACATCACCGTTGCGACCACCCGCCCTGAGACAATACTTGGCGATACTGCGGTTGCAGTGAATCCAAAAGATGAGAGGTATAAAGGGTTTGTAGGCAAGACCGTAATCCTTCCCATTATTGGCAGGCGCATACCTATAATCGCCGATGATTACGTTGACCCTGAATTTGGGACAGGCGCCGTTAAGATTACCCCTGCCCACGACCCGAATGACTTTCTAGTTGGCAAGCGCCACGAGTTGGAAGAGATAGTGGTGATGGATTCAACTGGTGTAATGACAGAGGATGCAGGCCCGTATAAGGGGATGGATAGGTTTGAGTGCCGCAAGGCGATTGTGGATGACCTGAAAAAGCAGGGATTGTTAGTCAAGATAGAAGAGCACCTCCATAACGTTGGCCATTGTTATCGTTGCGATACAGTAATTGAGCCCTACCTTTCGCGGCAGTGGTTTGTGAAGATGAAGCCACTGGCTGAGCCGGCGATAAAGGCAGTAAAAGATGGGAGGATCCGCTTTACGCCAAGGCGTTGGACTAAGGTATACCTCAACTGGATGGAGAACATACAGGATTGGTGTATATCGCGGCAGATATGGTGGGGGCACAGGATTCCGGTATGGTATTGCGTAAATGAACAAGGTGAGCGCACGGATTGTCCACCGATCGTTGAGATGGAGACGCCAGAGGCCTGCCCTCATTGCGGCAATAAAAATCTGGTGCAGGACGAAGACGTCCTTGATACATGGTTTTCTTCCTGGCTATGGCCGTTTGCTACCTTTTACTGGCCGTCTCAAGAGGATTGGGTAAAGAAGGACCTTGAGTATTTTTATCCCACAAATACATTGGTTACTGCGCCAGAGATATTGTTTTTCTGGGTTGCAAGGATGATAATGGCAGGCCTTGAGTTTATGGGCGAGATCCCGTTTTCCGATGTCTATCTCCACGGCACTGTGCGCGACGACACTGGAAGAAAGATGTCCAAATCACTGGGCAACATTATAGACCCGTTGGAGATAATAGAGGAGATGGGTGCAGATGCCTTGAGGTTTAGCCTTATCTCTATTACTGCTGTTGGCCAGGACGTGTATCTCTCACGCAGCAAGTTTGAGCTGGGGAGAAACTTTACGAATAAGATATGGAACGCAAGCAGGTATATACTGACAGGTCTTAACGAAGAAGTGGAGGATATAGTTTGGGAAGGGCCGCTTCTTCTGTTGGAAGATAGGTGGATACTCTCCTTGTTGCATAGGCTTGTAAAGGACGTTGACAGGGCGATATCTCAATTTAGATTTAACGAAGCGGCGAACAGGCTCTATGACTTTTTCTGGCACAACTTCTGTGACTGGTACATAGAGGCAACCAAGATAAAAGATGGTAAAAATAAGGAAGTGGTTCTAAACCAACAAAAGGTTTTGGCCTATGTGCTCTACAATTTTGTTCACTTGATACATCCGTATATGCCGTTTATCAGCGAAGAGATCTACCAGATATTAAAGGACCGTTTTGGATTTGAGGGTGAGACGATAATGCTTAATCTCTATCCGCAGGAGGTAGGTATTGAGGATATATCTGCAGAGGAGGCAATGGAAACGATAAAATCGGTTGTCTCTCTCATCCGCAACATGCGGGCAGACATTGGCCTTAAACCAAGCGAGCGGCCTGAGGTCTTGCTCGTAAGCGGTAATGTGCAGGTGTTGAAAGAATCGGTTGAGGTTATCAAGTTTTTGGCAAGGCTCTCTGATGTAAGAATCGAGCAAAAAATAGATAAGAGGCCAGAGAAGTCTTTGGCAGGTGTGCTTCCGGGTATAGAGGCCTATCTGCTACTAGAAGGGTTGGTTAATATTGATGAGGAGATAAAAAAACTAAAGAAGAAGAGGCAAGAAATAGAAAAGCTGATAAACAAGAAAGAGGCGCTTTTGTCTAATGAGAACTTCGCCTCTAAGGCGCCTAAGGCCGTTGTTGAGGCAGAGACGAGTAAACTGGAAGAGCTGAAGGATGCATATGATAGGTTGGGGGCAGTAATAGATGGCCTCAAGGCATGAAGTAAGACAGAGCTATCTGAGGTTGATTTCCCTTGCAATAGAGGAAGATATTGGCTCAGGAGATGTTACCTCTCTTTCCGTAATTCCGCCGACAGCAAAGATAAAGGCAAATATTGTATTCAGAGAGAAGGCCGTATTTTGCGGCAGGGACGCTGTTAAGTTGACGTATCAGCTATTAAGTCCAGCGGTTAGGATGAAATTTTTTGCAAAAGATGGCGATGTAATTGCAGAGAATGGGGTTATTGCCAGTATAGCCGGGCCGGCAAGGGCAATTCTTGCAGGAGAAAGGATAGTATTAAATTTTATTGCAAGACTATCAGGGATAGCAACTATTACTCGCGATATAGTTTCATTAGTCAAAGGGAAGGTTCATATACTGGATACGCGGAAGACCATACCTGCTTGGAGAGTTCTTGATAAGTATGCGGTTTCTTGTGGAGGGGGCAAGAACCACAGGATGGGGCTTTATGATGCGATTATGATAAAAGACAATCATATAGAGATTCTTATGGAACAGATGAAAATCTCGAGAAAAGAAGCGGCTATTGAGGCAACGAGAAGGGCAAGAGAATTCCTTGATAGGTCTGGTAAGAAGATACCATTGATTGTAGAAGTGGAAGATATGGAGACACTGGAAGCCATTTTGCCCTTTCAGCCGGATGTAATTCTCCTCGATAATATGGGACCTGAGAAGGCAAAAAAGGCCGTTAGATATATACGATCTAGGAAATCCAGAGTGAAAATAGAGTTTTCCGGAGGCGTAACGGAAAAGAATGTTGCGAAATTTGCAAGGCTGGGTATAGATTACATCTCCATTGGCAGACTGACCCATTCGGCCAGGGCAATCGATGTTGGGCTGGATATCTCCCCTCTACGCTGAAAGGGGGTGGCGGTGAAGAAGATTTTTTTTCTTTTTGTGCTCTTGTTTGGTCTGGTTATTGCTTCTTTCGGGCTGGATCAAGTGATATATACGACGATCCCTCCTTTGGCGGGTCTGGTGAATTCTATATTGGGGGCAGATATAGCCAGATCTATAGTTCCTGAAGGTATAGATCCGCACCACTTTTCTATCTCTGTGTCCAGATTGGAGGAGTTGTTGCATGCGAGAGAAATATTTGCCTTGAATGGCAGTTTGGAAATAGAGGCAAAGATTATATCCCCGATCGAAGAGTGGAAAGAACATCCTGATATATTTTTCGTGGGAGAGGATATCTCTTTATTAGATGGGGATCCGCATATCTGGCTTTCCCTGCGAAACCTTAAGATTATAACGCTTACTATAGCCAGACATCTATCTAGGGATGTAAGCAGGCAGGTTGAACGTATAGAGCAATTAGATGAAAGGTTTAAGAGACTGTTTTCTGAAACACACACAAAGGCATTCTTGTGCCTGCATCCTGCCTGGCGGTATTTTGCCCGTGATTATGGCCTTGAGATGATAAGTGTGATGGGAAATGGCCATGATGTTAGCCCAGGCCAGATGGCAAGGATTATCTCAGAGTGCAGGGAAAAGGGTATTAAATTTATATTTGTTGAACAGCAGTTCAATCAGAAATTGGTTATGCCTATAGCGGGTGCCTGCAAGCTCAAGGTGGTGCGCGTTAATCCCCTGTCAAGGGATATAATAGGGGAGTTTGAAAGGATAGCTGATATTCTGGAGGATATGGAGAGAGAGGATGAATAGGGATTGCGCGTTACTGGTAGATAATCTATCCGCGGGATACAGGGATAGAATAGTAATAGAGGGTGTCTCTTTTTGCGTGAAAGAGGGTGTTTTTTTGGGGGTTATTGGCCCTAACGGCGCAGGCAAGACCACGCTTTTTAAGGCGATTTTAGGAATAATCCCCAGATTAAGTGGCGAGGTGCGAATATTTGGCAAACCATTGCAGGATGCCTATCATTTGATTGGCTATGTCCCGCAGTATTTGGAGATGGAAACGATTGCCCCGATAAGTGTGGCTGAGATGGTGTCTATGGGATTGGTTGGTTCTGGGATCCATATTGACCAAAAAAGGGCATGGGATGAGGTGATGGATAGGTTTTCTCTTAAGGGGATCAAGGACGAGAAATATAATGGCCTGTCTATGGGGCAAAGGCAGCGGGTGCTTATTGCCCGCGCCCTTGTAAAGAGGCCAAGGCTTATATTGTTAGACGAACCAACCGCGAGTCTGGATGAACCAACGGAAAGGGATTTGTTTTCTCTTTTAGGCGAGCTAAAGAAACAGGGAACTACTATTGTAATGATTTCACACGATATAGGGGCTATCTCTCAATCGGTGGATGAGGTCGCCTGCCTTAACCGTTCGCTGGTATATCACGGCAGGCCGGGAGAAGAGCTGACAGAGGGAATAGAGAAGGCATATGAATGTCCTATTGACCTGCTTGCGCATGGGATACCGCATAGGGTGTTAAAGGAGCACGAAAAATGATTTCTCATATTCAGGATATATTGGCCTTGCCGTTTATTCGTTATGCAATAGGGTCTTTGGTTATAGGCGGCATTGTGGCAGGGATGTTAGGCCCGTTTATCCTTATGCGCAGGATAGGGTTTATTGTAGGCGGGATATCTCATGCCCTATTAGGGGTTTTAGGGGTTGCGTTTTTGTTGGGGGCGAGCCCTTATTGGGTTGCTATTCCGGGAGCGATAGCCCTGGCTCTCTTTATTGGCTATATAGAGAAATCATCTGGGAAGGGATACGGTGACCTGTCAGTTGCACTCGTGTGGACAGTAGGGATGTCCATTGGTGTCTTGGCGATGAATAAGGCAAAGGGTTATGCCCCGGATGTTATGAGCTACCTGTTTGGCAACGTGCTTTTGTTGACAAAACAAGACCTGTTCTGGTCTGTCATTGTGGCGTTGTTTTTGATTTTTCTGGTATTGGTTTTTTTTAAGAAATTGGTAATGGTTTGTATTGATGAGGACTTTGCCATTGCCCAGGGCATAAGGGTAGGCCTATACTATTACTTATTGCTTGTGATGATTGGTTTAGCTGTGATTGTACTCTTAAAATCGTTTGGGATTATATTGATGATATCTATGTTGATAATACCTTCGTCCATTGCAAGCCATATCTCGCGTAGCCTTGGGCAATTATGGTTGTTTACGATTATTTCTGCAGTCTTTTCTGGCATGGTTGGGTTTTGCCTTGCCTATGCATTTGACCTATCGGTTGCGCCGGTGGTTGCAATAGTGTTGGCTGTTATGTATGTAATTGCATTATTGATTAAGAGATAAGGAGTGGAAGATGAGGACAGAGAGGACAAAAGATGAACTCCGCAAGATAAAGGCCTATCCCGGATGGCTCTCTAATCCATCTGGCAGTTGCCTGTTTGAGATGGGCAATACGAGGGTTCTATGCACGGCAGTATGGCGCGACGATGTGCCAGTGTTTTTAAAGGATACTGGCAAGGGCTGGCTTACCAGTGAATACAGGATGCTGCCTGCCTCTGCTGTTGGCAGAATTTCCAGAGAACGAGCCGCACAGTCAGGCAGGACATACGAGATACAGCGGCTCATTGGCCGGAGCCTGCGGGCATGTGTTGACCTCTCGGTTATAGGCGAGAGGACGATTTACGTTGACGTAGATGTCCTTCAGGCAGACGGCGGCACAAGGACTGCCGGGATAAACGGCTCGGTTATTGCCCTGTATATGTGTTTGAAGAGGTTGGAGGAGGAAACAGGCGTTCCGGTTGAATTTTCTTTCAAGGGAATTGTTTCTGCAGTTAGCGTTGGCATCGTTGACGGTGAGATGCTCCTTGATCTTGAATACAGCGAGGACTCGTCTGCAGAGGTGGATATGAATGTGGTTGCATTTGAAAAGACTGGATTCGTTGAAGTGCAGGGCACAGGCGAGAACAGCATCTTTACCCGCCAGCAGTTAGACGAGATGCTCTCCCTTGCTGAGAAAGGAATAAACGAAATCTACGCATTGCAAAAAGATACGATAGAGGGGATGGGGTAGAAGGTTTTATTGGGTATAAGAGAGAAATCATAAGTTAGGATACGTTTATGTTATCAAACTGCAACCTCTATGAGATGTGAAAATCTAATCTCACTTTTTATTAACTCTCAGGGACGGGGAACGGATTACTGAAAAGGTCATTAAAAATCAAGCTATTGCCGTATCTGAGACACAGGCTAACCCTTTCCAAAAGGGGCAATAAACGGGCATCAAAGGGGCAAAGGTTGCAATTGCAGAGGCACTCTTTGATATAGATGGAAAGATTGATACATTAGAGAAAAATAAGGTAAATAGAAAAAGATAAAACAATGCGCGGCGCAATTGTTTTTGACCCGCAATGTGAGGTTAGTGTAAGGGATAAGCAATGCTGTTTACATCTGCCATACAATGTAAACAAAACACAGCAAAGCGTTGACATTCCCTTGAGAATGTAAACAGAATGTGCTATATTGTTTGCATCTTTGGAGAGATGTAAACAAAAGAGGTGTTTTGTGATATTAGGAGAATATATAACCCAACCTCAAGGCTATCAAGCATTTATCCCTGGCCCTTTCCCGCCAGAAGAAGGATTCCCTTTGTCTGCTGAGCTAATTAGAAAGGCTGATCTTGCAACACTTAAGTTGGGTAAGCTGGATGGTATCACACAATTATTACCGGATGTGGATTTTTTTCTTTTTATGTATATCCGCAAAGATGCGGCCTCATCCAGCCAGATAGAGGGGACGCAGGCCACAATGATTAACGCCATTGAAGCAGAATCAAAGGTTTCGAGTAAAATGCCGGATGACGTAAATGATATTTTGCATTATATCAGGGCATTGAATTATGGGCTTAAGCGTTTGCAGGAGATGCCTCTTAGCCTCAGGTTGATTAAGGAAATACACCGGGAATTAATGAAGGACGGACGGAAAACGCACTTTTCTGATCCTGGCAATTTTCGCAGGTCCCAAAACTGGATTGGGGGGACTTCTCCTTCCAATGCATATTTTGTCCCACCTCCCCCTTATGAGATGGAAAGGGCGCTTAGTGATTTTGAGAAATTTTTGCATCAAGAAGATAGCCTTTTGCCGGTTGTAAAGGCTGGGATTATCCATGCCCAATTTGAGACTATCCATCCTTTTTTAGACGGCAATGGCAGAACAGGCCGGATGTTGATTACTATTTATCTGCATTTAACAAAATTATTGGAGCAGCCGGTGTTATTTTTATCTTGGTATTTTAAAAAACATCGCGATGTTTATTATGAGCGATTGGACAAATATCATAGAGGAGAAATAGAAAAATGGCTGGATTTTTTCCTGGATGGAGTGATAGAAACCGCCGATGAGGCTATAGAGACGGTAAAAAAGATTACGATATTAAGAGAAGAGGATATGCGAAAGATTCAGTCTCTTGGGAGGGTTGCCGCTGAAAATACAATGAAGATATTGCCAAGATTATTTCAATTACCCATAGTTAATGTTGCAAAAATTCGGGAATGGACAGGATTTACCCGGCAGGGAGCGCAAAAGGTTATTGACCGGCTTGTTGGGCTTGGCATCCTTGACCATATGGATGAAACAAAAAAATACGGACGGGTGTTTGTATATAAAAGATACTTAGATATTTTTATGGATTAAACGAATTTTGCACTATGGCCCTATGTTTTGAGTTTAAAGAACCGCGCATATCTGGTAAAATTATTGTTATGGTGCAGGTTGAGTTATCAAAGATCATAATAGATGAGAAGCGGCACGATCAGGTTATCGTGTTGAAAGAGGTGGATGGCGAGCGGTTTTTGCCTATTGTTATCGGCCTGCCAGAGGCTACCTCTATAAAGATGAAGATAAGCGGGTTTGAGCCTCCGCGTCCATTGACGCACGATATGCTCAAATCAGTGATAGAGGCATTGGGCGCGCGGGTGAAGTTTGTTGTGGTGGACAGATTGCAGTTTAATACTTTTCACGCCAAAGTGGTGCTGGAGAAGCCAGATGGAGATGAGGCGTGGATAGACGCCCGCCCATCTGATAGCATTGCCCTTGCCTTAAGGGTTGGTGCGCCTATCTATGTAGAGGAAGAGGTCCTGGACTCAGCAGAGATGTTCGATGTCTAAGATAGCTGTCTTTTCTGATTCCCACGATAATCTTTCCAATATAGCCCTTGCTGTTGAGCAGGCAAAGAGGGTGGGAGCGGAATTTATTATCCACGCAGGCGATTTTGTTGCCCCGTTTTCCCTTAAGGCATTGATGGACTCTGGCATAGAATGGAGGGGTGTCTTTGGAAACAACGACGGCGAGAGAAAAGGGTTGGCTACAAAGTCAGACCATCGCATTGTTGAGCAGCCGTTGTCGATTAATCTTTCTGGAAAGAATATTATAGTTGTCCACGAGCCGCAGAATATAAAGGATGCATTTTTTAGTTCTTACGATATTATAATCTACGGCCATACGCATCAGGTAGATATAAGAAAAGAGAAGGGGGCTTTGGTTGTAAACCCCGGAGAGCTCTGTGGCTATCTTACAGGCAGGCCGAGCATTGCAATAATAGATTTGACCTCGCTTGAGGTTGATGTCGTTTACCTTTCTTAGGCTATGCGGACATCCTTTCCTTTGAACCGTCTTGGAGACAAATGGCAGGCGATTATCAGGCGCGTCAGGGATCTGGTTGAGGATGGCTTTATCGTTGGTGGAGTTGTCAGGGATGTCTTTATAGGCAGGGATATTGAGAAGCTGGATCTGGATATTGTTTGCAAGGATGCGGCTTCTGCTGCCCGTAGGCTGGCAGAGGAGTTTTCCTCGCCATTGATCGAACTGGATAAAAAGCGTGGTATATACCGCATAGTAATGGAGGAAGGCGTCCAGATAGATATTGCCCGTCTGCACAGTCAGGGGATAGAAGCAGACCTGCTGGGTAGGGACTTTACTGTTGATGCGATCGCTGTTAGGCTTTCTGATTTTTCGGTTATAGACCCATTGAACGGCATTCTTGACATAAAGAAAAGGGTATTGAGATTGGTGTCTGAAAGGGCATTTCGCAACGACGGGCTCAGGTTGGTGCGGGCATTTTCTATCCCTGCGGTAATAGGGTTCAAGCTGGACAAAGGTGTGCTTGGGGCTGTTAGACGGGATAAGGATTATATCTTTCTTGTTGCCAAAGAGAGAATTAATCAAGAGCTACGGCGCCTGTTTTCTGCTAAGGAGGTCTTCCCGTGGGTAAAGAAAATGTATGAAGCAGACCTGTTTTCGCTGATGTTCCCTGATATAGATATGATGGAGGCTGTGGAGCAGGGGCCGTATCATCACCTGGACGTGCTCAAGC
This sequence comes from Candidatus Omnitrophota bacterium, assembly GCA_015494585.1. Lineage (GTDB taxonomy): Bacteria > Omnitrophota > Gorgyraeia > S143-82 > S143-82 > S143-82. The sequence goes on along the minus strand of WGAY01000024.1, from coordinate 5,904 downwards.
ACAGTTTTGAGACGCTGCGCAGGATGGATGAGCTGCTCTCCTCTATTGCCCATAACTCGCGCATAAAAAAGAGGCGGGTGCTTATGGAATATGTCCACGAGCCGATTGGATCGTGGAGGAGGGATGCTTTGCTTAAATGGGTTGCCCTGTGGCATGACCTTGGCAAGCCAATGGTTATGCAGGACAGGGACGGCAAGCGCGTGTTTTATGGGCACGACAGGGCTGGCGCAAAAAGGCTGAAGGCGATAATGCGCGAATATAAGTTTTCTGTCAGGCAAATTCGTTTTTGTTATCTGCTCGTGTCTATGCACCTGCGGCCGGGGGACCTGACGAAGGAGGCTGTGACTGAGAGAGCAGTTTACAGGTTTTTCCGTCAGGCAGAGGGAGAGGAGCTTTCTGTTTTGCTACTGTCATGGGCAGATGCATGGGCAACGCGGGGGAGGTTAAATCCATGGCGCAATTTCTATTCCCATCGCAAGTCGGTGATTGATTTGATAAATAAGGCAATTGAGATAAGGACAAAACCATCTCTGCCAAAGCTCATCTCGGGCGAGGATGTAATGGAGATACTGGGGATAGGCCCTAGCCCTATGGTTGGGCGTGTGCTTGAAGAGGTGCGGGAGGCGCAGGCTTTGGGAAGGATAAGGACGAGAGATGAGGCGCTTGAATGGATTTCTAGTATAGAAGTGGAGAAGGGATGAAGATAGGTAAAGATGTGGATGTCATTGTCGTCGGTGCAGGGCATGCAGGCATAGAGGCAGCGCTTGCCAGCGCGCGCATGGGGGTTGATACGCTCCTTATTACCCATTCTATTGACAAGATCGGCGAGATGTCCTGCAACCCTGCAATTGGAGGGATCGGCAAGGGGCAGCTTGTGCGCGAGATAGACGCATTAGGCGGGGAGATGGCTAAGGCAATAGATGAGACTGGTATGCAGTTTCGCATCTTGAATAAGAGCAAGGGCCCGGCAGTGCGCAGCCGCAGGGCGCAGGCAGACAGGTATCTATATCGCGACTATATACGAAAGGTAGTCCTTAATCAGGAGCGCCTGTTTGTGTGGCAGGCAGAGGTAAGGAGGGTTATCGTAAACGATGGCAAGGCCATAGGTGTTGAAGACGGCTTTGGCAGGAGATTTTTTTCTCAGATAGTAATCCTTTGCCCGGGGACATTCCTGCACGGATTAATCCACATCGGTATGGATAATTTTTCAGGCGGCAGGCTTACGGATCCAGCATCTATTGAACTGGCAGAAAATCTAAAAGGGCTTGGGTTTTCTATGGGCAGGTTTAAGACAGGCACCTGCCCGCGCCTTGACGCAAGGAGCCTTGATTTTTCAAGGATGATAGAGCAAAAGGGAGATACGCCTATCCCGTATTTTTCTTTTTATTCGCGGAAGAAGGATTTCCAGCAGGCATCCTGTTATATTACCTATACCACAGAAGAGACGCACAGAATTATTCGCGAAGGCCTGTCAAGGTCTCCCCTGTATACGGGTATTATCAAAGGAACGGGTGTACGTTATTGTCCTTCGGTTGAGGATAAGATAGTAAAATTTCCCCATCACAACAGACACCAGATATTCGTTGAGCCAGAGGGCTGGAGTACGGTTGAGGTCTATCCCAATGGTATCTCAAATAGTCTGCCCTGGGACGTGCAGGAGAAGATGATACATTCCATTCCCGGGTTTGAGGAGGCAATTGTGTTAAAGCCAGGCTATGGCATAGAGCACGACTTCGTTGACCCACGCCAGTTGAAACATACCCTTGAGACGCGATTGATAGAAAATCTCTTTTTAGCGGGCCAGATAAACGGCACGACCGGCTACGAAGAGGCAGCGGCCCAGGGAATAGTTGCAGGGATAAACGCCGCTTGCAAGGTTTTGGGAAAATCGCCCCTGATTCTGGATAGGGATGAGGCATACATAGGGGTATTGATAGATGATTTGGTTGGAAAAGGCACAAACGAGCCCTATAGAATGCTTTCTTCGCGCGTAGAGCACAGGCTGTATTTGAGAGAAGACAATGCAGATATAAGGCTTATGCCCATTGGAAAAAGATTGGGATTGATAGATGATGAAAGGTATTCCCTTCTTGAGAAAAAGAAAAGACAGATAAACCAATTGGTTATTACCTTTGATAAAACAAAGGCTCCTGGAGAGGCGATAAAGGACATCATCTCAGAAAAGGGACAGGAGATAAACGGGGGCATAACTATTAAGGAACTATTAAAGAGGCCGGGGATATGGCTTGATGATGTGAGGGGTGTTTTAGAAAAGGAAGGCCTTCTGGATTTAAGCCATTTTGAGAAGGAGGCAATCGCAGTTGTTGAGGAAGACATAAAATACGAAGGATTTATCGCAAGGGCAAGGCGCAATGCAGAAAAGGTAAAACGCCTTGACAGGGTAAAGATACCGCAGGATTTTGACTACGACAAGGTTATATCCCTTTCCCGAGAGGCGAGGGAGAAACTAAAGGCAAACAGGCCCGAGACCCTGGGCGATGCCTACCGCCTGCCCGGCATAGGTCTTGATACGATAAATCTGCTATATGTGTTTATTAAGAAGAAGAGAGATACTGACTGATTTGCGCCCTTATTTTTACTATTCTAATTTATCCTCCTTGTGATAGAATAAATCGGCAGGGGGATTTTATGGATTTATCACCTTTATTACAGTCTTTATCTTCTGTAGAGAAGCGTTATGGCCGCAGTATAGTAGATATACGGCGGCAGATGGTTATCTGGGAAGAAATGCTTTCGGGTGAGGAGCTTTTTCTCCCTCCGTTTGTCGTGGACACAGCGGGTCATTTTTCCTGTCGCTATATCTCTTTGCCCCAGCCAAGGGAATTTTCTTCTGTATTTGACCTTATGAAGCTCCTCTCCACTTATCGGAAATACAATGTGAGTGTAGGGATAGACCTTACCAATGTGGGTTTTTCGAAGTCCGAGTGGATTTCTTTCCTGATGCTATTGGAGGCAACGATAGTAGATTGGCGCAGGATATGGATAACTGTCAATGCCTTGACCGAAAACGGCCTTGCCTTGTTGGAGGTCTTAAGGGGCAGAAAGGCGAATTATCTGAATCTCAACTTGCTTGTGTCAGAAGAGCTCTTTTCTTTGGGCCCTGACGATGAGGTTTCTGTGCCTGGCAAGGAAATAACAGAGATTAAAAAACTAAGGATAAGGGATTTTCATCTTCTTTTTGATTCAGTCAGAAGATCAGGGGTAGGAATGAGATTTATTTTCCCAGGGATTAAGCAGTTGCAGGATGCCCCTGCCCTGGGGAGCAGGAGGATAGGCCTAGAGGGAGGGGTTTTGCTATATCCTGGTGAGGCGGTTCCTTCAGGGAGAGTAAATCTATTGCGTTTTTTAAAAAGGGGTAGCGTTGGATGGGACTTCGATTGGGAGAGATTATCGGATAGGATAGAGCACAGCGTCAGGTTGCTGGATGACCTGATAGATTTGAATGAATTTTATCCTGCGGAGATTTCTAGTAATGTGAAACGTCTGCGCAGGATCCATCTGGGTTTTGCGGGCTGGGCGCAATGTCTGTGTTATTTGGGGATTCCTTATGATTCAGATGCAGCAATAGTCTTGGGTAAGAAGCTAGCGAAGTTTATTTCGGATACCGCACATAAGGCCTCTTGGCAGTTGGCAAAGGAAAGGGGGGTTTTCCCTGCCTATAGATCTAGTCTTCTAGAAGAGCGCCATCTGAAGAGGAGGAATATCTCTATTCTATCTGGGCTTGGGCAGATAGAAGAGGAAGAAGCTGGTGGGGTATGTCCTCAGAACTCTATTCTGGATGGAAAGGCCCAGGGGGTTTTTGCCTTGTTCGATGAGGTTAGCAGGCAGAGGGGTTTTTATTCTGAGGAACTCGTGGCTTTTTTACGGAAGAACACTTCTGTACAGGGGCTGGAGTATGTTCCTGAGGATGTGAAACGTATTTTCGTTGTGGCTGGAGATGTAGGTCTTGATTGGTGGTACAAGATGCAGTCTGTTTTTCAAGAGCACTGGGATGGCCTAGTTGATATTTCTCTAAGGGGAAGTGCACTGGATGTCGATGGGTTAAAAAAGGCAGTGTTGTTCGACGCCGTCGCAGTGCGATTCTTTCCTATGCAGGTCTCTTTTGAAAATGAAGAGAGACAGGAGAAAAAACAGGCTGTTGAGTTTGATGGGCTCCTAACCTTACCCTTGAAAGAGAGGCCAGAGGTCTTGTTTGGTTCTACTATAAAGGTTGCAACTGCCTGTGGAAATCTTCTGGTGACTATAAATCAGGATGGTGGTGGTAATTTAAGGGAGATATTATTGCGACTGGAGAAGGCAGGAGGCTGTGTTTCCTCCCATCTAGAGACTATGGGAAAATTGCTTTCTATATGCCTTACCAAGGATGTAGCCCTTTCTGAGATAGTAGATGCCCTGAAGGAGATAAACTGTTCATCGGTTGGTTGGAATAACGGCCGTAGGGTCTTTTCCTGCGCCGATGCAGTGGCACAGGTCTTGGAGAAAAAGATTTCTTCTGACAGGCAGGCCTCCCGAGAAACAGGGACGGTTTCCCTGGATGAGAGCGATATATCTATCTGGAATTAAGAGAGTTTTGACCTTAAAAATATTTGTTGCAAAACACCTGATTTGTTATATAATATGTATGAGCCTCTTTGGTGCGAGAGAAGTCCCAAAAAAGTGCCCTCTCCTGTCACGCACGTGACAATACCCCCCTGCCAAAGAGGCTCTTTTATTTTAGAAAGAGGCGGCGGTGGTAGAAATAAAGGGCCTTACAAAAAGTTTCCAACAGACACAAGGTCAGAGGTTGGTGGTATTAGACGATCTTTCTTTGTCCTTGCAAGAGGGGGATCAGGTCGCTATAGTTGGAGAATCCGGATCTGGAAAAAGCACATTACTCCATTTGATAGCCGGTCTTGATAAGGCAGATGCTGGAGAGATATTTGTTGACCAAATATCGATTTTTTCTATGTCTCCTTCAGATCAGGCAAGGTGGCGCAGGAAGAATCTTGGAATAGTATTTCAGTTCTATCACTTATTGCCAGAGTTGAATCTCCTTGAAAATGTTATGCTTCCGTTGATGTTATTGAATTATCCTAATGAGCAGGCGAAGGATATGGCGCTTGAGTTGCTTGGGAGGTTTGGCCTGAAGAATAGGGCCTATGATCCTGTTTACGGGCTTTCGGGAGGAGAGATGCAGAGGGTGGCAATTTTGAGGGCAGTGGTACACAGGCCCAGGATTATCCTTGCAGATGAGCCTACGGGGAATTTGGATCTTTCTATGCAAGACAGAGTAATGGAGTTTTTGATAGATTTGTGTAAAGAAATGACAATAACCCTCATAACCGTTACCCATTCCAGACACATAGCAGGGATGTTTAAAAGGGCCTTTGTCTTAGAGGGGGGCCGTTTGGTAGAGGGATAGCTGCTATAGGGGATTGAAAATATGTGGAACCTATTGGTCTTTTTGTTTCCTTTGCAGGTCTTGTTGGGGAAGACCTATATCAGGGCCTGGTTGGTAGTTGCCCTATTTTTCCTTCTATGGCAGGTGATGAGGAACACAGGGGTTCGAAAGGCGCTCTGGCATGTATTGAAGTCTTGGGAAGGGCTCTCGGTTTTGTCCTTTTTTGGGTTGTTGTTTGTGTTTGGTGTGGTGCTTGCAGGCAATTTTTATGAGAATCAGAGGGAATTTTTCCAGGTGTTTCCTGCCTATTTCTTTCTTTTTGTCTTGGGAATGTGGTTGACGAAGAAGGCCAAAGTGTTGAGATGGTTTATCTATGGAATACTGGCCTCGTTGATTTATTTGTTTTTCCTATTGTTTAAAGGAATGCTTTTAAAGGGAGTCATTAGCTATATCACCGGACCGTTCGGTCACTATATAACTCTGGGGATGTACATAGAGATTGG
>WGAY01000023.1 GCA_015494585.1 Candidatus Omnitrophota bacterium | reverse complement strand
ATAGACGTCTGAAGACATTGCTGCAACGAAGGTCATTGGATGATGAGGTTTATTCTCAGATCATGGCCTTGCTGGGAGAGATAGATGTGTATGGGGTTTCGGTTGAAGTGGGACAGATAAGGGAATATCTCGAAGCCATCTTAGGAGATCTGGTAAAGAGGTTAAATGAGACAGTGGATAAGGAGACACTGTCTTCCTTACTCAGATTGATGGAGATATTGAACAGGATAAAGATACAGATCAATCTCTGGGATATACAAAATGTCTTTATTGAGTATAATAAGTGGCAAAAAGAGAAGGTCCTGCCAGACCTCCTGGTATTATGGAAGGATTTGGCGAATAAGATAAGGGTGAGGATTTAAGATGGCGGATAAGATACTGTCTCAGGAAGAGATAAATGCCCTGCTTTCAAAGAGTAAAAAACTTACACCGGAGGAATTGCGTAGACGCAAGGCACGGGTTTATGACTTTAAGAATCCGGAACGATTCCCTAAAGAGGGATTGCGAAGGATAAGGGCCCTGCATGAGAGTTTCGCTAGGAATCTTTCCCTTGCTATTGCAGGCTATACCAGGACCATGCTGGAGGTAACGATATCTTCTATAGATCAGCTTACTTATCAGGAATTTTTAATGTCAGTGCCAGAGGAGACCTGTTTCAATGTCATTGAGGCCAGGCCGCAGAACAGCCGCCTGGTGGTAGAGATTAACCCCAGTATACTGTTGGTATTGATAGACCGCCTTATGGGTGGCAGTTCAAAACCCGTTTCTCAGCCCAATAGAGAGCTTACGGAGATAGAGTGGGTGGTTGCGGATCGAATAGTGAAGAAGATCCTCACAGAGGTAAAAGCAGTATGGTCTTCAGTGGTGGAGATCTCATTTGAGGTCGTGGAAAGGGAGAGTAATCCCTATTTTGCCCAAGTACTGGCCCCAAACGAATTGGTTTTATTGGTGTGTTTTGACATGAAGATGGGAGATGCTGCTGGTATATTGAGTCTCTGTTATCCAATAAATTTTTTGGAGCCTTTGATCCCAAACCTGCTGAAACGTCAGACTGGGAAGGTTTCTAGGAAAGAATTGAAGGAAAAGTGGCGAGGGAACCTCCTTTCTTCTCCAGCCGAGATTAGAGGTGTCTTGGAAAGGGTGAAGTTAGAACTGAAACATGTAGCAGAGATGAAAGAGGGGGACGTAATTCTACTTAATAAAAAGGCCCAACCAAATGTCAGTCTATTCCTTGAGAGCAAGCCTATCTTTGAGGCAGAGTGGCAGCACATTAATTCGCGCAAGGTACTGAAAATAAGATAGCCTTACCTTTTGGCACGTCTTTTGCATACCATTTTATGGGTGGCCTATGTTAAGAATAGCAGGATTACTTGCACAATCAGCAATATCACAGATGGCAAGGCTGGATGTTATATCCAACAACGTTGCCAATGCCAATACAGTGGGATACAAAGAGGATGAGGCCTTGTTCCGGGACTTCTCTAGTGTTTTTTCTGCGGTGCTGACCGGTGCTGGACTTGAGCCCAGAAGGGTTTCTTATGGGGCAAGACTGGATAGGGTTGCTACGATAGTAAAGCAGGGGCCTCTACGTCAGACGGATGGCAGGTTTGACCTGGCAATTTCAGGGGATGGATTTTTCGTGGTTTCCACGCCAAGAGGGAAATTTTATACGCGGGCGGGAAATTTTCGATTGGATAGCGAAGGATTTTTGGTTACACAAGAAGGCAACCGTGTCCTTGGAACAAATGGGCCTATTCAGGTCAAGGGGACAGATTTTCGGATCAATTCTCTAGGAGAGGTTATTGTTGACGGAGAGATGGTGGACAAGTTGCAAATCAAGGATTTTCCTAAACCTTATCGTCTTAGAAAGGAAGGGGCTAATTATTTTTCATCTGAGTATCAAGGATTTGAAGCAATGAATTATCAGGTAAATCAAGGATACCTAGAGGATAGCACGGTCAACCCTGTGAAAGAGATGGTAAATATGATAGAGGCCCACAGGGCCTATGAGGCCTCAGCCAATGCAATAAGAGTGGTAGATGAGTTATTGGGAAATGTATTGAGGGAAGTTCCACGGCTTTAGGGTAAAGGAGGGGTAGGATTATGATAAGTGCATTGTGGACTGCTGCAACTGGAATGGCGGCTCAGCAAACGAATGTGGATGTTATATCTAATAACCTGTCTAATGTGAATACGGCTGGTTATAAACGCAGCAGAGCAGATTTTGAGGATCTTCTATATACGATGATAAAGGCCCCTGGCACACCTGTTGCCGGGACACAGGTCGTACCAACGGGTATCCAGCTTGGGCATGGAACCAGGGTTGTTGCGATTGCCAAGCAGTTTTCACAAGGGGATTTTATGAACACAGAAAATCCCCTGGATCTCTTGATAGAGGGCGATGGCTTTTTCCAAATAACGATGCCGGATGGTTCTATAGCCTATACTAGAGATGGGACCTTTAAACTGGATCAGGATGGGAATCTGGTAAATTCAGAGGGGATGTATTTGGAGCCGCAGATTACAATACCAGAGGATGCCGAAGAGATAACGATTGGTATAGATGGTACAGTAAGCGTGACCCTTCCGGGGGAGACTACCCCACAACAGCTGGGGCAAATAGAGCTGGTGAAGTTTATAAATCCTTCGGGCCTTAAGGCCATAGGAATGAATCTGTATGTTCCCACTGAAGCCTCAGGGGATCCAATTACGGGTACGCCTGGAGAGGATGGGTTCGGCAGGATCCGTCAGGGCCTGCTAGAGATGTCCAATGTGAAGATAGTCGATGAGATGGTGAATATGATAGTTGCCCAGAGGGCCTATGAAATGAACTCTAAAGCGGTTCAGACCGCAGATGAGATGTTGCAGATAGCCAATACATTGAAGAGGTAAGTGATGAGTTGGCGGATAATTAGAGAGCTAATCTGGATACTTGCATTCGGTATTATGTTACTGTTTATGTTCCCAGGTTGGAGTTCTGAAATTATTTTAAAACCAGAAGCGGTGGTGACCGGGGATGTGGTGAGACTTTCTTCGATTGCTGAACAGATGGACGGGGATATAGCAAATGTAATACTTATGCCGTCTCCAGGCTTGGGAGATGAACTTTTGCTTACGGCTGAGGATGTGCGGCAGATTCTGGCCAGACGAGGGATTTTTGTGGATGTAAAGGGAAAGGTATATGTCCATAGGGATGTAGAGAAGATTTCTTCTGAGGAGTTGCGGGTCTGGCTACTGCCTCGTCTGGCAGATAATGGTTTCGTTTTGCAGCAAGAGACTCTGCCGGTTATCTTTGCTCCCAGGGATGCTGATATGAATCTTACCTTGCCCCAAGCCTGTTCGAGTTCCTGTTATGCCTATGTTAGGATAAAGGCAGATGGTTTTAACAGGACAGTGCCTATAAGGGTGGGCTATGATCTGGCCTATAAGGTATGGATGGTGAATAGAGATATCCTGCCAGGTGAGCGAATAAAAGAGAGGGATGTAGTTTTAGTAGAGAAAAAGGGCCTAAAAGGGATTGAGAGGTCCTTCAGTTATAATCGTTCACCGATTGGTTATGTGGTAAGACATCCTCTTAGAAAGGGGCAGATATTAATGAAGTCGGATGTGCGGCTTTCTTATATCATCCGTAAGGGACAGAGAGTAAGAGTGGTTTACAGGAACAAAGGGATATATATGGAAATTCCGGGTCTGGCCAAGGAGAATGGCAGGCCAGGTGATGTTATAAAGGTGCAAAATCTGGATACAGAAAAGGTCTTCTTTGCAAAGGTTATCGGTGAATCTCTGGTGGAGGTGTGTATATGAAAAAGTTAGGGGCGTTATTTATATTGTTTGTTTTATTGGGTCCATCTATGGATGGATACGCTGTTTCCCTCTGGCAGGCCAGGGAGGCCAGCGGTAGGAGCTCTTTTTTTACTGATAGGAGGGCGCACAGGGTTGGCGACATAATAACCGTAAAGATAACAGAAATTTCCACGGCTGAGACGAATGCAGATACGAATACAAAGCGTGAGTCTTCCATAAAAGATGAGGTCAAGAGTTGGATAAAGCTTGTTTTAAATGGGTTAGGCATCATTCCCGATATAAAGGCGAGCAAGATCTCGCATAATTTGCTGCCCAAGATAGAAACAACGGCTTCCCATGAATACAAATCGAAGGGGAAAACAACGCGCAGTCAAAAGTTAACGGCGAGTATTACTGCAAAGATAGTGGCGGTGTTACCAAATGGGGACTATGTAATAGAAGGGCAGAGGAGCGTGCTCGTCAATGGAGAAAGGCAGGAAATAACCCTGACTGGAGAGGTAAGACCCGATGATATAGATGGCGATAATACGGTTCTCTCAAGCAGGATAGCTAATGCCAAGATCCGCTATAAAGGCACAGGGACTGTAGGAGATAAACAGAATAAGGGGATTATGGAATGGATCTTTGACCTTGCCTGGCTATTTTAAGGAGGGGATATGTTAAAGAGGATTGCTATACTTTTGCTTTTCCTGATCGAGTTGACGATAGGGCTGGCCATGGCAAATCATACAGTACGTCTTAAGGATATCGCTCAGGTACAGGGAGTAAGGGAGAATCAGCTGATTGGCTATGGTATAGTCGTTGGTCTAAATGGGACAGGAGATAAAAATGCGGCTATATTTTCCTCAAAGGCAATGGCGAATATGATGAAAGAGATGGGGATAAATCTGTCTCCTAAGGATATAAAGATGAGCAATGTCGCAGCAGTTGTTGTAACGGCCCAGATCCCAGCATTTGTAACTCCTGGCACAAAGATAGATTGCATCGTCTCTTCCATAGGCGATGCAACAGATCTTTCAAATGGTGTGCTTTTGATGACACCGCTGTCTGGTCCGGATGGCAAGGTATATGCAGTGGCCCAAGGACCCCTGTCTCTTGGCGGCTACAGTGCCAGCCAGGGCAGGTCTAGGACTCAGAAGAACCACCCTACCGTGGGAAGGATACCTAATGGAGCAATCGTGGAAAGAGAGATCCCCATGGAATTTGTAGAAGGCAATCATATTACCATATCTCTCAATATACCGGACTTTACTACGGCCTATCGGGTTTCATCGGCCATAAATAAGTCTCTTGGCAATATAGCCAGGGCAATAGATGGGTCTAGGGTTCTGGTAACTATCCCAGATGAATTCAAGAAGGATGTTATAGGGTTTATTTCTACCCTGGAACATATAGAAGTAGAACCAGATGTAAATGCCAGAGTGATAATAAATGAGAGGACCGGCACAGTGGTGGCTGGCAAGGATGTGAAAGTAGATACGGTTGCCATATCCCATGGCAGTCTTTCGATTGAGGTTAAATCCCAGTGGTTGGTCTCTCAACCCACACCCCTTTCTACTGGTTCTACTGAGATAGTGCCACAGAATGGGGTTAAGGTGATGGAACAAGAAGGGAAAATGGTGGTTATAGGCTCTACTCCTACGGTTGGGGATCTTGCCTCGGCCTTAAATGCTTTGGGTGTGAGTCCGAGGGACATAATTTCTATATTCCAGGCAATAAAGCAGGCAGGGGCCCTGGCAGCGGATCTGATTATTATTTAAAGGAGAAATCTATGGTTGAGGGATTGGGTTTGAGTCTATCTACCCTAAGATTGGCTGGCTCGGATAAGCAAAAACTAAAGGACGCCTGCAACGAGATAGAGTCTATGTTTGTCTATATGTTACTCAAGGAAATGGACAAGACTCTTTCCCACGAGGATTTGTTTTCCGGTGGCAGGGAAGAGGAGATTTTTCGGGATATGAAAAACCTGGAGGTCTCAAGAGAGCTGTCGAAGGACTCGGTGTTGGGTATTAGTGACCTGCTATATAAATCCTTTGAAAGATTTATATAAAGAAAGGGAAAAAAGAGACGATAACCATAGAGGAGTGAGATATGAAGGAATGGGTAGAACTAAAAAAGATTCTTGAGGCAATTAGAGAGGCTGGAAAAAATCTTGTCTCGGTCATTGGTAATCTGCGTAAGACCATTATGGAGAGAGATATTGAAGGGCTTGAGCTGCTTATAGAAGAGCAGGAGTCGATAAAGAGGCATATTGCCTTGTTAGAGAAACAACGGGCCAACCTTTGCAGGATTATCTCTGAACACTATATAGGGCGTCAAGATTTGCTTTTCCCAGATCTGCTAGAATATGTGCCGGCTGCTATGCAGGCGGAGTTTATCTCCCTGCACAGAGAATTAAAGGAATTATTGGCGAAAATAAAGAGAGAGACCAGGATTAATAGGTATGTGCTAAATACGATATTGAAATATATATCGGATCAAATAGATATTTATACGAGTACAGATGGGATAATTTATAATTCCTCAGGGACAAAAAAGACCCAGAAGAGGTCATTGTTTTTTGGTAAGGCCTGAGGGCTGATACCTGGAGGGGAGATGAGTGGTTTCGGTGGTTTGACTATAGCGGCTAGGGCTCTGCGGGCTTCTCAGCTGGCCCTGGAGGTGACAGGTCACAATATCGCCAATGCTAATACAGAGGGCTATTCCAGGCAGCGTGTGGAGCTGGTAGAATCCAAGCCAGACCTTTCTCCCTGGGGAGTGAAGGGTACGGGTGTAGATATCTCTAGGATCAGTCGCCTGCGAGAAGAGTATCTGGATATACAATTGAGGAATGAGACGAAGCTTCTAGGTCAGTGGGAAGAGAGCGAGAAGTTTTTATCCAGATTAGAGTTGTACTTCAACGAACCTTCAGACGAGTCTTTGAACAATATGCTTTCAGAATTCTGGGCTAGATGGGAAGACCTGTCTCTCACCCCAGAAGAACAGACCTCGAGAAGCAATCTCCTCCAACAGGCCAAGATGCTGGCTACCTCGATGAATATGCTCTATAACAATATAAATGGATTACGCTTTGATGCGGATGAGGCGATTAAGTCCTATATACAAGAGGTAAATAGCCTTGCCCAGAATATAGCCTCTTTGAATGACCAGATACGGTTCTATGAGGTTGGGGATAATGTTGCTAATGATCTCAGGGATCAAAGGGATGTACTTCTAAAGAAACTGGCGGAATTGGTTGATTTTAGCAGTGAAGAGCAGCCGGATGGTACGCTTATTATAAGTGTGGGCGGAGTAAACCTTGTAGACAAGATAAATGCCGAAGAGGTCTCTTACAGGTATAATTCAGAGGGACACGTTGTACCTATATGGGAGATGAATAACGCACCTTTGACCTTGAGAGGCGGGAAGTTAAAGGGTGCTATAGATGCCAGGGATACCCTAATACCGGGCTATATCACCAGGATAAATAATATAGCGAGTACTATCATAAAGGAAGTAAATAGACAGCATAGCCAGGGGTGGGGTACAGAGGGTTTTTCCTCTTTGACATCGAGTTATACGATCTCTGATAACACGGCAGCCCTGGCCTCTTCTGACAGCGGACTGGATTTCTACGATGAGATCCAGGATGGCAGTTTTGTGATAACCCTCAAGGATTCCACCGGAAATACTGTGTCAACGGATACAATTTCTATAACGACTTCGACTTCGTTGGATGACTTGCTTTCGACCATAGGTAGTGATTATTCCTCTGGCATTGCCCATCTGATGGCCTCGACGGATTCTGATGGGCACCTCGTATTAACCGCAGAGGATGGCTACAGGTTTTTTATAAATCAGGATACGAGTAATGCCTTGATGGCCCTTGGATTAAATACCTTTTATTCTGGCAGCAACGCCTCAGATATAGCAGTAAATAGTTATATAGACGATAATGTAAAGTATATAGCCGCATCTGGTTCAGGCGAAATAGGAGATGGTGCAAATGCCCTGGCTATAGCAGGGATAAAGGATCAGACGCTAATGGAGGACTCCAGCGCTACTATATATGACTACTATGCAACGACTCTGGGGATGCTTGGAGTGGATAAATTGGAGGCAGAAAATATGAAAGAGGGCCAGGAGATATTAGTTACTCATATAGAGAATAGTATAGAGGAGATTTCCGGCGTCTCATTGGATGAAGAGGCAATGAATATGCTCAGATTCCAGCACTCTTTTGAAGCTGCGGCAAGGTTTATGCAGGTTGTGAGTGATATGTTGGATACGCTTATTAATGTTGTGGGAGGAATGTAATGAGAATTTCCACGAATATGATATACAATAAGGCCTATCGCAATCTGACCTCAGCCTTCGATAGGTTTGTAAGGATACAGGAAAAACTGGCAACTGGCAAACGGATTAATAGGCCGTCAGATGCACCAGCAGATATTCCTCAAGATCTGCTTTATAGAAAAGAGCTGAAGGATATGGATCAGTACCAGTCGAATATAGAATATGCCAATTCTTGGCTCTCGGTTGCAGATACGGCCCTTTCAAATGTTACCCAGTTGTTGACAAATGCTAAGGCCATTGCCTTAGAGCAGGGTAATGACTCAGCGGATGCCCAGACTCGCCAGAGTGCGGCACTGCAGATAGACAGCATCATCTCCCAGATTGTTCAGTTGGGGAATACCAAGCACGGGAATCGCTATATATTTGCTGGCTATAAAACCCGTACAAGGCCTTTTTCTCTGGAGACAGCAGGGGGACAGCAGGTAGTCAGATACAATGGGGATGAAGGCCAGATGTCCGTAGAGATAAGCAATGGTGTACAGATTGTCTTAAATCAGATTGGGAAAGATGTCTTTTCTACGCCAGAGACGGTGATAAATGGTTCAGATGTAAATTCAACAGATAGTCCTATCACCAGCTCCACACTTCTTTCCACCTTTAATGGCGGCAGTGGTATAAATAATGGAACCATTACTATTACAAACGGGGGGCAGACTGCCAATATTGCTGTAACCAACTCCGATACAGTTGGAGACCTTATAGATGCGATTAATTCTGCGGGTATAAATGTAGAGGCAGAGATTAACAGCTCAGAAAATGGGATAAATATTAAATCAACGGTCAGCGGCACGACTCTGCGAGTTTCAAATAATCAAACAGCTCAGGATCTAGGAATCGTTGGAGAGGCCCAGTCTTCGGATATATTTGGTATACTTCTTAGATTGAAGCAGGGGCTTGAGAACAACGATAGGGATCAGATACTAAGCGCAGCGGGTGATATGGAAGACGCCATTGACAAGGCCTTGCAGGCATGGGTAGAGGTTGGGACAAAGATGAAACGGCTGGACATGACCAAATCAAAGATAGGAAATGAGTTTGTGAATATTACTGACCTTTTATCCCAGATAGAGGATGCTGACTTTGCAGACCTTACAGTGAAACTTACAAAAGAACAAAACATATATCAATCTCTCTTAAAGTCCATTAGTGCCATAATCCAGCCTTCTTTATTGGATTTCCTTGGCTGAGCGGTTATAATGATGTAGGAGGTTTCTATGAGGGTGCAGACCACACGCTTTGGTATTTTAAATATAGCAAAAAAGGATATCATTACCTTTATTTCACCTATTTTAGGTTTTCCAAATGATATCCGGTATGTCCTTTTGAAGGAGGGACAAAACGGCCTCTTCCACTGGCTACAATCCCTAGATAATCCTGAGCTTGCCTTTGTCGTTACCAATCCCCTGGTCTTTGCTCCAGACTATAGGATAAGAATTCATAAGGATTTGTTATCCGACCTGGAATTAGAGGATCTACGTAAGGGAGAGGTCCTTGCCTTGGTTTCAATAAGGAAGGATCCTATGAGGATAACAATGAATCTCCAGGCTCCTATCCTGTTGAACAAAGAGAAAATGAAGGCAAAACAACTCGTACTAAATCCAGAAGAGTACAGTTTGCGATACGAGATTCTACAAGTGAAGAGACAGGAACAAGTAGAGGCGTGAAATGCTGGTATTAGCGAGAAAAAGAAATGAGAGTTTGATGATAGGCAATGAAATAGAGGTGCGTATATTGGACCTAAAAGGAGATGTAGTCAGGCTTGGGATTTCTGCCCCTTCTAGTATTCCTGTTTATAGAAAAGAAATTTACGACCAGATCCTTAAAGAGAATATAACTGCTGCAAGTCTGGATATTTCCTTGGAGGATATCGGCAAAAATATATCCACGAATTAGCAATGGACCTTGCCTTATTTGATTTTGACGGAACTATTACCCATCGAGAGAGTATAAAAGAGTTTGTAAAATTTGTCTTAGGTAAGGATTTCTTCTTAAGAATGCTGCCGATTGTTCCTTCCCTGTTTATGTATGGACTTGGTCTTTATGGTAACAAGCAGATAAAGGAAAATGTCTTGGCCCTTTCAGTTGCGGGGATGGAAATATCGGAGTTGGAGGTATTAGCGAAGAAATTTTCTGAGAGTGTTATCCCCCAAATTATTCGCCCAACGGCAATAGAGAGACTGCGCTGGCACAAAGAAAAAAAAGACGTTGTTGCTATAGTATCTGCAGGGCTTGGTATATACATAAGACCGTGGGCGCAGTCTAATGGAATTGATAAGGTAATAGCGATGGAATTGGAGATTAGAAATGGACGATGCACGGGGCGGCTCATAGGGAAGAATTGTTATGGGCAAGAAAAAGTGGAGAGGATAAAAAGGGAGATTGATTTAGATAAATACGATAAAATATACGCGTATGGTGATAGCCGAGGAGATAAGGAGATGCTGGCATTGGCTGATGAGGCGTATTATAAACCATTTCGCTGAAATGAAGTACATAGAGGCGTTGAGGGAGACAATAAAATCTTTGCTAGAGGCAGATAAGGATATCTATCTCATCGGAGAGGACATTATCGACCCCTATGGTGGGGCATTTAAGGTTACGAAGGGCCTTTCTTCTATTTTTCCGGGAAGACTTATTCCAACACCTATGTCAGAGCAAGGGTTTACTGGCCTTGCAATAGGAATGGCAATAGCAGGTTTGAAGCCTGTAGTTGAGATAATGTTTAGTGATTTTCTTACCTTGACAGTTGATCAGATAGTTAATCATGCGACCAAGTTTTATAGCATGTATGCACAGCCTCTTCCAATCGTAATAAGGACCCCCTCGGGAGGTTTTAGAGGCTATGGAGCGACGCATTCTCAGTCTATGGAATCTTTATTCTTTGGTATACCAGGATTGCATATAATTGCTCCAAATATATTTTCTAATCCTGGTGAGGACTTAAAATATGCTCTAGATCTAAATAGGCCGGTTCTTTTTATAGAGAATAAGACAGACTATACTCAGGATCTAATTTTAGGGGACACGATAGATTCTTTTATAAATATCAATCGAGAGAACAGGCATACTCTGTTGTCAATAGCAGATGAAGACAGCAATATATTACTTATCTCTTATGGTGGGATATCCAAAATAGCAGCACAAATACAGAAACAACTCTATTTAAAAGAAGAGATAGCAGTGGATGTTGTCCTGATAAGGGATTTATGGCCATGTGATTTTCTAGAGGAAGGAGACCTGGACAAGTATAGATATGTAGTTTCCTTAGAGGAAGGATGGATGGACTTTGGATGGGGCGCAGGGATTTTACAAAAAATAAGAGATAGATTTGTGAATCTCAAGACGAAGGCAATAGGGGCAAGAAATTGTTTTATCCCTAGCCCTAGAGACCTTGAATTCTATGTATTGCCAGGATACGCTAGGGTCTATAATGAGATTTTGGAGTTTCTGAGATGATAGAGAAGGCCATAGAGATATACAAAAAGATGTTTTTGATACGGCAATTTGAGATGATTTTAGAGGATTACTTCACGAAAGGATTATTGAGAGGGACTACTCATAGTTGTATCGGTCAAGAAGCAGTAGCTGTCTCGATTCTGGATTATATCGATATAGAGAGAGATTTTGTTACCAGCACACACAGGGGACATGGCCATTTCCTTGCGATTACTGGCGATGTCTTTGCTCTTGCAAGTGAGGTGATGGGAAAGCGTACAGGAGTTGTCTCGGGGCTTGGAGGAAGTCAGCATCTGCAGCATAAAAATTTTTACACGAATGGCATAACTGGCGGTATGATACCGATAGGAGTGGGGATTGCTTTTGCAAAGAAGTTAAAAGGAGAAGAGGGGATAGTGATAAGTTTTTTGGGAGATGGCGCAATGAACGAAGGGTATGTTATGGAGGCCCTGAATATGGCCAAGGTGTATGATGTCCCGATTATCTTTGTGCTCGAGAATAATTGCTATGCGATGAGTTCTATAACGAGAAACCTTAGTGGTGGAGAATTTGGAGACCGGGTAAGAAGTTTTGGCCTTAGGTATGTCTATGAGGAGGCAATAGACGTATTGAATCTTTGGCAGAAATTCGGTGAAATATATCGAGAGGTCTTAATTAATCGATCTCCTGTTTTTATCGAGTGTCGCACCTATAGGTTTTGTGGGCATTCCAAGAGTGATAAGCGAGAGTATGTCTTAGAAGAAGAAGAAGACTTTTGGCGGGAACACGATCCTCTCTTGTTGTTGCGAGAAAAAATATTGAGAAACATTGAATTGGATGAGTTAGAAAGACAGGAACGATATGTTAAGCAAGGCATAGTAGATGCGTTTAAAAATGCAGAGCAAGAAGAAGAGTTAGGTGTCGAGGAGTTTAGCAGTAAATATATTAGCGCTTAGCTCAGGAGTTTGGTTTTCTGATAAGAACGTAGTTTTTATAGGATGGTATTAAGAAAAGGAGCCTTGTCATGGAATTTGAGACAAAGTGTCTTCATTCGGGATTTGATCCTTATGAGTTTAAGGACAATCCCGCCCTGCCACCGATCTATCAGAATACTTCATTTCTATTTGATTCGCCGGAACACGCTGCGAACCTGTTTGCACTAAAGGATGAGGGCCAGATATATACGAGGATAGGCAATACTACTGTATCTGTACTGGAGGAGAGGGTTGCCCGATTGGAGGAAGGCAGTGGTGCAGTAGCAGTCTCCTCTGGCCAGGCAGCGATAACTCTGGCAATACTGGGTCTAGCAGGCCAGGGCGATGAGGTTATTGCCTCGAGTTATCTCTATGGAGGGACATATACCCTTTTCAGATATACATTACCAAGGTTTGGGATAAAGGTAAAATTTGTTGATATAAATGATTTGTCGGCATTGAAAGATGCAATAAATGATAAGACGCGTGCAATATATGGCGAGGTCATTGGCAATCCCTCGCTGATACCGATGGATATAGAGGCGATAGCAAAAGTTGCTCATAGTTATGGCATTGCCCTGGTGGTAGACAATACTTTTGCAACTCCATTTCTGGTCCAACCCATAAAATGGGGGGCAGATGTGATAGTGCATTCTATGACTAAATACCTGAGCGGACATGGGACCTCAATTGGAGGCATTATTGTAGAGAGTGGAAATTTTGACTGGAAGGGCTCGGGAAGGTATCCCTCCCTGATTCAGCCAGACCCTGCCTATCATAATCTGAATTTTTGGGAGACATTTGGTAATACTGCCTATACGAACAGGGTCCGTCTATCCCTTTTACGGGATATTGGTCCGGCCTTGAGCCCAATGAATGCCTATTTGATTCTCTTGGGGATAGAAACCCTGCACCTGAGAATGGAGAGACATAGCGAGAATGCGAAAATTGTGGCAGAATTCCTGGAAAGTAGGGATGATGTCTCAAAAGTTTTTTATCCTGGCCTTAAGAGCAGTCCATACTTTGAACTGGCGAAAAAATATTTTTATAGGGGATTATTCAGTGGAATGGTATGTTTTTCGTTAAAACAGGGACGCCCAGCTGGAGAGGCCTTTATAAAGAATCTCCCTTTGTTTTACCATTTGGCCAATGTAGGCGATGCCCGTTCCCTGGTTATTCATCCCGCTTCTACCACACATCAGCAGCTGACTCTAGAACAATTGGAGGCTGCAGGTATAGATGAGGGCTTCATTAGGCTTTCGATAGGGATAGAGTCGATAGAAGATATCGTTACGGCTATAGAAAAGGCCCTGGTTTCGATTTGATATGGATTAAATGACATTTAAATTGGGTAACGCATTAGAGATCTTTTTTCATTGTTCCCTTGATTGTTAACTTTTCTTCTGTTAGAAATTAAAACACAAGGTTCTTATTTTGAGCCTTCCTTCCCACTATATCTTTGCCCTAAAAGCAAGCATTTCTCCTTGTGACACAAAAGGTTTCATTCCATCTTAATCTTATATTGTCTGGATTGTATTTGAGATGCCATCTTTTCAGATAGTTACACACGAATTTTTTCTAAAGAACATGGAGTTTTAGACGATAAAAAAGATAGAAATAGTTCTTTGAGAAGGGGGGTGATAGGGAGGAAAAAAGGGCGCACCAAAGAGGCAAGCGGCCTGAGGCCGCCGCTATAAAAAATGGCCTTGGCTTTAGCAAGGAGGCTAGAGTTGGGATCTAAGCAAGGAGGCAAAAGATGGGAGTAAGGATTAACCATAACATTGCTGCGCTAAATGCGTGGTGGAACCTGACGAAGACCGATTCTGCCGTCAGGAAGTCATTGGAGAAACTCTCCTCTGGTTATAGGATCAACAGGGCTGGTGATGACCCAGCTGGTCTGGTTATTTCCGAGAAACTGCGTGCTAATATTGTTGGTCTGGATCAGGCAATAAAGAACTCAGAAGATGCGATTTCTATGGTCCAGACTGCTGAAGGTGCTTTGACAGAGATGAATACACTTCTTAATTCTGTCAGGGCATTGGCTCTGCACGCAGCTAATGAAGGTGCTAACGATACTGAGGCAATTGCTGCTGACCAGGCGCAGGTGGATTCGGCAGTAGATTCTATTGACAGAATCGCTAATACAACCAAGTATGCTGGTAAGTACCTATTAAATGGCGCTGCTGGTAACTCTGTTGATGTAAAGAATACGAACAGGGTTACTGCCGCAAGCATTGGCTCAAATGCCAGCACGGGTTTTGTCTCTTATAACATAACCACAAAGGCCTCACAGGCTCTGATAAGCTTCGGTAACAACACTGATTCTGGAGGTGCATGGGGAGTAGGAGACTTGACTGTTAATGGTACCACCGTTGATTTGACAACTACTTATAGTGCAGATCAGATTGTGTCTGCAATAATGGCAACCGTGTCGGGCGTGTATGCATGGACATCTACGGATGCTAGTAACGATGACCATATATTTGTCAGGAGCGTTAACTATGGTTCTGAGGTATCCTTGATTGTAACCGGTAGCGCTGTTAGCGGTAACATTGCTGCCGATACAGGACAGGATGTTGCAGGGACTATAGATGGATCTTCTGCAACTGGCAGTGGCCTGACCCTGATAGCTGCTACTGGAACGTTTAAGAACATGAAGATTACCATAGCCGAGGCATATAATACTACTGCGACAAATCCTTCCTATGATATCTATGTAACTGCTGGTCTGTTGAGGTTTGTGCTTGGCGCCAATGCCGACAGCAATGAGATCGCAACCATATCCATTTCTTCTATGAGGGCAAATCAGCTCGGCACCTCTACTGCAGGAAGCCAGGGCCTTTTGGCGATCAAGTCTGGTGGAACTTATGACCTGGATTCAAATGCGTCTACGGCTGTGGATATCATTGACGAGGCAATCAATGATGTCTCTACTCAGAGGGCAACGCTTGGTGCGTTCCAGAAAAACACATTGGAAAGCACGATTGCAAACCTCGGTGTTACCAGAGAGAACATACAGTCCTCTGAGAGCCGTATTAGGGATGTGGATATGGCTGAGGAGATGGTCAACTTTACAAGACTGCAGATCTTGCAGCAGGCAGGTACAGCTATGCTTGCACACGCAAACGTTGCTCCTCAGTCCATATTGCAGCTCCTTGGTTAACAGGGATAATGGCGCCCCGTATTTTACGGGGCGCTTTTCTCTTTAGATAAAGGAGTAAGGGAAATGGAAAGCAATAGCGTAAACAGCAAT
>WGAY01000022.1 GCA_015494585.1 Candidatus Omnitrophota bacterium | reverse complement strand
TTCAGCTTCCTCTTCACCACGGCTACGGCTCGATCAGGATCCTTCAAGCCATGACCGGTCAGTATACATACAATCGTAAATTTCCTCTTTATCTTGCGGAAAAAACCCTCCCTTGCCTTCTTTAATATCCCCGCAACCGATGCCGCTGATGCCGGCTCAGCAAAGACACCAACCTGTCTTGCCATTAGTTTATACGCCTCAAGGATCTCTGCGTCTGTAACCGTATCTATTAATCCCCCTGATTCGTCCCTGGCAGCCTCTGCACCTCTCCAGCTGGCAGGATTTCCTATCTTTATCGCAGTAGCTATTGTCTTGGGGTTCTTTATTGGCCTTCCTTTAACTATTGGAGCTGACCCACTTGCCTGAAACCCAAGCATCCTCGGCAGGCGTTTGATATACCCCCTTTCCCTGTATTCCTTATAGCCCTTCCAGTAAGCGGTAATATTACCGGCATTTCCTACTGGAATCGCATGAAAATCAGGGACCTTGCCCAGCTGAAGGCATATCTCTATAGCGCCGGTTTTTTGTCCCTCTATACGATAGGGATTTATAGAATTAACAAGTTTTATGGGATATTCCCGGGTTATCTCTCTAACCAATGTTAATGCCTGGTCAAAGTTACCCTCAATGGGAATAACTTGAGCACCGTGAATAAGGGCTTGCGAAAGCTTCCCATAGGCAATATTACCAGCAGGAATGAGCACAACGCACTTTATGCCTGCCCTGCCTGCATAGGCCGCTGCCGAGGCAGAGGTATTGCCTGTTGAGGCACACATAACCACCTTTGCTCCCTCCTCAACTGCCTTAGACACCGCCATCGTCATCCCTCGGTCCTTAAATGAACCAGTGGGATTCATCCCCTCAAACTTCAAATACACCTGCGCGTACTTGCTTATTCTCTTCGCAATCGCAGGGGCAGGGATAAGCGGCGTATTGCCCTCCAAGAGCGTTATTACTGGGGTCCTCCTGTTTACTGGCAAAAACTTACGATATTCTTCAATAACCCCTCTCCAGGCCATAGTCTCTCCCTTCTCAATTATCAAGCATGAAAATAACTCAAATCTAAAATCTCAAAAGTCAAATCCACAGCTTAAAACCTTAAATCTTTTTATTTTATCCCGTTATCCCTTTTTATCATAAGCTATGCCCTCAGTTCCCACACGCCGCCTCGCTTTCTATAGATTCGCCTTCTATTCGGAGACTAAAAAATAGTTTTGAGTTTTGAGTTGTGGTTTTTAGTTTTTAGCTTTGAGTTTTTAGTTATTTTTCTTTGCCCCACAACGAGCTCCATTATATCACAAATTCCTATTGCATAATTTGGGATAAAGCATGGAGTATAAAGTACAAAACCATCTCTTCTCTCTCCGTTTTCCACCTTTCCATTGCTATCATTAGTCTGCAGGCCCCTCTATTCCCCCTTTTAACAGGATTATAAATCCACTATACGGATGACAACCGGCTCTTTTTTCACCACATCTAATCTTGCGATCTCAGAGATCGCCTTCTTCATCTTTTTCTCTGCTGCCTCATGGGTAATCAAGATCAAAGGAACCGTATTTGAACCTGCCTTTGCCCTCTCTGTCTGCTGGACAGAGGCAATGCTTATATTATTTTTACCAAGTATCCCGGATATCTTTGCCAGCACACCCGGCCTGTCCACTACTGTAAACCTAACATAATACCTGCAACTCACCTCTGATAGCCTCGGAGAAAATTCTATCTCTTGGCGGGCAGACGGCACATCAGGACTAACAATCACCCTTGCCGCATCGACCACATCACTTACCACCGCACTCGCCGTTGGGAACCTACCAGCTCCTCTGCCGTAAAACATCATATCGCCTGCCTCATCTGTCTGTAGGTATAGGGCATTAAAGACACCTTCCACCGAGGAAAGCATATGCTCATAGGGCACAAGGGCAGGATGCACGCGTAGGTCAAGGCCCTGCTTTGTATCATTGCCAACCGCCAACAGCTTTATACTATAACCCATCTCATCCGCAAACAACAGGTCCATAAGCTCCAAGTTTGTTATCCCCTCGGTAGGGATAGTCTCCGGGGGCACATATTTCCCAAAGGCAAGCAAAGAAAGGAGAGACAGCTTATGCGCAGAGTCTATCCCATCTATATCAAGGCCGGGTTGCTTTTCTGCATAACCCAGCTTCTGGGCCTGCTTTAACACTACCTCAAATTCAAGCGTATCTTCAAACATCTTGCTCAAGATATAATTACACGTGCCATTTACTATCCCATAAAGAGACTTTATTCTGTTTGCAACAAGGGCCTCCTGTATGTCCTTGACAACAGGGATCGCTCCACAGATAGCCGCCTCAAAAAAGAGATTGGTTTCAGGAGTGCCAATAGAAAATATGTCTCTTGCATATTCTGAAAGCAAAGCCTTGTTTGCAGTAACGACAATCTTATTATTTTTCAATGCAGACAAGACAATATCTTTGGCAATACCTATCCCACCCACCAACTCAACAACAATATCTATATCCGGGGCATTTACCACTTTTCTCCAATCTTTCTCCTGCAAATTCTGAGGCACTTTCCCTATTCCCCTGTCTTTTGAAAAATCCCTATCGCAGATCTTTTTAAGGCAAATGTCTATACCAGTGCGTTTTTTGAGCAGGGTGCGCTTCTTGAGCAATATCTTTACGACACCGGCACCTATTGTGCCAAAACCAATAACTCCCACATTAACCCGTTTCATATTAATTGCCCTCCCTGATAAACCTATTCTCTATCTCCTCAGCAATAATATGCAGACACAATTCATGCACCTCTTGGATACGCGCCGTGGTAGAAGAAGGCACCTTTATACACACATCGCTAAGCCCCTCTAAAGGAGACGGTTTCGCACCGATAAGGGAGACGACCCTTAATCCTATATCCTTTGCCTGCTCTACTGCCGAAACCACATTCTTAGAGGACCCAGAAGTACTAATCGCAACAAGGGCATCGCCTTCTCTCCCCAACGCCTCTACCTGACGCGCAAACACTCCATTGTAAGAGAAATCATTCGCAGACGCAGTCAATATAGATGTATCTGTTGTCAGGGCAATGCAGGCAATTGCCTTCCGATTCTGTTTAAACCTAACAACGAGTTCTGCTGCAAAATGCTGGGCATCGGCAGCACTGCCGCCATTGCCACAGACCAAGATCGTCCCACCACCACGAACAACCTCCCAGAGTAAATCAATCCCTGCCTCAAGGGCAGAGATCCCTTGTGCTAGGAAATCCTGTTTTACACGAATACTCTCTTCAATGGCAGCAACTAAATTCATAATCGCCCTTTCCTTGAATCTAGAGAAAATACCTTAGCGTAGTCTGCTTCAATACTCTTGCTCTCTTCATACATCCATATTCCTGAACGGAATCGGAACGTTTTCATCGTCACTATCTATATCTTTCTTCTTGGGTTCGGTAACCCTTGAAACTCTGACAATTACCTTTATTGGCATATCTATGCCTATAACCTCCCTAATCCTCTCAATAATCCTATTCTGAAGGGCCTCGCTTATCTCCTTTATTTTCACCCCTGGCCGCATCACAACACGCAGTTCAATTACCAGAAGCTTCTTAAGCATATATGAATCCTGCCTTACCTCCACTATCTCTTTTATCTGCGAGGCCACCTCTTTAACCACATTCTCTACGGGAGAATGGAGATTTATTGCCACCTCTCCGCTAGAATTTTTAAAGAGGACCTGCTTTTTGCGTCTGGGTCCACCAAAGGACATATTGAAAAAGATAAAAGAGATAAAGATAAGCCCTATACCTGAAAGGAAGGTGTAGAATAGATGTTCCTGTGTATAGAGATATTGCACAAAATAAATCAATATCTTTTCATCAACATATCCAATTCCAATAGCAATCAACCAAACTCCAATAAAGATCGCTAGTATCGTATAGACCAATACCGCAAATAAGGCCCCTATCCTCATCTGCCACCCCCTTTTTGAATCAAATCCTCGAATCTCTCTTCTATATATGCAGTAGAAAAATCCCCTGCCTGGAAACAGGCATCCGAGAGTATTTCCTGATGCAGGTTTATCACTGTCTTATTGGGATAGACAACAAACTCATCCAAGGCGCGCATCATAATAGTAATAGCCTCCTGTCTATCCTTTCCAAAACTGATTAACTTCGCCACTAAAGAATCGTAAAACGGCGGGATAGAATAACCGGCATATATGTGCGTATCCACCCGCACACCCCTGCCGCCCGGCACATATAGATACTCTATAAGTCCTGGTGAAGGCATAAAATTGTTCTGCCAATCCTCTGCATTTATCCTGCACTCTATGGCGTGTCCGCTTATCTTTACATCCCTTTGACGAAATTTCAATCTTTCACCAGCTGCCATCAAGATCTGCTCCTTTACCAAATCGATCCCTGTTATCATCTCTGTAACCGGATGCTCGACCTGTATCCTTGTATTCATCTCTATGAAATAAAAATCCCCATTCTCATCCATCAAGAATTCCATTGTCCCTACATTGGAATAGCCCACTGCCTTTGCCCCTCTAACTGCCAACTCGCCTAACCTTTCCCTTTGTCTATGAGTAAGGACAGGTGAAGGGGCCTCCTCTATGAGTTTTTGGTGTCTCCTCTGTATGGAACAATCCCTCTCCCACAGGTGAACCACATTTCCATATCTATCGGCCAACAGTTGCACCTCGATATGTCTGGGATTAACAATAAACTTCTCTATGTAAAGGCCTCCATCTCCAAATGCCGCCTCTGCCTCCCTCTGGGCCGTGGTAAATGCGGCCTTAAGGGACATATCGTTATGGCATACGCGCATACCCTTCCCACCACCTCCTGCAGCGGCCTTTATCATGACCGGATAGCCAACCTTCCTAGCAATGGCCACTGCTTGATCAACACTATCTATCTTATCTTCACTGCCAGGGATGACAGGCAGCCCCGCCTGTTTCATCAGTTCCCGTGCCCTGACCTTATCCCCCATACTAACGATATTCTCTGGAGAGGGACCAATAAATGTAATGTTGCAGGACTCACAAACCTCAGCGAAATGGGCATTTTCTGCCAGGAACCCATATCCAGGATGGATGGCATCCACATCCGCAATCTCTGCGGCACTCATTATCGCAGGGATATTGAGATAGCTATCCTTCCCTGCAGGCGGGCCTATACATATCGCCTCGTCTGCAAGAGAGACGTGAAGGCAATTCTCATCAGCCGTAGAATAGACCGCAACCGTTGATATACCCAGTTCCTTGCACGCGCGAATAATCCTTACTGCTATCTCACCACGATTGGCAATCAATATCCTCGAAAACATAACATTTTCCCCTATAATATTTCTCCCGAATTATGTAGAGATTTCCACTTACATTCTTTTGCTAACCAACTATTACTTTATTGTATTGCGCATGAAGAAGCAAACATGAAGCACAAATGATTCGTATTTATCCTCTCCTTACAAAGGAGATTCATCCTTTACCATAACACTATGGCCTTATTAAGAATAAAACCTGGCCAAACTCAACTGGTTGGGCATTCTCTACCAGTATCTTCTCTATGGTTCCTGAAACCTCTGCCTTTATTTCATTCATCAACTTCATTGCCTCTATAATACAGAGCACCTGCCCCACTTCGACCCTACTACCTACCTCTACATACGGATCGGCATCCGGAGCCGGTGCGCGATAAAAGGTCCCCACCATTGGTGCCTTTACCTCTATTAGTCCACCTATATCTGTAGAATCAGGACCTGGTGTTGCCTGCACAGAGGTAGGTGGAACACTCACAGGCGCTACAGGATAAGTCTGCGTCTCTTTCATTCTAATGTGGATGTAACCCTCCTCTCCTTCTAGTTCAATCTCAGCCAAGTCATTTTCTTTCATAAGATCAATCAATTCCTCGAGTCTCTTTTTGTCCATAGGACCCCCTTGTTAGACAGGGAAACTAAACTCTCTCAATATACTGCCCAGTCCTTGTATCCACCTTCACCTTTGTCCCCTGTTCCACGAATAACGGTACCTGAATAACCGTACCATTCTCCAGAGTCGCTGGCTTCAGAGCATTTTTTACCGTATCTCCCCTTGCTCCCGGAGCTGTCTCTATTATCTCATAAACAACAAAATTAGGAAGAGAAACCGAAACTATCTGGCCTTCGTAAAAGCTAGCTTTTACATCCAAATTTTCTTTTAAAAATTTCAAAACATGTTCGCCCAGGATATCAGCAGGGATAACGACCTCCTCAAAAGACTCCTGATCCATAAAGTAATACATATCTCCTGAATTGTACAAATAGGTAAGGGTCCTATCCTCAACAAAGGCAGGCTCAATCTTGTCACCGTCCTTAAATGTTATATCAACAGTGCTTCCGGTCTTAAGATTGCGCAGTTTCGTACGGACAAATGCAGAACCCTTACCAGGCTTTACGTGTTCAAGATTGGTAATAACGAAGACATCATTGTTTACCTTTACTGTCCTTCCAACCGATAATTCATTGATACCCAGCATAATTACCTCCTATCACAGCAATTCATATCCATCTTCTTTCACTAGGACGACATCTTCTATTCGAATGCCGAATTTGCCTGGGAGATAGATCCCTGGCTCTATAGTAAATACCATCCCCGGCACAGCAATGGCCTGTGAAGTAGAGGACACGCGAGGCAATTCATGGACCTCCAACCCTACACCATGACCCAAGGAATGGATAAAATAGCCGTCTAAGCCATACTTCTTCAAAAAAGAGCGCACCTTAATGTCCAAATCGCGCAAACGCACTCCTGGTCTTATGATAGAAAAGGCCACTTCCTGGGCTTCTTTAACAATATTTAGATATTTCTTATATCGCTGGCTCATTTTATCGACAAAAAAAATACGCGTCAAGTCAGTTTTGTACCTATGCCTGCTTATACCAGAATCAAAAAGCAATGCCCTATTTAAAGTTACACGCCTGCCAGAAGGGCTATAATGAGGAAAGCTAGAAGACCTTCCCGCTGCAACAATAGAAGGAAAGGCCTCATCTTCACAGCTCGACTCCAATACCATTATCTTCCACAGGCGAGCGGCCTGGACCTCTGTAAGACCCTCTATCTTGGTATGCCAGTTATCTATTAACCTTCTATGTAACCTGAAATTCTTCTTCAAAATAGCAATCTCAGATGCATCCTTTATCATTCGCATCTGCCTTATCTTGGTAAAGATGTTCTTCCCAACCGAGGTCATCCCTTTCATCACCTTTGCAATCTCCTGATATTCGCTAATCGACAATAAAGGGTCCAGATATAATCTATTAATCCTTTTAGGACAAATTATCTTCAGCGTATTTGGAAAATTTAATTCTATCTCCTTAGGAGTATAGGCAGGACTGAGCATAGACAACTCATAGCGATACCTGCTATCTGAGATAACAAAGGCCTTCCTCTTGGTAACCAATAACCTGGCATCAGAGGCAAATTCAATACCACCAAAATAGTAGACATCGGTTTCCCGGCTAATCAGGACGGCCTCTCTGCTCTTAAGGACAGACTGAAGCCGCCTAAGCCTGGATAGAAAGTCTATCTTCATTTCTTATCCAGAGACTCCTTTAATTGCCTCGCCTTTTCTGCTGCTTTGGTGCCAGGATATTGAGATAGAATCTTATCGAGATAAAGTCTGGCAGGTTTATAGCGCTGCTGTTTGAGATAAAATTCCGCTATTTTCAGAAAATGGGCTGCTTCTTTTTCATCCAGTGTCCTCAACATCTCCTCTGCTTTTTCCCTAAAAGAACTATTGGGATACTTGGCCAAAAATTTCTTTAATGAATTCTTTGCTCTGGCCGTAAATTCCTGATCATAAGAAGGGTCTTTTGACATCTCAAAATAACACATCGCTATCTGGTATTCTGCCTTATCCACCCACTTACTGCTGGAATAGGTCTTCAGTAGAGACTCAAAGGCCTCTCGTGCATCCTCGTAAAGTCCCTTCTTCTTGTAATAAAGGCCCTTATAATATAAGGCAGCCGGCGCATATTCACTATAAGGGGAACTGGCAATAACAATATCGAATATCTCAAGGGCAGGATTCTCTATTGGCTTGGTTATATCCCAGAACTTCCTCTTATATCCCTCCAGAAACCTTAATCCTATCTTGTATTCCCTCTCTATTGCCTGTGGCAGATATTCGCTAAACGGGTACTCTTTTATCAAGCGCTTATAATACTTATGCGCAGTATAGTACATATGCATATCCTCGTATATGCGACCTATATTATAGAGGGCCTCTGCTGCCTGTGGGCTCTTGGGAAACCTTGAAAGCAGGGATTTCCATTCCTTCAATTTTTCTTGGGGGTCTTTTTTCCCCTTAGCGAACTCCGCCTGGGCCTTAGGCGTATCTTTCCCTGCATCCTTTGCATATTCAAACTTCTTGGTTTTAGGTGTCCAGACCCAGAAGCCAAAGGCAATATTTGAGCCCAAACCAAAGACCAGAAACCAAAGCATTGTATTAATGGCCAATTTTTTCATTTCAAC
Organism: Candidatus Omnitrophota bacterium; assembly: GCA_015494585.1. GTDB lineage: Bacteria > Omnitrophota > Gorgyraeia > S143-82 > S143-82 > S143-82. The sequence goes on along the minus strand of WGAY01000022.1, from coordinate 1,446 downwards.
CTCCCAGGATATCCTTGATTTGTATAGAAATCTGTCTCGCCATCTCCTCTCGACCAGAGATAACCCCTGAACAATGATCTTCAAATACTATCTTTCCCTTATAATTACCTTCCTCAAGGCTGTTGGCAACCACGAATCTTATTTTACCACTCCTAGAACATAATTGCTGTGCCTCTTTTTCGGCAAGATAAAGACTAGGCTCTAGCTTGAACAAGACTAGGGCCTCTGAGATATCCAGTAGATAAGGCCAGAATTTCTCCCTTGGAACAAGCTCAATGCTATAAGCTCTATCCGAAGGAAGCTTATCTGGAGAAAAGGATCGAACACGAAAATCGGATATAGCCGCCAGATTCACCGCTAGATCATAGCCTCCATCCAGAGACTTAATGAGAGAAAAAAGCTCATCAGCCGTAAAAAATCTCCTTGCATCCCTCGGCCAATCAAAACAAGTAGAGGAAGAGACTAATAAATCAACGTCATAGTTCTCTTTTAATCTGGAATAGAGCAGGAATCCGAGCCTGCCGCTGGATATATTGGTAATGACCCTTACGGAATCTATAAATACGGCGGTAGGGCCTACTATCAAGAGGATTCTTTTCATTTACTAGAGTTTATATCTCAGGTCTCTAAGGAGTTTTTTCCTTGCAATTACGTCTTCTTTGCCCTCTATTCCATCAGGCATAAACCCATCTACTACACCTAAAATACCCCTGCCTTGTTTGGTATGGGCAACGATTACCTCCAGGGGATTTGCAGTGGCACAGTATATCCTACACACCTCGGGTACCATCTTTATTGCATTCAAGACATTAATCGGGAATCCCTCCTGCAGGACTATTACAAATATGTGGCCCGCGCCTATATTAATGGCATTATTAGCGGCCACCTTCTTGAGCATATCATCGTTTCCTTCAACCCTTGTCAGCCGCTTCCCCGAGGCCTCATTAAATGCCAACCCAAATTTTATGTTCGGATTGGTCTGGGCTATAGCCTCATATAAGTCTTCTACGGTCTTTATAAAATGAGACTGGCCAATTATAACATTGGCGCCTTCAGGTACGCTTATATGAACTATACTGAGTTCCATGCCACCTCCTCTTATTCCATACCCTGAAGATAATAATTATACCACATACCAGAATAATTAACAGCATTAAACTATCGCCATATCTTTCATACAAAGATGCCGGCATATCATAATCCATAAGCCAGAAGATAAACAAACGCCTTACACCAAAACCATTCAGTCCAACCTTACCCTGCACTATCCTGCCCAAAGGGTCTATAACACAGCTCCAGGCATCGTTATTCACCTTAACGATAGGGATAGAAAAGGTAATCGCCGAGAGGCGCGCGAAATTCAGGTGAAACCACTGCGCCAGGCCCCTGCCAAACCACTCATCATTGGATAAGGTAACTATAGCAGAAGGCCTGGCGTCCAACTGG
>WGAY01000021.1 GCA_015494585.1 Candidatus Omnitrophota bacterium | reverse complement strand
TATATGAAGAGATAAGTGCAAATAAAAAGGCTGCAATCCAGATACCGTTATCAGATAACAATAAATTTATCTTGTAAGTAATATAGGAAACTCCCAATGAACTAACCAAAATTATAGAAACAGAAAGCCAATAATCCTTAATATCAAGTGCAAGATATTCCTTGTAATAACTAATATTGGGCGGTAAAACTATAGCAAATGCCCACAGAGCCAACACAACAGATCCAATACCAATAAATGGACTTAAGCATATAAGGGATATTAATTTAGCGATTGTCACAACCCACTGAAAAATCGCCATTTTATTTAGTTTAACGGCATATCCTGAAAGGAAATTCCATCCAAAACTGGCTATTGGGAAAAAAGCGATAGATAAAATCGCCCAGAAGGCATAGCCCGACAAATAAGAAGCAATATCCTCTCCAACCCACAGTTTCATAATAGGCTGATTATAAACAGAAAAAACACATGAGAGAGGAATTAACAGAAATTGGTATAATTTAATCCCCTTATTAAACAAAGTGCTAATAAACTCTCTATCTCCAATAGCATTACGCTCTGATGTTACCACCATAAGGTTTTGACCAATAAAACCAAAAGAATTCTTTATTATACGAGGTAATTTTTGGACTATATCTGCATAACCAACATAAGAAGGGCTAAACATAACAGACATAATGAAATTAGGTGCATAATTTCCAATCACGCTAGAAAAAGTCGCAAGCATATAATACTTAGCCTGATATAAAACTGGCTTCAAGCCTTTCCAAACATTTCCTAAGTTAGTTTCAATTGTACTGTTGCTCAGTAATAATGCCATATAAGACTTATAACATGACGATATAAAATTGGTTATCAATAAAAATATTATTAGATAATGATAGGTAAAATGGCACAGAGAAAGAATAATATACCCAACAGACAACACTAATATTTGGACAAGCTCTATCCCCTTTAATACCCTATATTCATTTAATCCTTCTAAAACTGAATTTGAAAATAATCCAAAAACCTCTACAGGAATAAGACAAAACGTAATAAGTAGAATCTTATAAAAAAAAGGTTGGACAGATAAAGGAATATTAAGGAAAGAAATAAGCCTTAGTGGTCCAAGTAAAAACAAAAAAATAGATAGCAAAATACCAATCACAAAAGATACAAAAACAACACCGCCTAATAGCACCGATAGCAAAGACCTATCTATTGATTCTTTAGCAGAGGCTATCTCCCTAGCGAAAGGTTTACGTAAACCTAATTCGGATAACATCAAAAGTCCCTTTGAAGTGAACAATCTATAAATAGCAAGCAATCCATATTGCTCTATTCCTAAAAAGCGTAAGATAACGCCTATACTTACAATAGAAGAAAAAACGGAAAGGGATTGGACAAAACCAATGAAAACTGTATCTGAGATTATCTGGCGTAAAGGTTTCATTTAAAAACTTAAATCAAGTATTTCCCTTTTTAGTTTTTTCATTAGATGTATCCCAGGGCTTAAAGAGACCAACAATCGCCCCACAGAAAACAGCCCAAAACTCTACAATAAAATCAACTATTCTGAAATTTACGATAAAGAGCTTCATTTTATGAAAGTGTCTTTTCAATAATCTATAGCATTCCCTTACATTCCAGACAATCCCTTTATGCAAAGAATATCTTCGCATCATCATAAATATATTTCTCACTCGAAGATAGTCTGGTTTAAACCTCTGTTTAGAGAATGTAGCCTGCCCTATGTGCAGAAAACTTGAATTATTATCTTTCGCTGTCTTAAATCCAGCTTTACGCATACGTATTATAAAATCCACATCCTCAAAATATACAACCAACTCCTCGTTAAACATACCTATCTTTTCAAAAACTTTGCGTTTTACCATATAACCTTCAGAAGTGTTAATATGTGTATCAAAAATAAATTTGCCAGACTCTAACCACCTTGGCTTCCTATACTTATCAATAACTACAGGTCCAACAAGCCCAATAGAACTATCCTGATCAAAAACCGAAAGCATACTCTTAAATATATTCTTAGAAAATTCATCCGTATCATTCTGAACAAGAAATACATAATCAGCACCATTCTCCAAGGCATAGCGAATCCCAACATTAAAAGCAGTGTTCAATCCTGAATTTTTTAAAGTTTTTAGTACGATGATATCTTCTATTTGCAATAATTTGTGGTAAGAATCATCTACTGAACAATCGTCTACCACTATTATCGTATTGTTATCGTAATCTACCTGTTTCAAAGATACAATAGCCCTATAGGTAACATCAAACCCGTTATAATTTGCCATAACTGTAAATATTTTCGGAGAAGTCATTCCATCCACCTCAATTTCTAAAGGTTCATAAGGAGTCGTATATCATAGCATCCATTTCATTATGGTAAAAACTACCAATATGTTCAATATCTTTTGTCTGCCTATCTCTAAAAGTTAAAGCCTTTTTCAAAATTCCTGGTAAATCGCTTATTCTATCGACCTTATAATACATATTCAAATATAACTCACACAATACAGGCCATCTCTCATTGATCCTAAATTGCAATTTATTCATTACTAAAATAGTAGGAATTCCCGCCATTGCAGGGACTAACAATATAGTAGATGGCAAAGAAACCACCACATCTACTAATCCAAGTAAAGCATATATAGATTCATAGGTTATTGTCCAGTTCTTTATTCCAGATTGCTTCACGACATTCACTAATTTCCTATAATTATTAGAGGGATGGGCTTTTATAATAAGCTCCACATCTTCCAATTCCTGCATAACCTCTTTAATTAACAGAAGTGGCTTATAAAAATCCTCAAAGTCTAATATATAATAATCAACATCATCAGTCCTTTCTATTCCTTTATCCAAGAACCTGCGTATTATAAATAAAATTCTTTTTGTTTTCTCCTTTTTCTCGGTTCGTGATTTACAAAAAGTTAACCATTCCTCATCAAATCCCGGATATCCAGAGTAAACGAATCGATTATCTGGCCTATCCAGTCCTATTGCCTTCCATGGCTCTCCATACTTCATAGGCATCCAATGCTCACAAAAAGAGGGGAAAGATTCTCCCTTTTCATCGAACGGGCAAAACTCCGAAACAGGATCTCGATAGTGAGGGGCATGGGGAATTAAAACAACCTTACGCTTGACCTTATACATATAACTAAAAATAACATCCCGTCCCGGGAAATCGCTCTTTGCACGATTATCAAGCAAAATAACATCTGGATCAAAAAATGGCATAATCGAAGCAAAATCAACAAATTTTCGGATAAAAAGATAGAAAAACCTATAATAAGCTAACAGCAGCAAATCCCCAATAACCCAGAATCTTCCCTTCTTAAGATTTTTCTTTATCTCAAAAAATGAACGTTTATCTGTATAAGAACCTTTGAAAACTCTACGAAACAATTTTTTCAAAAAGCGCATCGAGGGCCTTATAAAATCTAAAAAATCGTATTCTTTAACGCCTATTTCAGCAAAGATTTCCGAATAAAAAGAGGAGGTTCTCAGAATAGACCTTTTATCAAATGTACAATAAAGGACAGATAACTCATCTTTAGGATGTCTTTTCTTCAGCTTCCAGAAAAAAGGCAGAACAAAATCCAAAGAACTTGTGTTCTTTATCACAATATGTAAAATTTTCTTAGACACAACTCTCTAACCGCCTTTCCCAATACCTTTCGTCTCTTCTATGAAAATACTTATCCACCCTGCCCAGTTTATCTACCTTGCCCCACAAACCATATACACGCAAATCATGGATTTTAAAATCAAAGACCTCCATAAGGAAAACTATTATATAAGATTTTATTTTTTTAAGGCTTAATCTCACTGGCTCAACCGATTCTGACTTATTTTTTAAAAAAGAATCTATCTCTTCCACAAATCTTGACGAGGATTGTCCATCAACTTTATAACACCACCTCTTAATAAACTCTTCCCTTGCGGATAATATATTTTCTGGAATACTGCCACCATTTAAATAATACAGAACCCTATCTAGAAGCTCATCATAACTTCCTACCACATCGCTTCCAGATGCATGTTCCGGGCTAAAATACCACTCGTCAGGATTTAACTTTAATTCAATAGTCGGTTTACCCAATAACCACGCCTCAATGCCTGTGGTACAAGAGCGTTTTATCAAAATATCCGTACCATTGAGTATATCCCATATATATTCCTGATTAACAATACGAATTCTTTCTTTTAGATTCATATCTAATGAGGCGAGTTTCTCATAATAATACATATGATCCTCTGAAGGGTGTAGTTTTATCAATAGATTTATAGCACTAATCTCTTCAACCAAACGCATAACATTATTAAAGATAATCTCTCTGGATTCAAAATCCATTTTAGGTATCTTTTCGGAGTTCAGGATACTATCCAGTTTATATTTAGCCCAATCCTTTTTAATGAAATCCTTGTTTTTAACACTAAAAGAGGCATGGGTAAAATTCGTGGCCCAAGTTATCAATGGATAGTTGTACTTAAATTTATATTTCCCATACAGCTCTTCCTTAGTTAAAAGAGTGTTTTTCAACGGAGGCCTATAAAAATCAAATCTTGGAACACCTACTACTTTTATCTTATTATCATTCATCATGTTCTGTTCTACCATTATATTTTTCATCTCATTACTCCAGACAAATTGAATATCAACTGGGGAGAGGTCTGCAAATTTTCCTGCAGCAAATGCTCTAATAGATTTTAAGGTAGGTATTCCTTCTGTAGGCATCAAAAAGATAGAAATACCCCTTTCTTTTAATCTTTTGGCCCTATCAGAGACCTTTTTATCATAAAGATGAATCATAACCACAGCGTCTGGATTACAAACATCAGAGTAAAATTCTTCAAAGTTATTGCGGATTAATAAAACGCGATAACCGCGTCTCTCAAGAAGTCTCTTTATATATACATATCCGGCCAAATCGCGCCACTTGTGGTCTATAGAAATGAGGATTGTTCTCATCGATGAATCAAATTCTCGTGATAACGCAGCTTTTTTGCTATCGGCAATTCTTTCTCTGAAATCATTTTAACCTGGCCATCTCCTAAAATCTTCCTTACTCTTCGTGCATCCCTAACTAATAGTTCTAATCCTCGCTTCTCAAGAGAAGCTGCCTGGTCACTACCATACATTGTCCTATCCAATGTAATGTGCCTCTCCAATACCGTCGCTCCAAAAGCCACTGCCAATACAGAAGGCAATATCCCCCTCTCATGTCCACTATACCCAACAGGACAATCATATCTCTCTTTTAGAGTCTTAACCATAAGTATGTTACACTCTTCGTCATCACTTGGATATGTAGAAACACAATGCATAAGAGTAAAAGGACATCCTTTATTTCTGAATAGATCAACGACTTCGTCTATAATTTCCCATGTAGCCATTCCCGTTGATATAAATGTATGTTTTCCCTCTTCTGCTATCATTTCAAGCAATTTTCTATGTGTTAGCATTGCAGAGGCTACCTTGTTGTACTTAAGATTATACTGTCTCAAAAATTCTTGACTTTTTTCATCCCAGGCAGAAGCAAACCATTCAATCCCTTTTTTCTTACAATACTCATCAATAATATCGTATTCCTCCTTGCCAAATTCCAGAGCTTCTTTCTGAGCCCTTGTTGTAGTCCCCCATGGGCTTTCTCTATAGGAATCCAATTGCTCTTTCGTGTAGACAATATCTATGGTCCTCTTTTGAAACTTTACTGCATCGCATCCACAATCTACCGCCATATCTATTAACTTCTTTGCTATCTCGACATCTCCATTGTGGTTTATACCTATTTCAGCAATAATAAACACATCTTTACCTGTTTTCATAAATACACCCCCTGTTAGCTACTCTCTACTCGTAAACTCGCTCAAAAAAATTTCTTTTTCGCTTATTTCAGAAATTCTCCTTAAGTCATTCCCGGTTGGCACACCCCAAAAATGGCAATAAGAACACAAAGGAACCTTGTCTCTTCTCCCCTGTCTGTGATATTCCAGCCATTTCATTCTTTTTTCCCCAAACCAAATATCGACCAGATCTTGCTCATTAACATTTCCTATCACACCCAATCTTTTCGGATCAAACCTGACACAAATAGATACCTCTCCCTTCGTATTTATAGCCAAATGATTTAAAAAATCCAGGCAAATACCAATCTCAGGAATAGTGGGATCTTTCCTGTAATTAAAACTACCCATTGCAGAATGAATAACCCTCGTAGCCATAAGGAGCCCAAATTTTTCATATTTTTTATAATCGATCCTACCGTTCAAACGCAGAATAGTATACGGTTTATTATCTCCTTTAATCTCGAGAAATTTCTCTATTATTTTATATTGCTCTTCTGCTTCGTCATCATTCTCTATAATTGATATGGCCATCGTATCCAAATTACCTATTATCTCATCTGCTTTTTCCAATAGGAGCTTACCATTCGTAACTATATTCGTGGTCTGTTTTGAAAAACACCGTACAGCATCACCAAAACGAGGGTATAGCAAAGGCTCTCCATTATTATGTAATTGAACAACAATACTTTTATCCTCTGGAAGTTGGCGTGCTATTTTTTCTACCAAGGCAAAGTCCATATCATCGTATTCCAGAATAAGTTCAGGATATTCCTTCTCTACCTTCCTGCGCCCACACATCCAGCAGCTTTTATTGCATCTACTCGTCAATTCTACATTTATATTCACCAATCCAGTGAGACATCTGTCACTCATATAACAGTCCACCCTCCATCTATAGAAATAACTTGCCCCGTCATATAGGAAGAGGCATCCGAAGCCAAATATATAATAGCACCGACTAATTCTCCAGGATGCCCTATTCTACCTAATAACGTGCGTTCTTTCAATCGGTCGATAAAATCATCATTTTTATCAACACTATTGGCAGTCTTTTCTTCTGTATTAGAAAAGGGCCCGGGAGCAACTGCATTGCAACGTATTCCCTTATGTCCCCAGAAAGAAGCAGTATACCTGGTCAATCCAATAATTCCTGACTTTATTACAGAATAACTAGGGGGGTTTAGAAAGTTCTTACCCTTATAGAGCTTAGGGTTTGGGGCAACAAGTCCATACATAGACGAAATATTTACTATACTTCCTTTGCCTTTTTTCAACATAGCGTTGCCTATTATTTGCGTCGTTAATACTGCCCAGTATATTCCGGCAATAAAAGAATTATTCCAGATATCGAAATCAGAACTTTCTAAACTGCCTTTTGGGGTATTGAAGCCTGTTCTATCTGACAAGTCATAGGCATTATTTATTAATACATCTGGCATATATTCCTCTGAAATGGCATCCAAAACAACTTTAAGGGTTTCTAAATCATAAAAATTAACCTTTCTTTTAATTACATTATCATCGCCAAACCTATTTGCCAGAGACTGAGTTAAAACATCCAATCGATCTGAGGAAGCCATCAAGATAACCCTTGCACCTGCAGAAAGTAGAGCTTCGGACATATACCGCCCTAAAAATCCGGTAGCTCCTGTTAAAATAACCGTTTTAGAGGAAAGGCCAAATAAATCTGTCAAATACCGATTAATATCTGGTGATTTCATTAATCAACCCTTTCGCCTTCATAAAAAAGCTGCAAATATCTAAATCTTCAGGTTTATCTATTTGAAATGCCTTCCAGGAATCCATCTCCCAAACAGATATTTCTTCTCCCAATCTATTCTGATATCTTCGCAAAATCTCTGGTTTAAAAACATAAATAGATCCATTTTCTAAAAATGTGGGCTCCACATCTTGTCTGCGTTTTCTATTCTTATAATCATAACTCCAACTAACTAGTTTACCATTTTGCCTCTTCCATAAAAAAAAATCAGCCAGTCTTACAGCAGAAAATAAAGAATCTCCGCCTTCCTGCTTAATAAGATTAATTGCACCATCGATATCAGAGGATTCCCTCAAAGGCGAAGTTGCCTGCAAAAATACTACATATTCCCAATCCCAACCTATCGTATCAAGGACGTGAATAAGTGCTTCTTCTGAAGATGATGTATCTGTTGAAATTTCTTTAGGCCTTTTTATTACTTCAGCGCCATACTGCCTTGAAATATCAGCGATTTCATCGTCATCAGTTGAAACATAAACCTTATCTATATATTTAGAATTCAGTGCCTGCTCTATCGTCCAGGCAACCAAAGGTCTGCCACAAAAATCAACTATATTCTTCTTTGGAATACCTTTACTGCCACCCCTTGCAGGAATTATTGCTGGAATCATATACTTGCTCCTCTTGCTGGAAATGCTTTATATAATACAATAATGCTTCAGCTATGAACCAATCCTCCATATCATCTATATCAATTGCCTCTATTTTATTGACAGGGAAAAATAATGGTCTCATCCCCACTCTATTGTTTCGCATATAAAAATTGTCTTTAGAATTTATATAAAATGTAGAGTTATCCTCATAGATATAAGGCATATCCTGGGATGGGACCATTATATTGGGATCATGATTTATCGGGCTTCCATCTGAAAAATAAAATCTTGTTTGATATGATGTGACTCCCATTAAAGAATCATAACCATCAGAGAGCCCTTCAAAATATTTTTCTATTGCACAATCTATCGTGCCGGCTTTCAACAAAGGAGTCGTTGCATGTAATTGGATAAAATGTTCTGTATCACAAAATTGCAAATCATATTCTATAATAGGGGTCATCGGAAGCTTTGCCCCTAAAAGAAATTCTGGCCTGGAAATAGGAATAATCTTTTCCTCACCAAAATTCTCGAGGGCCATATTTAAGATTTCTGTACTATCGCTGTTGATGATAACTTTACTTATATACTTAGAAGAAATTATTGACTCCATTACATAGAAGAACAAAGGTTTCCCTAATAATAATCTAGTATTTTTATTTGGCACCCGTTCGCTATTGCCTTTCATAGGAAGCAACGCAGTTACCAACATCTCTCGCATTATTATATCTTCCCCTCATATTTAGAAACAAACTCTTTATATGTAGACCGTATTTCCTTTTCTTTTATATCATCGCATTTAAACTGTTTCCCTACATCCTTACATAAAACCATAGTAAAGTGCTTTCCTACACGTTTCTTATCTCTCTTCAAATGGTACAAGATCTCATCGATAGAAACTAAATCCCAATCGAATTTTGGATAATACATCGAAATCAATCTCTCAAATTCTTCATATTTAGATGTGGACATTATACCTCTTTTGAGAGAAAGCAAGTTGGCAAATCCCATACCAATAAGAACCGCCTCACCATGGGCAACAGCATAATTACTTGCTGCTTCTAAAGCATGTCCAAAACAGTGGCCATAATTAAGCAAATTTCGTCTCCCAGAATCAAATTCATCCCCTTTAAAGTAGGAATATTTTATCTTGAGCGTAGATTTGACTATAGCATTAAAATATCTATTTTCGAACAGATCATCCTGGGATAGATACCGCAATAATCTACAATATTCTTTCTCATCAGACATCAAATGAAATTTAATAATCTCACCTATCCCACTATTAAAATCAGCACGGGTCAGTGTTCGACAAAAAGAAGTATCAATAAAAATTTTATCTGGAGGATAAAAGGATCCTATAAGATTTTTGCTCTTGTCAAAATTAATAGATGTCTTGGAACCTATACAGCTATCTGCTTGAGCAAGCAATGTTGTAGGGAAAAAAATCCATTTTATGCCCCTATATAATGTCGAGGCAATAAATCCACTCAAATCCTGCAAAACTCCTCCCCCAAAAGTAACAAGGATATCTTTGCGTGTAAACTGCATCTCTATAAGTTTTCTGTAATAAAGAGCGAGCTTCGAATATGACTTTTGATGCTCCGTCGCAGGGATAATTACTGCCTTCTCTTTTCCAATAAATCTTTCAACTTGCTTTTCATATAATTTGTGAAAATTTTTATCGATAAAAAAAACCAATTTGTCATAGTCTAACGATCTAAAGATCTCTTCCTTCTTTTTTAAGAGATCGTCTACAAATTCGACTGAATAATCCTTAACCCTAGATTTGATTTTCATCTTATAGTAAAACCTCCGTCGACAACGACATACTGACCTGTCATATAACTATTTAAATCAGAAGATAAAAACAATACAACTTTGGCGATCTCATCTACACCTGCAAATCTACCGATAGGGATTTCCCTTTTCAGCTTATTCATCTGTCCTGGAGATAAGCTTCTCTTAGTAAGATCTGTCAGGGTAAATCCAGGACATACTGCGTTTACTAAAATATTATACTTAACCAAATCTAAAGCCAATGACCTTGTAAAACCAACCAATCCAGTTTTGGCAGACGTATAAGATACCCGTCCCTCTTTACTAATAATACCCCATATCGAACTTATATTGACAATCCTTCCTCCTTTTTCCTTCATAAAAGGAATCACTGCTTTAGAAATAAGCATTGGCCCTGTTAAATTTACACTTATCACTTTGTCCCAATGATATTTTTCAAGGGATTCTATATCTTCAATAATGTTAATACCAGCATTATTTATCAAAACATCCACTCTGCCCAGCTCAGCAATCCTTTCACAAAAAGCATTTATACTATCTTGATCTAACAAATCTAATTGCCAAAATCTCATACGATCTGAATATTCATCACCTGACATGTTCTTAGTAGAAGTTGTGATAACAAAAGCCCCCCTATCCAGAAAGGAATCCACAATAGCCTTACCTATTCCCCTACTGCCCCCTGTTACGATAACATTTTTACCTTCAAAGTCCATCCGTACCATCCCTGTAGACCATATCCACTAACCGCATTAGTTTATAAGCATCTTTAGTATTACCCATAGGAATCTCCGTATCATTTTCTATTGCAGAAAAAAACATCTCTATTTCATTTTTCCAAGAAGTATTTATGTTATAAATTATCTTTTCTTCTTTATCCCACTCAACTGCAGGCGTGTCTTTTAGTTTATTTTTCGCCACAGATAACTGTTCCTGCCCGTAAGACCCCGATGTAGTTAATAAACCATTAATAACAATATGGCCGTATTCTAAAAAAATCTCAAAAGAAAACAGATGCCTCCATTGAGTCATTGTAGAATGCAACGAAGCAACCTG
>WGAY01000020.1 GCA_015494585.1 Candidatus Omnitrophota bacterium | reverse complement strand
TGGGCAGATAAGATTCAATCAATTTTGGATAAGGCATTAAGAGATTTTAAGAATGGTATATATAAAAGAGCTGCTATTCGTTACAGTGAGGCCGTGAAATTAAACAATCCGGTATTTTCTTTCCCTGAAGCAGTATTGATGGAGTTAATTGTTAATAATTTAAGTGTAAGCCTAATGAATCAAGGGGATAACAAAGAGGCCTTATATAATCTTTCTAATTCAATAAGTCGGGTAGAGGAATTATTGGGAGAGAACCCGTCTTCATATATATTAGCGAATTTGATAGCTGGGCTTTATCAGAATCGCGGAAATGTATATACGCTATTGGGTAGGTATGATAATGCATTAAGTGATTATACTATGTCATTAGACGTATTGCCCGATAGCTCAGAAGGAAATATTGGCAGGGCTTATATCTATAGTTTATTAGGGATGAAAAGAAAAGCGGAAAAAGAGAGAGAAGAATTTTTACGAAAAGAGACTACTTTTAGTGAAAGATTTCCTGGGGTCGTTCCTGATATGGCTCAAGTAATGTATATTATTTTTGTTAAGGATTTATATCCAGATAATATAGGAATGCGTAGATTTGACCATTATATATGCGACTTAGGAGAAAATAATCAAAAAGAGCTTAAAAAAGAAAAGGATAAATTATTAGTGTTTAATTCAGATAGTCTAATTATTGGAGTAACACCTGAGTCTTTAATGCCAATTAGAACCAACCATATTAACGAAATATACACAACATACCTATCATCCTCAGGCCTGGAAAGGGCAGGGCCGGGGATAATGAAAATATGGATGAGATTATTTGGGCCAGATTCTAATTTTGCCTTTTTCAACAATAAAGAGTCTACCTTTAATCTGGGAGTGAGTAAATTTATTGAACAGATAGAGGGTATTGTCAATAATTTCTTCTTTGCGCATATTTTCAATATAGACAACTATTATTCCCGGAGAATTGACAATGTCAAATCTCAACACATTGCCAAAGTCCTTGTCAAAGGTAAGCAGGATGTAATTATTAGTAAGCGCATAGTAGAAAATCTCTTCGTCAGAAGCACTCTTCAAATTTACTTCAGAAATGCGAAGGACATTAATCCCTCTATTTTCAAGGGCATCAAGAGTGTCTTTATTAACACATTCATCGGCAAGTATGATCATAATAGCAGATTATCGAGTTTGAGAAATGACCTGAAATGGGTGTTCCATAAATTGAGAAGCATATTCTATAGCAGCGATAATGTCTTCTTGACTGATCCCTGGATATTGTTCAGGAATGTCTTTTACACTATATCCGCTGGCAATAAGATTAAGTATGTCGCTAACAGCGATACGCGTGTTTTTGATACAAGGCTTGCCAAATCTTACTTCAGGATCTATAGTGATTTTGTCTTTAATATCATTGCTCATCTTTATTACCTCCAAAATAAAATTTATCATAGCATTTTATCAATGTCAAACCAGATTGGGTATATGACTGGAGCAGTTATAGGTTCTTTAACGCCGATCACTACCAACCATTCTAATGAAATATACTCAATATATCTATCATCCACAGGCCTAAACAGGGCAGGGCCGGGGATAGGAAAGATAGGGAAAGTTTTACTTATTTATCTTGGCCTCAAGGGCAGCGATGCGTTCATGGATGTCTGTGGTGGTATCCAACCTTCACCTATTATAACAATAGAACGCAGGAGTATTGGCAATAGCGGTAGCGCAAGGTTGGTTGATATCTTAGCGTTAGATTGGAATGAATATAAACATAGTGCATCTGGTATGGATTCCAAAGAAGAGGGATGTATAGATAGTAACGTAATAAATAGGGTAAAATCCATGCCCAGATTTAAGAGATTAGCAGGTATTTTGGGCTATACAGGCCTTGGGCCTGATATAGAAAGAAGGTATGTTGAAGAATTATGTGTCCAAAGACATGATTTAAGAAGTGCAAGTGTTGCTAAGAGAATAGCAAATGAATATGGTTTGGATTCCAATGTAAGTGAATTTATTGCCCTGACTCACGATTATTCTGCTTTACCTTTTAGGCATTTTGTTATAGCCGGTAAATTGGGATGTATTTTAAAGACGCTCAAATACAATGAGAAATCAAAAATAGTGGAGTTATTATTAGAAGATGGATTTGATTTGTGTCCTCAGGTGCGGAAGGATATATTACATTTTAATATTAATTTAAATCCCAAAGAGGCTAATATTTCAGATGAAAGTAAGGTTGCCGTTGCATCTGAAAGTGTTGAAGGCGTTGTTGAGGATATAATTTTGGGGCTTAAGTTTGGAATATTGAGGTATGAAGAAATTCCTGAAGATATAAAATATGTTCTGCATTTATATAGATATACAGAGGAAGGGTTTAAATATAGGATAAAAAATAACATCGATAATCTAATTGTGGAATTATCAACAAAAAGTCTTTTATCTAATTCTCTAAATATAGATGGATTATTTATTTTTGCCCAAAAGATAAAACAACTGTGCAGAAGAGAACTTATAAATAGCATATTTAGAAAATCTAATACCCC
>WGAY01000019.1 GCA_015494585.1 Candidatus Omnitrophota bacterium | reverse complement strand
CAGTTGTGCCGGAGATGGTTACGGTGGCCGAGCCGGTGTTGAGGTCGGTCGTGGTTGGGCCAACCGAGCGGTACTGGTTGATGGTCACCTCGTCTGCACCTGCATCCCAGCCGTCGCCGTTCCCTCTGCCCTGGCCGTCTATGTCTTCGGAGAAGGCAAATACGCTGTCCGAAGAGAAGTCTGCGCCTTTATCTTTCGCAGAGGTATCGCTGGAGGCGAGTTTGAAGTTATCGGAGGATTCGTCTTCGTAAGAGAAGGTCAAGTTATAGCCGCCGTGCGTGCCTATCGCGACCTCGGATGAGTTGTTTTCTGAGATGAAGTTGTAATCGTTGTAGGTGTCGTCGTCGGGAAATGTTCCGTAGAAGGCATCGGTTGTGTCTATGATGTTGTTCTTTGCGTATTCTACTGAATCGGAGCCCCTCTCTAGCCCGCGAGAGCAGTCCTTTAATGTGTTGTTGTAGACGATCATAGTGAGATTGGCGTTGGTGTCGTTCCAGTATATGGCAGAGGATCCGGTGCCGGTGAAGTCGTAGATGATGCTGTTGTATACTGCAACGCGCGATGATGTCCCACTGTCGCCTACCTTTATACCGTGAGTAGAGGCTGTGGAGTTTCCTTTTATTATGTTGTTATAGAGGCGCACATCTGCATTGGCACCGAGGCTGGATACGGAAATAGCGTCTGAATCAGGGCTGGAGATGGAAAGCCCTTCCACACGGACGTGGTTCGACTGGATGGTCAAGGCGGTGCCGGTTGTGGGCTGGAGGGTGTAGTTGGAGCCGAATACACCGTCGTGGCTGGAATGGGCCCTTACGAGGATGTATGTGCTGGCGGAGGTGCTCCAGCCGGATATGGTGGCAGCGGTGGTATCTGTGCTGTCGTTATAGCAGACGACTTCATATCCAAGGCCGTTTGAGACTAGGTCTTTGGTGGTATCGAAGTCTTCAACGCTGTCATCGAGGGTGTCGTTTTCGTCCTGGAGATTGAAGTTGTTTAATGAGGTGTAGGCGCGGTATATGGAGACTGCGGTGCCTGCAGCTGTTGTATCCGCTAACCCGCCATCTTTGGATTGTACGACGAATTGAGTGGAGGTCTGGCGGCTGACGATGAATGCGATTTTGTAAGATGAGGTACCGGAGTCGTACCACTGCAGGACATCGCCAGGACCGATATTATCGGGCAGTGCGGAGGAAAAGGTCGCGGTGGTGGTAACACCATCGCTGGTTATCTGGACTGTGGCCGAGCCGGTGTTGAGGTCAGTTGCAGTGGTACCTACAGAGCGATATAGGGTAGCCGGCCAGGTGCGTGTGGCGACATCGAATCCGTCTTCGCTTCCGCCGGTGTATGTGGCTTGATTTGGATATTGAATAAGGATACGTTTGCTGTCTTCTGATATAGTCGTGCCCGCGTTGTCCACCTCTAATTCTAGATTATCCCAGCCCACTGATGTGAAATTTGTCATCGATAGGTCAGATATGGTAATGGTATCGCCGTCGTCGAAGTCGGTGGTTACGTCTATGACGAGGGTTTTGCCCGAATCTTCATAGCTAACGGTGGTGGAGACTTTAGATGATGCGGATCCACTTATAGTGGCGGTGGTATCTGTGGTATCCCAGGTAGCAGGGATGGTGGATGGTATCTTTATACGGATATCATCGGTAGTATTAACGGCAGGATTTGCAGGATCAGCGTTCTTTTCTACCCATATTGTGATGGATTGTATGGAGGTGCTAGATGCGTCTTTGTAGAAGATCTGGGCTTGGGAACTGTTTATCCAGACTAAATCTGCAGTAGCACCCACTGCCACTGCAAATCCATCCTCGCTTCCACCGGTGTAAGCCGATTGATTAGGGTACTGGACAAGGATGCGCTTGACATCCTTGGCAGTGGCACCAGAGCCGCCGGATATATCCAGACGCAGGTAATCGTAGCCCGTGGTCGTGGCGTTGGTTACCTTCAGCCCTGATAGGGTTACGTATTCGCCATCCGCAAAGTCCGCATCCACCTGGATAACCGCTATGCGATAGTTACTCGTCGCGTCCTGTTCGTATGTTACAGACGGAGTTGAGCTTATCTTGGAATTGTCGACCGCTGTGCCAGAGGCTGAGATGCTGGTTACAGATGTATCCCAGGTAAGGGACATACCCGAAGGGATGACGATTCGTATATCGTTTGTGCTGTTTATTGGCGCAGTAGACGAACCAGAGGCAGTCGTCTCCTGGGTTACTGTAATACTATTCAGTGTGGTTGAACCAGTGCCGTCGTCTTTGTATATAATCTGGGCGGCCGAGCTCTCTATCCGTACGACATTGTAATTGCTGGCCTGAGAAGTAGAAAATCCATCGTCTGAACCGCCTGTATAGATAGCAGCCAACGCAGGAGCGGACTGGAAGACTATGGAAATAAAGAGGCCTAAAAAGAATGAAAAGATCCTTGCTGAATGCGATTTTAAGGCCCTCTCTAGATTTCTATATAATGAACCAATATTATGCATTAGGACTTCGGTTTCTTCTATTGCTTTGCCAACCATTTATCCCTTTTCTTATCTGAATGAAACTTAAATCTCAAAACCACAGTATCTTAATCAAGGATGGAGAAAGGAGAATGAAACATGCAGGATTTTTATTTAAATATATTTTCCCCCCTCCTCCATGCTCCATCCTTCATTCTCAATTCATCCTTTCCCATTCAAACCCAACTATATTCCTCTCTTTACTGTCTATCTTTATCCCTATCAGACAGATAGGCTTGTTCTGATTCTCATACTTCCTATAATACTGCCTCTCCTTTATCTGCTTTATCGCATCCTCTTTTGTGTCTACCTTTATCTCAAATATGTATATCTTATCCTTCATTATCATCGTTATATCCGCTCTGCCTACGTTGGTTACGTCCTCTCCCCTTATCTCATACCCCAGGCTTTGCAGATACGCGTATATCACTGATGCATAATACCCTTCATATCGGGATATATCACTACAGGTGTAGTTGTGATACGGTATTGATGCCAATAATCCCTCTAATTCCTTTCGCAATCCCTCCAGATCTGCCTGCTTTAAGCTTATGTGTATCCTTGACCGCATCTCTGTATTCAGGTTATTCGTCAGGTATTCTATTAATACCTTTGACAAAGAGCTTCTTACTTCTTTATTGGGCAGGCGCAATAGATATTCTATCTCTTCTTCTTCGTTTATTATCTTCTTATCTATCGTCAGATACCCTGTCTGAAACAATATTGACTCTGGCCTAATATTGTCTATATCAAAGCTATCTAATACCGTCTTGCCTATCCTAAGCCCTGCAAGCTCTGGTATGTAAAAATTTCCCTTATCTATTATGTCTATCAGAAACTTCGGTGTGCCGCTCGAGAACCAGTAAGTGTCAAATTCAAATTTGTGTTTGATAAATAGCAATAGGTCAAACGGATTGTATACCAGATCCCATAAAAAATTATATCCATTATACCATTGCTTGACTGCCTCTAAATCTACATTGTTTTCTCTGAAGAGCTCGCCAAAATGTTCTTCTAATTCTGCCTGCGTTATCCCAAGCATATTCCCAAACTCAGGCACAAGGGTTATATCCTCTAGGTTATTCAACCCAGAGAATATCCCTGCCTTGGAAAATTTGGTCACGCCGGTAAGGAAGGCAAATTTTATATAGGGATCATTGTTTTTTATCTCTGTATAAAGCTCGCGTAAGACATTGCGATTCTCCATCGCTACCTCTATCTGATCTATATTGTCGATGATGGGCTTGTCATATTCGTCTATCAGGATTACGACTTTTTGGTTGTATTTTTTATAGGCCTTTTCTATTAATTCGGCAAAACAATACGCCACATCTTTATAGTCAGAGCATTCTATCCCCAATGCATCGCTATTACGCTCAAGGTTTTGCCTTATTATATTCAATAATCTCTCCTCACTCCTGCTTCCTCCAAAGGCCATATGTATCACCGGATACTTCGTAAAATCATACTTGTCATAGATATAAAGGCCCTTGAATAGATCCCTCTCGCCCTGGAATAGGTATTTCAATGAGGATACAAGCAGGCTCTTTCCAAACCTGCGCGGGCGGGAGAGGAAGGCATAATCAGTGCTGGTTATCAATTTATAGATATATTCCGTCTTGTCTATATACAGATAATCCTCTTGCCTAATCTTGGCAAAATCCTGCACCCCTATGGGTAATTTTTTGAGCCTCGAATTATCCATTATAGTTCCCCGTCTTTTATTCTTTTGCTAATCTAGCATTCTATTTCTAGTCTAAGTAAATAAAAATCCTCCCTCCTCCATGCTCCTTTCTTCATCCTTAATATTAATTCCCTATTACATAATTTGAGACAAACCAAGATCACACATTAGATTTCTCTATCTTTATCTCGATCTTGATCTTGCCAATTAATTTCCATCAAGAATGAAAAATGAATTTGCCACCACCCAGACCATCTACAGAATAACGTAAGATGTACTATATTATATAATATAGTGAGGATATCTGCAAAACTTTCTCACCCCATCTCCACCCA
Source organism: Candidatus Omnitrophota bacterium (assembly GCA_015494585.1). Lineage (GTDB taxonomy): Bacteria > Omnitrophota > Gorgyraeia > S143-82 > S143-82 > S143-82. The sequence goes on along the minus strand of WGAY01000019.1, from coordinate 7,920 downwards.
AGTGAGACTGATTCTTCCAGAAAGAATTAGTCTCATAAAGTGAGACTGATTTTTCCAGGAAGATTTAGTCTCATAAAGTGAGACTGATTTTTTCTGGAAGATTTAGTCTCATTAGGTTAGAAGCGGCCGCAGCATTTCTTGTACTTCTTGCCACTGCCGCAGGGACAGGGGGCGTTTCTGGGTATCTTCTCCCCCGGCTTAGGAACGTATTTTGGGCCCTCTAGATTTTCTGAGGAGTGTATCTCTCGCTTGGGGAGTTCATCAAAGACTGAACGAACATGGCGGCTTATGTCTATCTTTACATTGAATATGAAGTTTACTATTTCGTTTTTTATGCTGTCTATCAGGATGGAGAACATATTGTATGCCTCTTGTTTGTATTCTACAATGGGATCCATATTCCCATGGGCACGCAGCCCAATGGACTCTTTTAATATATCCATCGAATGAAGGTGTTCTTTCCAGTGTTTGTCTATAACTTGCAAGAACACCATTCGCATAAATTCTGCAAATGAATCGGTATCTGGAACCTGTTGTATTTTGTTATCTATCTCTTCTTCTATCTTATCGAATACGTAGTGCTGTATCTCTTCTCTATCTTTATTTTTTAATTCTTCTTCGCTTAACTCTACATTGAAATTATGGCGCAAAAAGGACAGGAATTCTGATATATTCCAGTCTCGGGCACCAACTCCTGGCGGCATAAACATAGCAATGGCGTTCTCAAGGACTTCCCAGGCTACGTCTAATATCAATTCTCTAACTTTATTTGGTTCAGCAAATAATATCTCCTTTCTCCAGCCATATATAACCTCTCGCTGACGATTCATTACATCGTCCAGGTCAAGGAGGTTTTTCCTTATTTCAAAATGATGCTGTTCTACTCTCTTTTGGGCCATTTCTATGGTTTTGCTCAAGAAAGGAGATTCCAGTCGCTCGTTTTCATCCATACCGAATTTATCCATTAAGCCGCCAATTCTATCAGAACCAAACAATCGCATAAGGTCATCATCTAGCGCTACGTAAAATCTAGAAGAACCAGGATCACCCTGACGGCCGGATCTTCCCCGCAACTGGTTGTCTATCCTCCTTGACTCGTGGCGTTCGGTACCGATTACATGCAAGCCACCTAGTTCGATGACTTTTTCCTGTTCTTCTTTTGCCTGACGATATAGTTTCTCGCGCATTTGCTCTATCAATTGTCGACGTTTTTCTTCATCCTCTTCCTGGAGTGTATCTATATAGCTTTTAAGCAAAAATTCAGGATTGCCGCCAAGCAATATGTCAGTTCCCCTGCCTGCCATATTGGTGGCTATGGTGACGGCTTTGTATCTGCCGGCCTGGGCAACTATGTGGGCCTCGCGTTCATGGTACTTGGCGTTCAGGACCTGATGAGGTATGCCCCTTAATTTCAATAGATTGCTCAGGTATTCTGACTTCTCTATCGAGGTGGTGCCAACCAGTACGGGTCTTCCCTTTTCGTACATCTCCTGTATTTCCTCAACGACACCGTTGAACTTTGCTTTTTGCGTTTTATACACTACGTCGGGATAGTTTATTCTACGCAATGGCTTGTTGGTGGGGATGACAACGACGTCGAGGTTGTATATCTTGTGAAACTCTGCTGCTTCGGTCGCCGCTGTACCGGTCATTCCGGCGAGTTTCTTATACAGTCTAAAATAATTCTGGAGGGTAATGGTGGCAAGTGTCTGGTTTTCTCTCTCGATTTTCAGGCCTTCTTTGGCCTCGACTGCCTGATGCAGGCCATCAGACCAACGCCTGCCTGGCATAAGTCTTCCAGTAAATTCATCGACTATAATGACCTTTCCATCTTTGACGACATAATCAACGTCGCGTTTAAATAATGTGTGGGCCTTTAATGCCTGGTTTATGTGGTGCTTTATCTCCATTGTATCTATCTCATGGAGATTGTCCACGCCTAATAGCCTTGCGGCCTTTTCCTCACCCTTTTCGGTAAGGTAGGCGGTATGTCCCTTTTCGTCTACTATGTAGTCGCCTGTCTCTTCTTTGGTCTCTTCGTTTCTCTCCCCGCGTTCAAGGAGAGGGATAATTTTGTCTATTTTATAATACAGTTCGGTTGATTCTTCTGCCGGACCAGAGATGATAAGAGGTGTCCTTGCCTCATCGATAAGGATGCTGTCTACTTCGTCAACTATTGCATAGTGGAGCTCTCGCTGAACCATATCTTCCTTGCGCGTAACCATATTGTCGCGCAGATAATCAAACCCAAATTCATTATTGGTTCCATAGACGATATCACAGGCGTATACCTTCTTCCGGTCCCAGGGCGGCATATCATGCTGTAACACTCCAACGCTAAGCCCCAAAAATTCATAGATGGGTCCCATCCATTCCCTATCTCTGCGGGCGAGGTAGTCGTTTACTGTAACGATGTGAACCCCTCTGCCGGTTAGGGCATTCAGATAGGCTGGCAAGGTCGCAACGAGGGTCTTACCCTCTCCTGTAGCCATCTCGGCTATCTTGCCCTCGTGAAGTACGAGTCCGCCTATTATCTGTACATCGAAATGGCGCATATTAAGCAGGCGCCTGGCAACTTCTCTTACGACGGCAAAGGCCTCAGGGAGTATAATATTTAGCGCCTTTTGCTCTAACTTGAATCTTATATTATCGTCTGCTCCTTCGGATAGGTTTTTATCTAGGTATTCTTTTATTCTCTTCTTGAATTCATCTGTCTTTGCCTTTAATTCTTCATCGCTTAATCTGGATATAGTCTCTTCCAAGGTATTGACTTTTGCGACGACTTTCATTGCACGCTTTATCTGACGATCGTTATATGTGCCGATTAGCTTGCTCATCAAAAAATTAAACATGCCATCCTCCAATTAAAGAGAGAATTAAGATTTTACTCAAAGGGAATTATCTTAATTTTTCATTCTCTGCATTATACTTTCTATGGTCAAGATATAATTTTTGTTTGTCTCATTATATTACAGAATTTTCTCGCATAATGTCTACCCAAAGGTGCTTTTACATTAGTTTTCATTATAACATAGAATCTTTAATCTATTAGTTGAGATTATACCTTACAACTTTTCACAAAAAATGTCTTTCTTTTCTTGTCATGATAAGATCATATCCTTAGCGGCTTTTACCTCATCTGGTCGGCTTATCTTTGTCTTGAGAGGGGATGATTTAAGCTCTTCTGCTGGTTTGCTTAACACCTCTTTCAGCGCCTGTACAAAGTAATCCAGGGTAAATCTGCTTTCAGTCTCTGTTGGCTCTATCATAAGCGCCTCTTTTACTATCAATGGGAAGTAAACCGTCGGCGGATGGATGCCATAATCAATCAATCCCTTGGCAATATCCAGTGCAGAGATGCCCTTCTCCTTCTTAATAGCCTCTGCTGATGCCACAAACTCATGCGCGCAAACCCTGTTATAAGGGATATCAAGCAACTCGCCTACTTTCATCCTTAAATAATTGGCATTCATAACCGCCACCTTAGAGGCATATGCGCACCCCTCCATACCCAATAATAGTAAATATATGTATGCCCGCAACAGGATCGTAAAATTCCCCAAGAATGGGGCAATCTTACCAATAGAATTTTTCAGGCCATAACGTAGGTAAAAACCTTTTTCCCCTTTCTCAACCAACGGCACTGGCAGAAACTCAACCAGGCCCTCTACTACACCAACCGGCCCTGCTCCCGGGCCGCCAGAGCCATGGGGAGTTGAAAAGCTCTTGTGAAGGTTCAAGTGGACTATGTCAAAGCCCATCTTAGAGACACTTACATTTCCCATCAGGGCGTTAAAATTTGCCCCGTCATAGTATAGCAGTCCGCCTGCGTTATGCACTGCATCCGCTATTTTTCTTATCTCAGGGTTAAATATCCCAAGCGTATTGGGAGAGGTAAGCATAAGCCCGGCCAGTTCATCATTCAGGTATGGTGTTATGTCTTTCAGGGTAAGGTATCCCTTTTCTTTTGTGGAGATATTTAGCGGGTTAAACCCACCGAGCACAGCGCTTGCAGGGTTTGTGCCGTGGGCAGCATCGGGAATAATAATATTTTTCCTCTTACTATCGCCCCTAAAACGATGATATGCGGATATGATGGATATGCCGCAAAACTCGCCATTGGCCCCTGCCATAGGCTGGAAGGTAAACCTGTCCATTCCCGTAAGGCTGCATAGCATCTGCTCAAGCTCCCAGAGGATCTCTAGAAATCCTTGAACATTATCGTCAAGGCCTTCGCTTATAAGGTGTGGATGCGTATTTATTATGTCTTCCCTGTTAATTAGAGACTCACACACCTTTGGGTTGTACTTCATAGTACAGGAACCAAGTGGATAAAAGTTCGTATCAACGGAGAAGTTTTCCTGCGACAGGCTGATAAAGTGCCTCATTACTGTAAGCTCGTCCCAGTTCCCAATATCTACTGGCTCGCTGCGCATCAAAGCAGTATCAATGAGGATTGGCGCATCAATATCCTCGTCAAAATAATCAAACCCATTCCGGCTGTCAGGTAGGTTGAATATCAATCCCTGATATGGCGTCTCAACAAATCCAGCCACCTATCCACCTTCCCTTTGGTTAATTTTTCAGTAAACGCAGTTAATAACATCCCCTTGTATTCTGGCGAAAGCCTCTCCATCCTTATTCCTGGAAGTATTCCCTCTGACAGGCACATGGAATAAAACGCATTTATGTCTTTCAGCTTAAACGCAAACTCATTAAAGAAATTGCGCGTAACCACCTCTACTCCCATTTCCTCTAGATTATTATAGGCATAAGCGGCAAACCTATGCGAAACCTCGGCCACCTTTTTCAATCCATCTCTGCCCATTAACGAGGCATACACCAACGACTGTATTGCGCATAATGATTCATTTGAGCAGACATTGGACGTTGCCTTCTCCCGCCTTATGTGTTGCTCCCTCGCCTGAAGCGTAAGGACATAACAGCGCTTGCCCTGCCTGTCAATGGTCTCTCCAACGATTCTTCCCGGCATCTTTCTCACGAGATCTTTTTTCACGGCCATTATACCAAGATACGGCCCGCCAAAATTAAGCCCGAGCCCAAGCGACTGGCCCTCTGCAACAGCAATATCAACATCCATATCCCCCGGAGGGGCAAGGAGCCCAAGAGAAATAGGGTAGAAGACCTGCACCAATAGTGCTCCAGCACTATGGCAGGCATCAGAAAAGTCTTTCAGGCCAAATACCTCTCCAGTAAAGTCAGGCATCTGGATAATGACGGCAGAATATTCAGATAAATCTTTGTTAAGAATATCTTTTCTGCTGGCGTAATCAATATTTATATCAAGAGAACTCGTATAGGTCTTTAGCATCTGCGCATATATCGGATTCAATCGCCTATCAATGAGCACAGCAGGACGCCTTTTTACCCGCCATGCCATCATAACTGCCTCAAATATAGCCGAGCCACCATCGTAAAGAGAGGCATTGGAGACATCCATCTTCGTAAGGCGGGTTATCATTGACTGGTATTCGAATATAGCCTTTAATGTGCCCTGGCTTGCCTCAGGCTGATAAGGCGTGTATGCAGTATAAAACTCTGAACGAGAGATGATACTATCAACAGCAGCAGGAACGTAATGATCATAAAATCCACCACCTAAAAACAAAGTATCAATGGGTTTATTTTTGCTGATAATAGAATTAAATTTTTCATGCGCCTCTTTCTCTGATAAAGACGGCCAACTATTGTCCCCATCAACAGCAAATTCTTTTGGCAAAGCAGACCAATAGAGGAATTCCAGTGACCTGGCCCCAATTTCATCAAGAATCGCCTTTACTTCCTCATTCGTATGGGCAGTAAAAAAAGTTTTCATTATTATAACTCAAAGCTAAAATCTATAAACTAAAACCCATATCTTAGAACTAAAATCTATTTTCTTTTCCCTTTCTGGTCTATATTTTACAATAATGGAATAGAAACCAATAGCAAAAAGTACATGTGAAGAATAAGGCCTTGATTTCTCTACATTAAACCGACCGCTAATCCTTGGAAATTTCGGCTACAGAAGAGATAGAAGCGCCAGGATAGAAGTGGGTCAGAATTTCTTTATAGTCCATTCCGGCCTTGGCCATCCCATAGGCACCCCATTGGCACATACCGACACCGTGCCCCCATCCCCTGCCCTTGAACAGCACATAACCAGGCAAGAGCTCTATCGCATCAATCAAAAGGCTTTTTACGATATCAGGACCTGCCTTTTCCCGAAATTTCTTACCTGAAACACGAAAACAGCCCATTTCAGTACAGGCCTCAAAGTATCTTACCCTGCCTGAATCATCCTTTTCCTTTATGCTAAAGGAATTCAGGCTGCTGCCCTCAATGCCGAGTTTATGCAATATAGATAATAGCCGGCCCTTCTCAATCTTTTCTCTCCACCTAAAATGGGGACTATCTTTACAATATTCATCTTCCACAGAGATCAGGCATGACAAGTCCAACTTCCATAACTCACTGGCAGTCTCTGTCCTGCCGCCGCAACAAGAATGAAAAAAGGCCTCCACCACTGAATTATCGCAGACCAATACCTCTCCAGAAGTCTCATCTACTGCCTTATTGGTCCTGTAGCGTTCTGCATTTACGCCAGAATATACCTGAGAACTGCTGGTATTGTCCAGGTCATACCTACCCCTGGAATGCAAAATCTTATAGAGGGCATAACTCCTGGCCACAACTGCCTGGGCCTTAAGGGCCTCCATTGGCCAAAAGTGCGAGGCCTCATTATAGAGTACACCTTTTAGGTAATCCTCTAAATTCAATATATTCACTGCTAATAGCATAGATTTTTCTTTATACACACAAATATGACCTCTGTAAGGATTGTTGTTGAGATAAACAAAACCGTCCTTGGTCTTGTAAAAGCATTGTTTAGAGGTAAACGAATCACTGGAAAGCCTTCTAAACCCATAAGAAGAAAAGACCGTACACTGCCTGCCTTTAAATATAAGCACCCTTACATCTAGGGCAAAACAGAGCGAATTTAGGAATAAAAGTATATAGATAAACGAAAATAGTATTTTCATTGAATTATTGAAAGACTTTATTCTGGCCTAGAGGACCACCCTTCCCTGTTGTATCTTATCATAGGGAATGAACAGCCAGACTGTTCCCTTTCCTTTTTTGATTTCAAGGGATATCCCATCTCCTGAAACCTCGGCCAAGCGGCCAGCCCACTGCCCCTTTCTATTTATCTTCTGGGTCAACAATACCTCAATATACTGCCCACGAACCTTTTGGAAATCCTTCTGGCCTTTCAGTTTTCTGTCCAGACCAGGTGAAGATATCTCCACTGCATAATCCGGAACAACCTCTGATAGGGACTCAAGATATTCCACAACCTGCCTGTTTGCCCTGCCACAGGTATCTATGTCTATACCACCTTCAGGATAGTCAACCAGAAGTTTTACGTTTAATACGCCCTTATTTGTCCCTATCTTTTCCTCGACTATCTCAAGGCCAAGGGATTCAACTATAGCCAAGATCTTGTGCCTTATTCGCTCTATATCAAGAATCATAAAACCATTCCCGCTTCACATCAATACCCATACGCCTCATTACTTCAGCCACGCGAGGTTCCTTCCCAAGCTTTTGCCAGCCACCTAACACCTTTCCATTTTCGTCCACCCCTTCCTGGTTAAACCTGAATACATCTTGAAGGGCAACCTCGTTATCCCTGCCGTCCCGCCAGTCCAGGACCTCGGTTATGTAGGTAATCCTGCGCACGCCATCGACCATCCTCTCCTGTTGAACTATCAAATCAATTCCATCGCATATCTGTTTCTGAACGAGCCACAGGGGCATACGCTCATTAAATATGACTACCATTGTCTCTAATCTGGCAATTGCATCCGAAGGATTATCTGCATGCAAAACCGCCAGGGACCCCCTGTGGCCGCTTAT
>WGAY01000018.1 GCA_015494585.1 Candidatus Omnitrophota bacterium | reverse complement strand
CTGTGATATAATGGATTAACCCAAATTATCCCAGATTATGCAATAGGAATTTGTAATATAATGGAACTCGTTGTAGGGTAATAGGAAAGGCTAAAAATAAGAGTTCACTATGTGGTTAAACTAAAAACTAAAAAGTCAAAACTAAAAACCGCAACTCAAAAGTAAAAACTGATTTTAATTTACACAGGGGAGGTAGATTTACAGGGAGTAAGGTGTTGCGCAGGAACTGGAGGCTTGGCCGACGATAAAGGGGTAAGGGAAAAAGGGATAAAATAAAAAGATTTAAGGTTTAAGCTGTGGATTTGACTTTTGAGATTTTAGATTTGAGTTATTTTTAGATGAGAAAAGAGATAGTTGATTAACAAACAGATGTAAGAAGAACTCTAATACATAGTCTGGATAAAATGTGAGGCAATTATGCGGTTTGCAAATCCCTTTGGGTTCATATTTCTATTGATACCAATTGTCCTGGTGATATTGCGGCGTAGAAAGCTCTTGTCCAGGCGTCCGGCTATTGGGGCACCGATGTTGTATCATATGTCATTTCCGTTAAAATCAAGATCTGAATTTTTTCTATTTTCGCTAAAGCTTCTTTTGCTTGTTATCCTTGCCTTTGCCCTGATGCGGCCTCAAATGGGCCAAGGCAGGTCTGTGATTAGGGGTAAGGTCGTGGACATAATGCTTGTTCTGGATATTTCTGGTAGTATGCAGGCTATGGATATGGGAAAGCAGACACGCATAGCCGTGGCTAAGGCACAGGCAAAAAGGTTTGTAGATGCCAGGACATCCGATAGGATTGGGCTTATCCTGTTTGCTGCAAAAACGTTCCTGCAGTGCCCATTGACCGTCGATAAGGAGATGCTTAAGTCCCTTATTGATATGGCTGAGGTGGGGATGATTCAGGACGGAACGGCAATAGGGAGCGCTTTGGCTGTAGCGATAAAGCATATGAAGGACTCTAAGGCAAGAAGTAAGGTCATTGTTTTGATTACTGATGGGGTCAACAATGCGGGGAAAATAGACCCTATAACTGCTGCTAAGATGGCGAAGAAACTTGGGATAAAGGTTTATACAATAGGGGTGGGAAAGACCAGTGGTCCGGTACCGTTTTTGATCAATGATCCATTGTTGGGCAAGCGAATTGTTATGGGACAAACCGAACTCGATGAAGAATTATTGAAGAAGATAGCTATTATTACAGGGGGCAGGTATTTCCGTGTATTTGATGAGGCTGGAATGAGGGAGGTTTTTGAGGAGATAGATAGACTTGAAAAGACGGATGTAAGGATAGAGAGGTTTTTTGTCTATAAAGAATTATTCCCGTATCTTCTTGCTATTGGTCTGGGATTGGTGGGGATGATTGTATTGTTGGAGGATCTTGTGTTTTTGACGGTGCCTTAGAGGGGTATATACCATGGAATGGGGCAATCCACAGGCTATATTTTGGTTCTTGATAATAGTTGTATTTATCGGTATCTGGATATTTTCGGATAAGATTAAAAGGCTATTATTCTATCGGCTGGGAGAGTTTGATAATGTATTTTCCAGTCTTATACGGTTTTCTGCAAGCCTTGTGTTGTATAAAAGACTTGCCCTTGTGCTTGCCTGTGTGTTGATAATCCTGGGCCTGATGGAGCCCAGGAGGCAGGTGGGGATGAGACTTGTAAAAAAGAGGGTATTAAATATAATGATATGTTTGGATGTGTCTCTTAGTATGAATGCAGAAGATCTTAAACCGAATCGCCTTACACGTGCTAAGATAGAGATATCCAATCTAGTAAAAAGGCTTCAAGGGGATAGGATTGGACTTATCGTCTTTGCTGGTGGTGCGTTTGTTCAGTGTCCGTTGACTACAGATTACTCTGCCTTTGATGCCTTCCTTTCTAGTGTTAGTATTGATTCTGTCCCTTCGCCTGGCACAGATATAGCTGCTGCTTTAGAGCTTGCAATAAAGGCGTTGTCAGGTGCCGATGGAACGAAGGCTATAATGCTTATAAGCGATGGGGAGGCATTTGACAAGGACAGGGTTATACAGATGGCCCGCAGGTGCAAGAAGGGAGGTATTAAGATTTATGCGGTTGGTATTGGTACAGATAAAGGTGAGCCTATCCCTTTACCAGGTGGGGGATATAAGAAAGACAGGTTAGGTAATGTTGTACTGACTTCCCTTGATGAACAACTTCTTATGAAGCTGGCGCAGTTGACTTCAGGTGCATATATTCGTTCAGGTGCCACGAGCCTGGATATAGATAGAATATATAGGATAATATCTTCTGCGCATAGAAAGATGGCCAAGGAAGAGCATATCCCTTACTATGAACAATATTATATCTACCTTGTATCCCTGTCTATTTTTCTACTGCTCTTTGCCTGGTTCTTTCCATATAGGAGGTTAGGTATAGGAGGTTGGATTTCTAAGGATTCTGTAACCAGGGTATTATTGATCGTCTTGGCATTTTGTTTTGTTGGGTGGAAATGGATATACATGGATTTAAATAAGGCAGTTAAGGCCTATAAGAAGAAAGAAGTGGAGAAGGCCGAATCGATATTTAGACAATTAAGGCATAAAGACGAAGATGATCCTATAGTAAATTACAATTTTGGGAATCTATTGTTTTCCAAGAAAGAAGATCCTGAAAAGTTTTATCAGATAGCCTCGTTGGCAAAAGATAAAGATATTAAGAAAAAGGCCCTATATAATCTAGGAAACTATTATATGAAATCAGGCAAATTAAAAGATGCCATTGAACAATATAAACAGGCGTTACTGGTTGATCCTTCATTTACCGATGCCAGGTATAACCTGGAACTGGCTTTGAAGAGGCTAGATAGACAAAAGAAAAATCAACGGGAATCTAGACAGCAGGCTAGTCAAAATAAGGGACAAGCACCATCTTCTTCGAATAAAGGTAGTGGCACAGATGAAGATAAGGTCCAATTAGGTCAGGATAGTTCCAATCCTTCTTCTCAGCGTAGACAAAATTCCTCCAATATGGGATCTGATGCAGGAAAAGGGGAAAAAGAAAAGGATATCACTGGATCCAAGAATCAGACTAGTTTGATAGAGAAGGAGAGCGGGGAAAATAAATCTAATAAAGATCAGGCTGAGGCTAAAAATCGAGGGAAGAATGAAGATAATCTTCAGAAGGCTGGTACTTCTATGTATAATAAGTATGATTCAGGTGCAGGTGAATCTGGTAAAAATAAAGAGAAAGGGACTTCTGCTATACAGGGCCAAGCAAGCCAGCAAGGTAGTGGTAGAGATAATGTTTATGGTGAGGTCTCCGCGGTCCTGGGTGCCCTTGACAGCGAAGAGCTTTCTCCGTCGCAGGTGAATAGGAGACCTCAGATGCTTGAAGGTAAGGGAAAGACCGATAAGGATTGGTAGGATTGGGGCTAATGGGATGGCTATGGTAGTACGCAAATTATTTTTATACCTTTTTGTATTATTCTGGATTACAGCAAAAGCTGCCTTTGCCCTGGTGGATGTTAAGGCCTATGTGGATAGGAATAGCGTTTGCGCTGGAGATACAGTTACCCTTACCATAGAGATATCAGGTAACGTCGGTAGTTACGATAATCCTGATATAGGAACCATTCAGGGAGCGAGAATCTATGGAAGGGGTTCCTCCCAGCAAATATCTTATATAAATGGTAAGATAAATACGACCATTTCATTTACTTATGCCTTGATACCAATTACTACCGGGAAGCTGCATATTCCTTCGTTTAAGGTAAAGGTAGACGGCAAGCAATTGTCAACTCAGCCAATAGATATAAATGTGAATAGGTGTGCTTCTACATCAACTTCTTTCAATAGACAATTCTTCCCCAGTGGGAAGTCTTCGTCTCCAGGTTTGTCTGTGAGGCCTGTACCAATGTCTCAGCGTAATGAGCCTCATAATCAGGACACCTTTGCGGTAATTTCGCTTAGTAAAAACAAGGTATTTGTTGGCCAGCCGATCATATTGACTTATACGGTTTATACAAGAGAAAGAGTTGCCTACAAGGGCTTTTCTCAGCGTCCAGATTTTCCAGGATTTATCAAGGAGGAGGTCTCGCCTGCCAGGGATATGAATCGCAGGGAGGTTGTTATAGGCGGGGAGAGATATGTAGCGGCCGATGTGGCAAGGTTTATTCTAATACCTACTGCCAGCGGTGAATTTGAAATCAAGCCAGGAACCCTGTTGATGGCTCGCGCCAACAGTATGAAGGATGTCTTTAAGGACTTTTTCTCTGATTCTTTCTGGGATTCATTTATGTCGGACAGCCTGCTGAATACAGAAGAGGAATTTGAGGTTGTCCCAGCGGCTAAGAAGGTTTCTGTGCAACCCCTCCCTGAGCCAAGACCTAAAAACTTCTCAGGCCTAGTTGGGGACTTTGATATTTCTGCATCTGTAGATAAAAAACAGATAAAATTAGGGGACAGCATTACACTTACTATAGAGGTCAAGGGCAATGCCCCTCTTGAGAGCCTGCAGGATATTGACCTTGGTGACTTGAAAGATTGTAGGGTTTATAAAAGCTCCTCTTCTCAAGAGAGCATACCTATGGATGACTCATTTGAATACGAGAAGCGATTCGAATATATAATTATCCCTGAAAAACAGGGGAATATAACTATACCTTCTCTTGACATAAATTATTTCTCACCTTCAGAAGGGAAGTATAAGACCAAGCGTAGCCTGCCTATAGAAATAGAGGTATTACCTGGCAGAAAACTGCCCACGAAGGTGTTTATCCCATCTTCAGGAGATACCACAACTGCTAGTGATAGCTCAGGTTCGGGTGTGACAGACATCAAAAACGATATAAAATTTATTCGAGATAACTTAATGCTGGTTGATATTGCCAGATATTGGCTTTCGCTGTTTTGGTTAAATATCTTGCTTGGTTTGGTCTATTTCTTTATCCGATTTAAGGATCGCATTAGTTATGTTGGGTTTTCTATGAAAAGGACCCTTGGTGTGCGACGAGAATTGGAAGATCTTCTCAACCGGAAGGAGACGAAAGACAAGAGATCCTATCTTTTAGCACTATCTTCTGCACTATTAAAGGCAGCTCAGTTAAAGTATGAAAGGAATATTACCAGTTGTCAGGGATTGTTGCGTTTATTGGAGGAGAGGGGTAATGAGTGGTTAACGGATGAGATGAGGTCTTATCTGATGCGTCTGGACAATGCTGTGTTTGGTGGCCTTGATGTGGATGATGCGGAGCTGGAGGGAATAATAAGATCGATTAGAGAGGTGATAAGGAGATGGGATTGAAGAAGATTATTCTAGGGATGGCCATTGCCCTGTTGTGTGGATCGCTTTTTGGGTTTGCCCGTTCAACTGATATTGAAGCAGATTTTATCTCGGCCAATGCCCTTTATTCTGCAGGTGATTATGAAGGTGCTCTCCAGGCCTATCTCAATCTAGAAAAGCGCCTTTCTGTGCCTAGTTTCGGCCTCTATTTTAATATAGGTAATACCTATTTTAAGTTAGGTGATTATCCTAGGGCCTTGGTATATTATCTTAGGGCGCGTAGGTTTTATCCTTTTAATAGGGAGCTTCAGTACAATATTAGGATTACACATAAGCAACTCGAGATAAAGGACGAATTGCCTTGGTTTTCCTTTGTCTGGATGATACCAACATATAAGTGGGCCCTTGTAATTACGATTGTATTCTGGGCTATACTCTTTATTGGTTTTTTGCCCATCTCTCAGATAAAAAAGACGTTCTTTGTTTCTATTATGATATTCTTGTTGATGTTTTCGGTATTAGGATTTTTGTATTCTTATATTATGGGTTCTGCCAATTTTTATGTCGTTTTGCACAAATCCAGGCTGTTTTCAGGACCATCCTATAAAGAATCTGAGATAGCTATACTCAAACCTGGAGTCGATGTTGTGGAGTTAAAGACCTTGGGGGAGTGGATAAAGGTTAAGGCGCACAATATTACGGGCTGGATAAATCGCAAAGATGTAGAAAAGATATGATAGACCTGGCCTCTCTTTCCCCTGAAGAGATACTTGCCTTTTTATTGGAAAATTACGATAAAAAAGAGGCTATAAGACCTTTTTTCGGTGATGAGATATTTCGCTGGATACACAGCCGATGGGAATACGATACCAGCCGTTATAGTAATATACCTAAGAGACTGAGGGATTTTTTGTCCAATGAGACATTTCTCCCCAAGATATCTGCAAAGTATCGTCTCATTTCTAGGGATCGCAGTGAAAAACTGGGTGTTGAATTGAAAGATGGAGAGATAGTTGAGACAGTATACATTCCCTTTCGAAATAGGGCTACTGTTTGTGTCTCTTCCCAGGTGGGTTGTAGGTTTGGCTGCAGCTTTTGTCAGACCGCAAAGATGGGTTTTAGACGCAGTCTGAGCCCATCGGAGATAGTCTCACAGGTATATCTTTTCCTTAAGGAGGGCAATCGTGTGACACATGTGGTATTTATGGGGATGGGTGAGCCCCTGGATAATTATGAAAATGTTATTAAGGCCGTAAAGATATTAAACAATCCCCTTGGTCTGGGTATCTCGATCCGCAGAATTACCTTATCCACAGTAGGCCTTCTCCCCGGAATAAAGAGGCTTATAAACGAAGGGATGCAGATAAATCTGGCCCTGTCTCTGCACGATCCTATACCTGAAGAGAGACAGAGGCTTGTTCCGGCTGAAGGCAGGCATCCGATTAAGAAGCTATTACCTTTGCTTATGGAATATTATCGCCGCACTTCAAGGCAGGTAACATTTGAGTATGTGGTGATAGAGGGGATAAATGATACCCCAAGGCATAGTCGTCAATTGACCAGGATTGTGGAAGGATTGGATTACAAACTCAATTTGATTCCCTTGAATATCCCTGGTATGGATAGGAAGACCTGGCACAGAAATAAGGCAGTAGTTTTGCAATTTAAGGAGATGTGTTTGAATGCCGGGCTAAAGAATGTTACTATAAGGTTGTCCAGAGGGGTTGATATCAGCGGGGCATGTGGACTACTGGCGGGCCGCAATAGGCGAGATAGTAACCAGAGGAGATAGATATGGATATTAGCCGGAATATCGGTAGGGTACTTATAACCGGGGCCGATGGTTTTATCGGCAGCCACCTTACTGAATATCTGCTATCTATGGGCGTAAGGGTTCGGGCGTTGGCATTATATAATTCTTTTAATTATTGGGGTTACCTCGAGGAATTTTATAGGGATTATCCAGACAGCCTTGAGGTGGTTACAGGCGATATAAGAGATGGCTCTCTGTGTATGAAGATGACAGAGGGTGTGGATGTTGTATTTAATCTGGCTGCCCTTATCCCTATTCCTTATTCGTATATTGCCCCGCAGAGTTATGTGGACGTAAATGTCCAAGGTAGCCTGAATATGCTCTTGGCGGCTAGAGATGCTGGAGTCAAGAGATTCGTGCAGATATCTACTAGTGAGGTCTACGGCACGGCGCAGTATACGCCGATAGATGAGGCTCATCCGCTAAATCCCCAATCTCCCTATGCAGCTACTAAGGTTGCCTCGGATAAATTGGCTCTATCCTTTTTCTATTCATTTGGCCTGCCGGTGGTAGTTGCAAGGCCTTTTAATACCTATGGCCCGCGCCAGTCCGCCAGGGCAGTTATTCCTACAGTTATACTCCAGGCCCTTGAGTCAGATACTATATTTTTGGGGGATGTTAGCACCTATAGGGACTTTAACTTTGTTGCAGATACTGTCAGGGGAATAGTTGCAGCCGGGATGTGCGATGAATTTATCGGGCGAGAGGTAAATATTGGCTCTGGCCAGTCATATCAGATAAGAGAGATGGTGGATCTGGT
>WGAY01000017.1 GCA_015494585.1 Candidatus Omnitrophota bacterium | reverse complement strand
TTATTGAATCGGATTCTCCTCTTACTCTAGGATTGGGCAAAGACACTGCAGGACATCCTGTCGTGGCTGATTTGAGGGATATGCCACACCTTCTTATTGCAGGGGCTACTGGTTCGGGCAAGACAGTTTGTGTTAATGCCTTGATTATTTCTATGTTGCTCAAGGCAAGTCCAAGGGACTTAAGGTTTATAATGGTAGATCCCAAGATGGTGGAGATGGCCCATTACAATAATTTGCCACATCTATTGTGTCCAGTGGTTACGGATGCAAAGAAGGTTTCGGTTGCCTTGAATTGGCTCATCGGAGAGATGGAAAAACGCTATCAACAGCTTGCTAAGGCAGGCGTGAGAAATATAAGATTTTATAATGAAAAGTACAGCGATGATCCTATGCCCTATATCGTACTTATAATAGACGAGCTAGCCGATATTATGGCAGTTGCTCAGAGTGAGGTTGAGACTGCAATAGCCCGCCTGGCCCAGTTGTCAAGGGCGGTAGGGATCCATCTTATATTGGCTACTCAACGTCCTTCGGTGGATGTAATAACGGGTGTGATTAAGGCCAATTTCCCTGCCAGGATATCCTTTAAAGTAGCCTCACGCGTAGATTCGCGTACTGTACTTGATTCCATTGGGGCAGAGAAGTTGCTTGGCAAGGGTGATATGTTGTTTATGAAGCCAGGGGCAGTAAAGATTCAGCGCATACAGGGAGCCTATGTACAGGATAGGGAGATAGAGAGGGTGGTATCTTATATTAGTGATCAGGCGGAACAGGATTTTGATGAGTCTTTTATGAAGGCCCAGGAGAAGAAGGGCTTTTCAGGTCAGAGAGACGAGTTGTTCGATGATGCCGTCGATGTGGTTTTAAATAGCGGTCAAGCATCGGTTTCTATCCTTCAGCGGCGTATGAGACTGGGGTATGCCAGGGCCGCCAGGTTGATAGATATGATGGAGGAAGAAGGGATTGTCGGTCCTTATAGGGGCAGCAAGCCGCGGGAGGTATTGATTAGCAGAGAGGAGTGGTTGAGACGAAAGGAAGGACTCGATGTCGGGAGAAATTAATCTGAAACAGATACGAGAGGAGAAGGGCATTAGTCTTGATCAGATAGTCCAGGACACAAAGATTTCCAAAAGGGTACTGGAGGCTTTTGAAAAAGGAGATTTATCTGACTTATTTTTGAGTGAAGTCTACCTCAAGGGATTTGCCAGGACATATGCGCGCTATCTTGGTATTGATGAGCAGAAGATTATCCGTCAATTATTCGGTGAGCATCCTTCTATTTCGAAAAAAGTTATTGCCCCTTACAATGATGATAATAATAATACTACGGATAAGACTTTCCATAGGAGAGTCCCCGAATATCTGGATATACTAGTCTCTTTTGGGAAAAAGACCGTTATTTTTCTTTTCCTGTTTGTCGCTGGTATGTTTTTAAAATTGCCGAAGAGATTCTTGCTAACAGCAGGAGTTGTCCTGTTAAGCCTCTTTATTGTTGTGTTTTTACTGACCCATAGAGTAGCCCACGATAAGGATTTATCGTCTGTTGCCAGTAGTGGCAAGACAGTGGAGAAGGTAGCGCAAGGGGATATCTCTGAAGAGCTGGCCCCTAGTCAATCGCTAGATTCTGAGAATGAGCCTATTCCACCAGTAGTAGAGCCACAAGAAAAAAAGGAGACCTTTAGCGTGATTGTTGAGGCGCTGGATGATTGCTGGATACGCGTAAAGGCAGATGGTGTGGAGTTGTTTAGAAAGACCTTAAATAAAGGGGACATCGAAAAGTGGGAGGCAAAAAAAGAGCTGTCTATGTGGGTTGGGAATGCAGGGGTATTGAAAGTAACATGTGGTGATAAAGTATATAATGGTTTAGGCAGACGAGGCAGGGTTATAAAGGATGTTATTTTCTATCCCGACTGTACTTATGAAATCAAAAAGAGATGAGCCTGCGCAGTTTTTACATTATTACACTCGGTTGTCCGAGGAATTATGTCGATACTCAGGCCATAGCTAAATATTATATAGATAAGGGGCTGGTCTTTGCTCAGGATGTCTATTCAGCTGATTTAGTTGTGGTCAATACCTGTGGTTTTATAGAACCGGCAGTTAGAGAGTCTATTGATGTAATCCTTGATATTGAAAGGTTATATAAAGAGGGATATGTAAAAAAGCTGGTAATATGGGGATGTCTGGTCGAACGCTATAGAAAGCAGTTAAGAGAGGAATTCCCTTATGCCGAATTAAGGGGATGTATTGACCCCCGCAATCTCCCCTGCAGTGATGCCCTTCCTATACTTGAAGGTGCCTATGCCTATGTAAAAATATGCGAAGGCTGCCTGAAGCGCTGCTCTTATTGCAGTATCCCTTTTATACGCGGCAGGTTGAAGTCCCGCAAGATGGAAGACATCGTTGACGAGATAAATAGATACTATTCTCTGGGTAGGAGGGAGATTGTGCTGGTTGGACAGGATACAACTGCTTATGGGATCGATCTCTATAAAAGGCCATCTCTTTTGAACTTGCTTAAGCGTATAATAGAGCAGACAGATATTCCTTGGATTAGGATTATGTACACCTATCCGACATTGCTTGACGATGAATTGCTAGGGTTTATCTCTTCAAATAACCGTATCCTGCCTTACGTAGATGTGCCGATACAGCATATAGACGATTTTATATTGTCTAAGATGAGACGTGGCTATAATAGGGCATTGGTGGAGCGGCTCTTTGAAAAGATGGATTCCCTCGGTATTGCCATACGGACTACGGTTATCGTCGGTTCCCCTGGAGAGGATAGAAGGAGATTTAGGGAATTGACGTCTTTTTTAAAAGACTCACCTATAGCCCGTCTTGGAGTCTTTAGATTTTATAGAGAAGAAGGGACTGAAGCCTATGCTATGAGAGGGCAGATAAAGGAATCTACTAAAGCAAGTCGCTATTACACTGTCAAGAGGATTGCCCAGGGCTTGCTTTCGAGGGCGAATGAACGTTTTTTGGGGGATAAATTTGAGGCCATTGTTGACGGATATGATACAATAGAGGGTAGTTATATCGGCCGAAGTTTCATCGATGCTCCTGAGGTGGATGATATGCTGCATTTTGATTCGGAAATGGAATTGTTTTCTGGGGATATTGTGGTTTTGGAGAAGTTATCAGATGGGAGGTATAGGAAGGTTGGTTAGGTTTATAAGATTTATATTCACTACAATATTTCGTATATTTATTCTTTGCGTTGTCTTGATTGTGGGATTATTCTTGATTATAAATATAGCCGGCGGTCCTTTGGTTAGTAAAGTTGCTCAGACTATTTTTCACAAACCCTTAAAGATAGAGAAACTATATCTGTCTCCCAGGCGTATTCGAGCTTATGGATTATCTTATTCTGATATCGTCGATGTAGGTAGAGCAGAGCTTATCTATCATCTATATCCATTTGGGGTGGAGTCAGTTGTATTGGATAATATCCGTTTTCGCTGGCAACTAGGTGATAGGCATTCGAATAAAGGTTCGGCTAAACAATTTTCCGGGATAGAAGGTTTAGCTGTGGTCATAGGTCTGCCTGTCCAGGATATTATAGCAAATGATGGCCTACTTGAGCTGTATACCAAAGAAGGGACAGTGGCCAAGGTAGAATTTTCAGGAAGGGTTTATCGCCCATCTATAAATATTCACTACTATGATATAGATCTGTCTTCTAAGATATATTCTCATCAATATGTTGGGCAGGGGACTGTGAAGGGCTGGCTTGATTGGGATAACAAAAATGCCGATATAGATTTGGACCTTCACTCACTTGACCTGGGCTTGCTGGAGTATTTCTTTAATTTGCCAGATATGGAAGGACTGATAGACATAGGGATAAAGGCACGCGCGAAGGCAAATAAACTGGTTATGGAGAACAGTATTGCCCTGCATAAGTTCTCCTACAATAGCCTGGCCACTAAGGTACCTGTTATCTCTTCCCTTATGCCAGTTGTGAACTCTTTAAAGGAGCCGGACCTGAAATTTAATTTTCGAGTAACTACAAAGCTGGATTCTCCTAAATTTAATTTTAAAAGATATATTTTGTCTGCCTTGATGGATCAGAAAAAGGTCGTCTCCAATGTCTCTGATAGTGATGATGAAAAACAAGACAAAGGTGAAATTTATGATATAATAAACGACTTTGTTGGTGTTGTGGGATCAGTGATAGATAGCGTGGTTGGCGAAAAGAAGTAGATCCTATGGTGGGTGTAGCTCAGCCCGGTTAGAGCACTTGATTGTGGCTCAAGAGGTCGGGGGTTCAAGTCCCCTCACCCACCCCATTTGATATAAATGGATATAAAAGGTATTAAGGACTAAGGATGAAAGATTTCTATTTACTGACATGTTTCCCTTTATTGTCCATTCTTCAGAAACTCTAATGTGCAATATAGGTTTAATTAAACTTAATATAGCAGATGGCTTCGCCGCTAAAAATTTCCTTGCTATTATTGTGCTTTTAAGTATAATAACAAAAATCTTATGGATATAATTCGTCCCCATCGTCTAGCCAGGTCTAGGACACGGGCCTTTCGAGCCCTTGACCGGGGTTCAAATCCCCGTGGGGACGCCATAATAATTGAAAGATCTAGGGGCTATTTTATTGTGGATAGCCCTGTTTTTGTTTTATAGGAGATAGAATATGGACTTGAGTACATTAAGGCATAGCGCTGCCCATATAATGGCCCAGGCCGTAAAGAGGCTTTATCCCGAAGTAAAGCTCGGGATTGGTCCTGCAATAGAAGATGGTTTTTATTATGATTTCTATCGAGACGAGGCCTTTACGCCTGAGGATCTAAAGAAGATAGAAAAGGAGATGAAAAAAATAATAAAGCAGGACTTAAAATTCGAGCGTAGAGAGGTAACGAGGACAGAGGCCGAGGAGATTCTGAAGAAGGCAGGAGAGGACTTTAAACTTGAATTACTTCAGGATATACCAGAAGGTGAGGCCATATCCTTTTATCAGAATGGGGAATTTATAGACCTTTGTCGAGGTCCGCATGTAGAGTCAACCGGCAGGGTAAAGGCAGTGAAACTATTGTCTGTTGCTGGTGCCTATTGGAGAGGAGATGAAGACAATCCTATGATGCAGCG
>WGAY01000016.1 GCA_015494585.1 Candidatus Omnitrophota bacterium | reverse complement strand
GACACAAAAGAGGATGCGATAAAGCAGATAAAGGAGAGGCAGTATTATAGGAAATATGAGAATCAGGACAAGCCTATCTATCTGGTAGGGATAAAGATAGGCAGTAAGGAGAGGAATGTAGTCGGGTTTGAATGGGAGAGGATGAATTGAGTTAATGTATTATCTGTGATAATTATATCAGGAGGGATTATGGGCTATCCTTTCAAGGATATAGAAAAGAAGTGGCAGAAATACTGGGAAGAGAATCGTATATTCAATGTAGATGTTGCAGCGGTGGCGAAGGAGAAAAAGTATTATTCACTGGTAATGTTTCCTTATCCCTCTGCTGAATTGCACGTTGGTCATGCCCGTAATTATGTGATAGGAGATGCGGTCTCTCGGTATAAACGAATGCGCGGATACTCGGTCCTATCTCCGATGGGATGGGATGCCTTTGGCCTACCAGCAGAGAATGCAGCGATTAAGCGAGGGATACATCCGAGGGACTGGACTTTAAAGAATATCGCTAGGATAAAGGAGCAGCTGAAAAGTTGGGGCATTGGTTACGATTGGGAAAGGGAGATTACCACCTGTTTGCCTGATTACTACAAATGGACGCAGTGGTTATTTCTCCAGTTTTATAAAAAGGGGCTTGCCTATAAAAAAAAGGCAGCTGTCAATTGGTGTCCGTCCTGTAATACGGTTCTGGCAAACGAACAAGTTATCGAGGGCAAGTGCGAGCGCTGTTCTACTTTGGTTGAACAAAGGGAACTAGAGCAGTGGTTCTTCAAAATTACTGATTATGCTGAGCGCCTTTTAAAGGACATAGACAGACTCGTGGAATGGCCTGAGCGGGTCAAGACTATGCAGAGGAATTGGATAGGTAAAAGTGAAGGCGTAGAGATAGAGTTTCCTTTGGAGGGTTCGGATATAAAGATAAGGTGTTTTACGACCAGAATAGATACAATATTTGGTGTAACCTATGTAGTCATTGCACCAGATTATCAGTACATAGATAAGATATTAGAGCTGTCTCCAAGGGCCGATGATATAAGGGCATTCAACAACGAGGTATTGAGAGAACGCCACATAGATCGCGGTTCGGTTGCCGAGAAGAAGGGTATAGATACCGGTCTTTGTGTGATTAACCCGGTCAATGGAGAGCGTGTTCCTCTATGGATTGGTAATTATGTGGTAACCGAGTATGGTACGGGTGCGGTTATGGCAGTCCCTGCCCATGATCAGAGGGACTGGGAATTTGCTAAAAGACATAACCTGAGGATAATCGAGGTAATTCACAATAACCAGGCCAATCTTGATGATTGTGCCTGGGAAGATGAGGGAATAATGATAAACTCTGGACAATTTAATGGCCTTGACTCTGAGGAGGCAAAACAAAGGATAGCTGATTGGATTGAGGAAAACGGCTGGGGCAGGCGAAAGGTGAATTACAGATTAAGAGATTGGCTTATATCCCGTCAGAGGTACTGGGGGGCGCCTATCCCGATTATATATTGTGATAAGTGCGGGATTGTCCCTGTACCTGAGGAGGATCTACCCGTGATATTACCAGATGTAAAGGAGTTCCGTCCTACTGGTGAGTCGCCCCTTACATACGTTGAGGAATTCCTGTATACGAGCTGCCCAGCCTGCGGGGCTAAGGCCAAGAGAGAGACCGATACAATGGATACCTTTGTTGATTCCAGTTGGTATTTCCTTCGATATATTTCCCCCAGGGATGAGGATAAGGCGTTTGATAGTGCATTGGTAAACAAGTGGCTGCCAGTAGATCAGTATATCGGTGGAGTGGAACACGCAATACTCCACCTTATGTACTCGCGGTTTTTCACAAAGGTTCTCTATGATATGGGACTGTTGTCGTTTGACGAGCCGTTCGCCCGCCTCTTTACCCAAGGGATGATAGTAAAAGACGGCGCAAAGATGTCAAAGTCAAAGGGCAATGTCGTCAGTCCAGATAGTCTGATAGATAAATATGGTGCAGACACGATGCGTCTCTATATACTCTTTATAGGTCCCCCTGATAAGGATGCTGAATGGAATGACCGCGCGGTGGAGGGGATATGGAGGTTCCTAAATAGGGTCTGGAATCTTATAGACATATACAACAATCTGCCCGAAGAAGGGCAGGACGATGCAAATCGAGCAGTCCTAAAAAAGGTCCATTCGACAATAAAGAAGGTGACCAGGGATATGGAGGTTGACTTCCACTTCAATACAGCGGTAAGCAGTATAATGGAGTTGGTAAATACACTTTACGAGTATAGGACCAGAGAAGTTGGAAGAGATGTGTTTGGTACGGCATTAAGGAATATGATATTGCTTCTTTATCCTTTCGTTCCACATATAAGCGAGGAGATGTGGCGAAGGCTGGGGGAGAAAGAGGCACTTGACAGTCATCCCTGGCCTGAATACGATGAGGCCTATCTGAAGGAAGATGTGGTTGAATATGTAATACAGGTCAATGGAAAAGTGAGGGGCCGCATCAAGGCTGCAGCTAACGCGGACAAAGAGGCGCTGGAGGAGGCGGCGAAAGAGGAAGTTAATCGCTATATAGATGGCAAGACTATAGATAGGATAATAATTGTCCCTAAAAAATTGGTGAATATTGTTGTAAAATGAAAAGAAAGATTGAGATAGTTATAAACGGGGGAGGTGTAAAGATGTTAAGGAAATTGTTTCCTGTGTTTGTATGTGGATTGGTCCTGGTTGTGGCACCTTATTATGGCTTTTCAGAAGAAACATCTAAAGAGGACAGTTCTGCCCAATCAGCTACTACAAAGGCTGATACTGCGGCAAGAGAATGGGTAATGGGTATAGTTAAATCAGTAAACCTGGGAGATGGCACGATAGATATTTCTTACTATGATTTCGAGAATGATGAGGACAAGGTAATTACTATATCTACCAGCGATAAAACCGAATATATAGGCATGAAGTTGAAGGAAATAAATCCTGGCGACGATATTGAGGTCAGTTATACCTATTCCAATGACGGTACCCCAATTGCCGAGGCGGTAATAACTGCAAAACTACAAAGTCAAAAAGAAGAAGAGACTGCCGGCAGCGAAGCGGAAAAGTAGTTTGTGAAAAGGCAAAAAAGAAGGCGGCTGCTTATATTTAATCCCTACGGGATAGGGGATGTTTTATTCTCTATCCCTTTATTATCTGCCCTGAAAGAGAGACAGAATATCTCACACTGTGCTTATGTATGTAATTCCCGTTCCAGGGCTGTGCTGGAGGCCAACCCCTACATAGATGATATTATCCTTTACGATAGAGATGAGATAAAAAAGGGATTGAGGAAAAAGCTGGAGTTTTTCAGACAACTCTGTAATGTGCATGCTGATTTGGCCATAGACCTGACACTCAACAGGAACTTATCGTTTTTGCTTTTCCTGGCAGGGATAAGAGAGAGAGTTGGACTGGATTATAAGTCACGGGGAACATTTTTGTCTAAGAAATTGGCCATAACGAATCTCAATCGCCATATGGCGAGTTATTATTTTGACCTCTATGGATTGATTGCCCCTGGGGATGAGGTCTCTTATACGGATTACGATGTGCGGATATATCTTTCAGAAAAGGAACAGGAGTTTGCCGACCTGTTGCTCTACAACCTTGGATTGAATGAGAATGCGCGGGTAGTCTGCGTATTTCCAGGTGGTGGAGCTAGCTGGGGAAGGGAAAGACACAAAAAACTCTGGCAGGGTGAGAAGTTTTTAGAGCTAATTTTGAAGATTTTATTGTTGGACTCTTCTATTTATGTCTTTGTGATGGGCGATGAATCCGATAAGGAAACAATGCAATTGCCGATCGAGCTTCAGCGTACCAGACGGGCCTTTGATTTCAGGGGGAGGCTTACTATAAGAGAGACGGTCTCTGTATTGAAGTTGGCAGTGCTTTCGATTACAAATGATGGTGGTCCGGCCCATCTATCAGCGGCGGCTGGAACAGAGGTTATATCCATTATGGGGCCTGTGCCAGAGGATGTGTACAGACCATTGGGAGATCCAGCTAAGATACGTATAGTGACTTCAGAGGTAGACTGCAGGCCATGTTATAGAAATTTTAGGATGCCTGAGTGCAGCAGGGACTATGCCTGTATCAAGGATATAACCGTTGATAGGGTCTTAAAAGAGGTAAAGGCAGTACTTCATACTTGATTCCTATGCATCCTATTTTGTTTTCGGTTCACATATTTGGCAGGGAGATAGCAATCTATTCTTACGGAGTCCTCGCGGCAATTGGTATAGCCTTGGGATGGTATTGTGCCCTTTTGTCTGCCAGAAGATATAAAGAGGTTTCGCCGGATATCCTGGAAGGATTTTTGTTTGTGTCCATACTAGCAGGGATAGCCGGCTCGCATTGGCTCTATATGTTGCAATACCCCTATGAAGTCGATAACTGGATGAAAGAGTTCCTCTGGATATTTGGTAGCGGCAGGGTCTGGTACGGAGGGCTGTTTTCTGCGCTCCTTGCAGGGGGCCTGTATTTGAAGGTCAAGGGACAGTCATTGTTACGCTTCTTTGATCTTGTAAGTCCATGTATCGCCCTGGCCCATTCTGTTGGGCGAATTGGCTGTTTCTTTAATGGATGTTGTTATGGTCTGCCTTCGGATAGGTTAGGGATATATCTGCCTGCTCTAGGACAGAAGCTTATCCCTACTCAGCTCATATCAAGTGTCGGATTGCTGATAATATTTCTCATTCTTCTTGTGGTCAGGAGACGTTATGGGATAGGTAAGGGCAAGATAGTTGGCTTCTATATGCTCCTTTATGGGCTGTTCAGGTTTGGGGTTGAGTTTCTGCGATATGATCTTGTCCCAACGTATATGGGATTGAGGTTTTCTCAGTGGTTGTCCCTTGGATTGGTTACTTGTGGTATTATTTTATTGCTATGGAAGAGGGAATAGCTGTTCCAGAAAATGGTGTTGGAGAAAGGACAGATGTATTCCTCCATCGGCTCTTTCCCGAACTCTCAAGGGAAAAGATAAAGGCGGCTATCAGGACTTCTATGGTCAGGGTAAAGAGAAAGGGTGGGACACCTGTATCTATAAGGCCATCTTACCGGCTTTCAGATGGGGATATTTTGCTATTATCGGATGATTTTATCTCTGCTTGCCAGAGGCCAGAATCCAATCTTACTCCTGAATCTGTGGATCTGGATATCCTCTATGAGGATGAGTACATACTTGCTATAAATAAGCCTGCAGGGATGGTAGTTCACCCTGGAGCTGGGGTTGATTCTGGCACATTAGCCAATGCGGTCCTTGGTTATCTTGGGGGGTCTAACCTCTCTGATATAGGGGGAAAGGATAGACCTGGGGTAGTCCATAGACTAGATAAGGAGACATCAGGGGTGATATTGATTGCCAAGGGTAATGATGTTCACTATCGCCTTTCTAGACTGTTTGAGAAGAGGAAGATGAAGAAGATATATTTGGCCAGGGTATGGGGGCCCCTTGAGTTTGACGAGGATGTAATAGATATGCCAATTGAGAGACATCCTATTCGCAGGCAGTTGTTTCGTGTTGGGTATTCAGGTGCGGCTAGAGAGGCTATTACAGAGTATAAGGTATTAGAGGGGCTAGAAGATGGTACTAGCTTATTAAAGGTAGAGATACATACTGGACGAACACATCAGATCAGGGTCCATATGAGGCATATTGGCCATCCGATAGTAGGGGACAAAAAGTATGGAAGAAAGGATGATTTTAAAAGGATGGGGCTTCATGCCTACAAGATAGAATTCAAACATCCGTTTTCTGGAAAACCAATGGCAGTAACTGCTCCCTATGACTACAATCTATTTCCCATCCAGCTAGATAAATAAAACTGATTTTTGGGAAAACTTCCTACTTTACATAGACATAGATAATAAATATTTGTCTGGACATAAGTTAGGCAATTTTATAAAATTAATATTAATAAATTAATAAAAGGGGGGTATGTTTGCGCACGGCTATTTACCTATTGTTGTTAGGGGCATTCCTGTGGCTTATTGCACATCTCCTTGTTTTGGTAGTAAATAATACAGTAAGGGATCTTAAAAAGCGTCATATTCTGCGCAAGGTCATTGTCTATGTATTTATCTTTCTGTTTTTTGTGGTCGCAGGCAGACGTGTTATCTCACACCTGAATCTGTCACTTGTCCTTGGTATTGCCAGTGCTGGAATTGCCATGGCCCTTCAGGAGGCGGTGTTATGTATTGCGGGGTGGTTGTTTATACTGATAAAGAAGCCATATGACCTTGGCGATAGGATAGAGATAAACGGGGTCAAGGGTGATGTCATTGATATAAGGACCTTTCAGACTACGCTTCTCGAGGTTGGGAACTGGGTAGAGGCCGAGCAGAGCACTGGCAGGATAGTGCATATACCGAATAGCTTTGTGTTTAAGCATCCCTGTTTCAATTATACGCGTGGTTTTGAGTTTATATGGAATGAATTGAGTTTTATCGTAACATTTGATTCCAACTGGAAAAAGGCAAAAAAGGCCTTGCTTGAGATAGGCAATAAGTGGGCCCAGGATAGAGAATCTATTGTGGCAGAGAAGGTACGACGGATGGCAAATAATTATATGATACATTTTAATAAATTTACTCCCATAGTCTATGTCTCGGTCGTGGACAGTGGAGTAAAGTTAACGCTGCGCTACATGATAGAGACAAAACAACGCAGGGGAACGAGTAGTAAGATAAGCGAGGAATTTCTGGAATGGGTGGATGGTGTGGCGGACGTTAATCTCGCTTATACGACCTATACGGTGAATCTTATTGGAGGAGAGAGAGGGGGAAATTAAAAGGAGGTGGTTATGGCTATTTTGATGGGTGTATTTTTGTTATTTTTACTGACCATAGTAGCCCTGGTAGTCCTCGTAGCTGGCGCCTATAACAGTCTGGTCCAGTTAAGGAATCGCGTCAAGAACGCCTGGGCCCAAATAGATGTACAGCTCAAGCGAAGGCATGACCTGATACCGAATCTGGTCGAGGTGGCAAAGAAGTATATGCAGCACGAAAGAGAGACGCTAGAGGCAGTTATAAAGGCCAGGACCCAGGCAATCAATGTCAGTGCGGATAACTTAGAGGAACGGGTAAAAGCAGAGAATTTTCTGAGTCAGACCCTGCGGTCGTTGTTTGCAGTGGCCGAGCGTTATCCCAACCTCAAGGCCGATGCCCAGATGATGAGGCTCCATGAAGAGCTAGTATCTACAGAAAACAAGATTGCGTTTGCTCGCCAGTTCTATAATGACGAGACGACCCTTTACAATACCAAAATAGAGATGTTCCCTATGAATATAATTGCCGGGATGTTTAATTTTCAAAAGATGCCTTTATTTGAGGCGGATGAGGAGGAGAGAAAAGAAGTCAAGATCGAGTTTTAGATTGGCCTTTGTTGATATAAAACCAATGCTGTGTAGATTATGCGGTTTAATTTCCTAGAGATAAAACGCAAAAAGGATCGCTATGTCTTTCTCCTTCTTCTTTTATTAATGCTTTCTTATACGGTTGGCTTTTTCGTTACCACCTATGCCGTGCTATTTGTAGCGCGGATTGGTTTTATGTCCGGCGCATCTTTCCCGTCAGTCATACGCTGGGTCAACCATCAGTTGTTTCATACGAGGCTTGGCCTGCAGGTTCTGCTGGCTGCAGTTGTGCTGAGTCTTGTCTCCTGGCTTCTGTCTGGTTTTTCCTTGCGCCATATTGTATCTATGTTCAAGGGCTATCCGCCAGAGCCAGATGACCGCTATCACAAGCAGTTTGTGAACATAATAGATGAGGTCAAGATTGCCTCTGGTATCAAGAATATAGAACCTAGGATTCTGCCCGATACAGATATAAACGCCTTTACCTGTCAGGACTTCTCAGGCAAGATCGTCATCGGTGTTACAGAGGGTGCTCTGGCTAAACTTACCCGCCATGAATTGGAGGCAGTGGTAGGTCATGAGATGGGCCATGTTATGTCAGGCGATGTGGTTACCACCACGATGTTCAGTGCCATTATGTCCGTATATGCGGCCATGAAGGAAGTGGGTCTGGGTATGTTGAAGCTGGGGTTGGCAGGAGTCTATAGCTATAGGTCGGCGAGGGATAGAGATAGCAGGGTAAACATAAGGGCTAGTCGCTCTTCGGGTATAAATGTCCTGGCCTTAATTGGCCTGGTTGTTTTTATTATATCCCTCCTGTGGTCATATCTAAATTATATGCTGATTACCCTTATATCCAGACAGAGAGAATACCGTGCCGATGCACTGGCTATCAAGATAGTAAGAGACCCTATAAGCCTGGCAAGGGCGCTATTGAAGATAAAGAACGGGCATAAGAGTGTGAAATTGATAACTGACAAGACAGTGGGGGCGTTATTCATTTCTAATCCATTTACACCTGAACGACTCTCTTCAGGTTCCTCTTTGGCCGAATCTCTATTCAATACCCATCCACCCATTACTGACAGGATATCTATTGTCTGTAATATCGCTGGGGTCTCCCCCGATGAGCTTGAACGTCAGATCATCGCCGAGGAAAAGGCCAAAATAGAGGCACGGTCCAAGACAGGCCTGATATTTCTGGGCGATAAGGAAGATGGGGCCGATTTCCAGGTTGATTCTGGGGCTGATAGATGGATGGTCTTTCTTGACAGTGCATGGAGGGGTCCCTTTACTGTGAAAGAACTTGCTACCATGGGACTTCCGCCAGATACGTTTATAAAGAGAGAAGGCGAAGAAGGCCACTCTATGATCCAGGATAATCCAGAACTTATGATGGGGTTGTTTGGTGTATCTGCCCGTGTGGAAGATGCAGGCGCTCAGGACGGTGATGAGGTCTCTGGAAATGCAAAAAAGCAGGTCTACTGTCCAAGGTGTAGGGATGTCCTTTTATCCAGGGCCGATTATGAAGGTGTTTTGGTACTTGCCTGTCCGAATTGTTTTGGAGTGTTGTTGGATAGGGACCATCTGAAGAAGATATTGTTAAGG
Organism: Candidatus Omnitrophota bacterium; assembly: GCA_015494585.1. GTDB lineage: Bacteria > Omnitrophota > Gorgyraeia > S143-82 > S143-82 > S143-82. The sequence goes on along the minus strand of WGAY01000016.1, from coordinate 30,896 downwards.
AAAGAGGTTGGGTTTTCTGATGATATAAGACAATGGGGGGATAAGTTATTCAGTATGGTGGAGATCTCAGGAAAGAGATATGAAATAGCGCCTATAAAGAGGGAGCCATCCTTTGTATGTCCTGTATGTGGAGACCGCAAATTTGGCGCAAAACAAGAGACCATCTCGATGATGTACAAGAGAGTCTTTGCGAAGAAATTTCCTGTTCAGGTAGACATATGTGGACTTTGTGGACTTATTTGGTTTGATAAGGGGGAGTTAGAGGTCTTGCAGTATATGTTTGAGAAAAAAGCAGAGGAGATGGGCGTGAGTGTCGAAGAGGTCTGGAACAATATCCCTGAGATTGGCATATCCTGGGGTGGATAGATGAGTACAATCGTGGTGTTTCTGCTATTTTTGGCATTGGCTTTGGTGATATGGGTTACTGGTGTCTCCTTGACCAAGGAAGTTGATGAGCTGGCAGAGACAACCGGTATTGGAAAGGGTTTTTTGGGTGTATTTCTGCTTGGATTGATTACTTCGCTTCCTGAACTTTTATCGACTAGTACGGCAGGGATTATAGGCAACTTTGACCTGGCCTTGGGAAATATATATGGTTCAAATGTCTTTAATCTGAGTATGCTCATCTGGGCGGATGTATTTTATCGAGATAATAAAAGTCTGGGATTCAATCTCTCACAACAGACCCTTGTCACGGGTCTTTCAGCTATTTTTCTCATATCATTGCTATCCATTGGATTAATAGGGTTTTCACATAGTGTAACATTCTATATATTTGGGATTCCACTAGTGGATTGGTTGATACTCATATCATACATCATTATTGCCAGACAGATGTGGGGAGATGAGAAGAATAGCGCCGGCAGTATAATATCTCCAAAGCCGTCTCAGATTATCAGGATTGTTTTTCTTTCTATGGTAATCGTGGTGGCTGGTATTGCGATATCCTTTGTTTGCGATGCTATAGCCAGGATAAAAGTAGCCGGCCTGCCTCTAGGCGGGACCTTTGTTGGAGGACTCTTGTTGGGTATGGCTACCAGCTTGCCTGAATTGAGCGTATCTATCTCTTCCGTGCGCTTGGGTAGTGTCGATATGGCGGTTGGTAATGTATTTGGGAGCAATATGTTTAATGTGATTATCGTATTCTTCGCCGATATATTTGCAAACGGTAGCATACTTAATTCCAATCTAACCCATCTTGTGAGTTATGCAACTATTGTACTCATGACATCATTGTTTGTGATCTTTTCAATGTTTCGTCAGAGGCGTAAATTGTTTTCCCTGAGTCCGGTAAGCTATCTGCTTATAATAAGTTATCTGATCTGGGCTTCGGCCCTCTATTTCTGGCGATAAAAAAACATCTTGTAGTTTCTTCCCAGGGGCAATAGAATATTTATTGTCCATTTGCATAACCAAGAGGAAAAGAAGTGTTCAGATATATCCTGAGTTACCTAGTATTGGTTTTGTTTTTGCATGGATGTGGGCCTAGCAAACATAGACTATCAATTCCTGCCCCATCTATGCCAGCTGCTATCTCAAATAACGCATCCCTTCCTGTAGGGCTTCCTTATCACATAGTCTGTAAGGGTGAAACCTTATGGAGGATATGCACTAACTATGGTGTGCCTATTGATGAAGTGACTCGAATAAATAAAATAAAGAACCCGTCAGATATAAAGGTGGGCCAAAAGATATTCCTACCCATCAAAGAAGGTCTACCAAATGAAAAGTATCATTTTTCAGATAGATATTCTGGAAAAACAGAGCAGCGATTTATGTGGCCTGTTAAGGGCAAGGTGGTTATGTTTTTTGGCCAGACTCGCGATGGCTGGGTGAATAAGGGCATAAATATAGTATCTCATAGGAATTATGTCTGTGCACCCAAGACAGGCAAAGTGGTATTCCTGGAGACCAATATGAGAGGCTATGGCACAACTATGATAATAGATCATGGAGACAACTTTTTATCTGTATTGTCTGCACAGGCAAGGCCTTTGTGTTCGCTTGGAGATGTGGTAAGGCAAGGGCAAAAGGTCCTTGCCTTTAACCACGGCAAGGGAAGACTGCATTTTGAGATAAGGAAAAGGGCAAAACCAGTAAATCCTTTGGAGTATCTTAGATGAAGACCTCAACTATACGCCTTGCTTATAAAGAGGAATACGAATTATTAAAGAGAAGAATAGAAGGACATAGCAAGGGCTACAGGCAGAATATCGCGGTTCTGGGAAGACCGTTTATCGGCAAGACTTTTCTTATTTCCCAGGTGATTAAAGACCTGCCTGAAAATATGGCCTCTGTATTGATAGATGCTAAATCTGTTGATCCGGTTTATCTTATGCGTTCATTTACCACTTCTTTGCTTTCTTCCTATCTGCGCTTTGACAGCAGACAATTCGATGATATTGAAGGATTACTTCAGGCCTCTAAGGATAGCTTGCCTCGCACCTGTCCTCTTATAAGAGAACTGTTATCCAATGTTGCATCACTAGAGACTATTTTCGATCTCCTCCAGACCTTTTTGAAAGACACAGGGGCCAGGCTCCTTTTTGTTATAGAGAATTTTGAATATCTTCCTAGTGTATTTGGGGAAGGGGTCTTCGAATCTTTATCTGATTATATAATGAACCTAAAAGATGTAATGTTCCTGCTCTCAAGTTCTTCAGTATCACGTGCTCGCAAGATACTACGGGGAGATCTCTCCCTTCTCTTTGGCAATTTTGAAGAGATATTCCTGGATTCGGTTTCTCCCTCGGCATGCAAGAGATACCTTTCTGAGCTAGTCCCTGAAATGCCCGTGCGTTTACACAAATTTCTCTTTTCCTTTACAGGGGGAAGCCCTTTTTATATGGATATTATCTGCAGGGATATAAAGAATAGGAATCTTACTTCTCAGGATAAACTCTGGGATGAAATTATAACTATAATATATGATCAGGTCTTTTCAGAATACGGTCTTATTTATCAGCACTTTCTGCGTCTGGTATCCTCCATAACAGACGGTCCTAGGGGGCCTCAGGTTTCGACATTTTTGCTTGCCTCTACTAGGGAATCGAGCCTTGAAAAACTAGCAGATACCTATCGCTGGCAAAGACAGGTAATAGACCATAAGGCAGATGTCTTAAGCGACCTGGGGCTGGTATACAAGGACCATAACCATCTATTTTTTGAAGATAGCTTGTTTAAATTTTGGCTTAAGTATGTTTATACCCAGCGAGTTGAATATCCAAACCTTTCGATTGATCACTATAGAGATAGGGCCTTTTCTATAATAAAAAAGGAGATTGCGAGTTTCATCCAAGAAGACTCCATGGGGGAGATGAACAAGATACTGCAACTCTTTAGAGCATTTGAGGACTGTTTTATTGTTATGCCCAATGGCAGGAAGAGACGGTTTTACAGGTTTTCGGATATTTCCCTAATGGACAAAGGGCTTGAAATATATAAGGCAGTAACCCCTGAAAATATCGTATGGCTTTTCTCGTACAGGCCTCAATGGTCAGAAACAGATGTATTCGATTTTGTAGATGCACTCAAGCGAAGTACTTGTCATCGAAAGATTATTATCTCGAAGGAATCGATCTTGGCCCCTGTGAAGGTAATCGCAAAGGAAACAAATATCTGGATATGGGGATACAGGACATTAAATCACCTCCTTCGAATCCATAATATAGGAGAGATAGTATGGTAAGGATAGGCGTTATTTCCGATTCCCATTTTATAAGTGAAAAGGTGAAATTGCCGGCTAAGATAATCGATGTATTTAAAGGTGTGGATAGGATATTCCATGCAGGCGATATAATCTCTCCACGTGTGCTTGAGCAGCTTTCTTCTATTGCTAAGGTCACGGCTGTAAGGGGCAACATGGATACGAATAAATCCCTTTTGTCTTTGCCTGAGGTGGTTATTGAAGAGATAGAAGGAGTAAAGGTCGGCCTTATACATGGATGGGGACCACCAGGAGGTATCACGGATAGGATAAGACAGAAATTTCCCCCTGACATTAATTGTATTATATTTGGACATACACATCAGCCAATGAATGAACAAATAGATGGCGTATATTTCTTTAATCCAGGCGCCTCGTTTGATAGGATATATAGCTTGTTTAATTCTGTAGGTCTACTGAGTCTCGACAAAGGTAAAGTACATGGAGAGATTATAGAACTAGAACAGTAAAGTATCCCTCAAAAAATACGGATTATTGCTTATTATATGAAGATAATTACTCTGGGATAGCTTTTTTCGGTGCTCGCCGCTGCGTATTTTCATTGAGCAATAGTCTATTTGGATATATACTAATTAGATAATATTTAGCCATAGCTAAAGGAGGATGCCATGAATGAATATCGTGTTTCTCTAGTTAATACAGGTGCTAAATTTGCAATAGTTGTATCGAGGTTCAATGAATTTATTACGAAATCTCTTTTGGATGGATGTGTAGATGAACTCTTGCGCCTGGGGGTCTCTAAGGATAATATATCGATTACCTGGACTCCTGGTGCGTTTGAGATACCTCTAACTGCGAAATTATTGACTAAAAAGGCAGATGCAGTCATCTGTCTGGCGGCTATAATACGAGGGGAGACGCCCCATTTTGACTTTGTTTCGAGTGAAACAGCAAAGGGCATAGCTTCGGTGTCTTTGGCTACAGAGGTGCCGGTGATATATGGGGTGATAACTGCCGATAGTGTTGACCAGGCAATAGATAGGGCCGGCAGCAAGGCAGGCAATAGAGGACGATCTGCGGCACGTTCTGCGGTGGAGATGGTCAATCTTGTAGAGAAGTTGAAATAGAAATGAGGAAACGCTCTATTGCTAGACAGTGCGCTGTTCAGGTGCTTTATACTGCAGATATCAATGGCAAAAAGGCAGCAGATGTATTAGACTCTGTAGCTGAGATTGAGGGCTATACTGATAGGGATGTAATTGACTTTGCCAGAAGATTGGTCTCACTTGTAGATGATAGGCGCCAGGAGATAGATAAGATTATTTCAGAGTTTGCCTCTAACTGGCCAATAGATAGAATGGGGGTTGTTGATAGGAATATCCTGCGCCTAGGGACTGCTGAATTAATCTTTTTAGACGATATTCCACCAAAGGTCTCGATAAACGAGGCTGTGGAAATAGCGAAGCGATTTGGGGATGATGATGCCTATAAATTTGTTAACGGGGTATTGGATAGAATTAGAAAAGAGAAATGTCCTACGAAGTAAACCTAGATATATTTGAAGGGCCTTTGGATCTTTTACTATATCTCATCAAAAAGGAAGAGATAAATATTTACGATATACCTATTGCATATATAACAGAACAATACCTGGATTATATTGAGGCCATGCGCTGGCTTGATGTAAACCTTGCAGGGGATTACCTAGTTATGGCCGCTACCTTAATGCAGATTAAGTCGAGGATGCTCTTGCCAAGGCCTCAGATTGAGGATGGAGAGGATATAGAGGACCCTAGGAAACAGCTTGTCGAACAACTCCTTGAATACCAGAGGGTCAAAGAGGCTGCGAGTTTACTGAGAGAGAAAGAGGGGTTGCGTCAAGATATGTTTTCAAGGCGGTCTATCCCTGAGATAGATGAGGTATTTGAGGATGGCGAGATTATCCTTAACAACAATGTCTTTGAGCTGCTTACGGCGTTTTCACGGGCGTTAAAGTCCATGCCAGAGGATGTTGTGCATGAAATTATAGTAGAGCATTACACCGTAGAGGATAAGATGCATGAACTCTTGCATATGTTGCTTGATCATAAGCGAATAAGGGTAAATGCATTATTTGCTCGGGCACGCTCAAGGATAGAGTTAGTTGCCTTATTCTTGGCAGTACTAGAACTAACTAGGTTGGGTGAGGTCCTACTGAAGCAGGACAGGGCCTTCGGGGATATCGAGATCTATAGGAATGAACAGGTAGTATTCTCATGAAGGAAGAAGTAGGTCATGAACTTGTTTCCCTGGTAGAGGCATTGTTGATGGTTGCTGACCATCCGCTTTCTGTAAAGGAGATATGTTCTGTTATTGGCGCTGATGTAAAGGGCGCTGATGTAGTCAGGGCTATAGATGTGTTGAACAATCAATATGAGGCATCTGAGAGAAGTTTTCGTATACGCCATATCGCCGGTGGATACAGGATATTTGTGCAGCCTGAATATTCTCCCTGGATCCGTAAGTTGTATGCGGCTTACAAGCAAGAGCGTCTCAGTAGGGCTGCGCTTGAGACACTGGCGATAATTGCATATAAGCAGCCGATTACTAAAATAGAAATAGAAGATATTCGCGGTGTTTCTTGTGACGGTGTGTTAAAGAATCTCTTTGAGAAGGGCTTTATCAAGATAGAAGGCCGTAAGGAGGTTCCAGGCAGGCCATTTTTGTATACTACAACTGCTCAATTTTTGGATTATTTTGGTCTGGCCTCTCTGGAGGACCTGCCTAGATTGGAAGAATTTGACCATATAATAGGAGAAGTTGCAGAAGAGGAGGTTGACCTTGGACTTGGAGAGATTAAGGTCTCAAATAGAACGTCTGGATCAGAGAATAGTCAAGCTTCTGAATCAAAGGGCGAGGATAAGTCGCAAGATAGGATTGTTCAAGCAGAGGAATCAGCATAGTGTATTTGACCCTGCTAGAGAAGAGCTGCTTATAGCCAAGTTGAGGGAATACTCTGATGGTAATCTGCCTGACAAGAGTCTTGAGGCTATATATAGGGAAATCATTTCTGCCTCGCTGGCCTTGCAGAAACCACTTATTATAGCATATCTTGGCCCTCAGGCCTCTTTCACGCACGAGGCGGCCCAAAAGCGATTTGGTTCCTCAGCGAACTATCTCGATTGCCAAAATATCAGCGATGTATTTTCTAGTGTAGAGAAGGGAAAGGCCGATTATGGGGTTGTACCGGTTGAGAATTCTATTGAAGGGGCAGTAACATATACCTTAGACCTATTGATAGACACAGATCTGAAGATATGTTCCCAGATCTTATTGGAGATCTCACACAATTTGCTTGCGGCCCAAAATGACCAGGAGATAAAGAGGATCTATTCCCACCCAATTGTATTTGGCCAGTGTAGGTTGTGGCTGGAAGCCAATATGCCTGGTGTTGAGTTAAGGCCCGTACCAAGTACAGCCTATGCGGCCAGGTTAGTGAAGAAGGAAAAACATTCTGCAGCCATTGCCAGCCATCTGGCGGCCAGGGCATATGGACTAAAGGTAATAGCAGAATCCATAGAGGATTTTTCGCATAACTTCACCAGATTTCTGGTGATAGGGAAAGAGATACCTGAAAGGACTGGCAAGGATAAAACATCCCTAGTCTTTTCAGTAAAAGACGAGGTCGGTGCGCTACATCATATGTTATTACCTTTCAAACGCAATAAGATAAACCTGACGAAGATAGAGTCGCGCCCTTCAAAGAAGAAGGTATGGGATTATTACTTTTTCGTAGATCTGGAAGGGCATATAAAAGACAAACCTGTGAAACAGGCAATAGAAGATCTAGAAAAGAGGTGCAGGTATTTGAAAGTGCTAGGCTCCTATCCGAATGTAAATTAGCTAGATTTAAGGGGGATTGGTATGGACTTTATAGATAAGTCATTGAGGGATTTTCTTGCGGATGTTTCTTCAGATTCTCCTGCTCCCGGGGGAGGCAGTGTTGCGGCTTATGTAGCCGCAATGGGGCTTGCCCTCCTTAAAAAGACGCTTATATTTACATTTAATAAAACCGGGGACGAGGATGTACGCAGGCAGTTAGTGGATATATTGAAAGAAGCAGATAACCTGGCCAATGAGTTTCTAGAGATGGTAAATAAGGATGCAGAGGTCTTTGTTGCTTGCATGAGGGATAAGTCTTCTCCTCCTGAGAAGCGATTTGCACCGTCCAGACAGGTTGCCCAGGATATATGCGACCTGTGTCATAAAGCCTTTAAAATACACGCTAAAGGGTCATATCTTTACAGCAGGTCTATGAAATTGGACTACGAAGCTGCCCAACGTCTGATAGATGCAGCCTTTCGAATCTCTTGGGAAAATGCCCATTATGGAGAGGAAGATTAAGGTATTTCTGGGCAGGCTTGCGAATTATGCCAAGCAGGAAGGTATACGTATTGCCCTGGTGGGCGGTAGTGTACGTGATATGCTCTTGGGGAGGGACTCTTTCGATATCGACATCGTTTTAGAGGCTGACGCAATAGATTTTGTCAGACACTGGTTTCCGTCTTCCAAAAAGCGAGTATATAAATATTTCCGTACCTGTTCAGTCTGGACAGATATTGGTAGGGTGGATTTCGCAACAGCCAGGACAGAGACCTATCCCAGCTGCGCTAGCCGGCCTTTGATAACCCCTGCAAGGCTGGAGGATGATCTGTTTAGGAGGGACTTTACTATAAATGCAATGGCTATATTGCTCAAGGCTACTGAAAATGTGTTCGGTCAATTAATTGATATACATGGCGGCAAAAATGATCTTTCTAGAGGGGTGCTGGATGTTCTTCATCCTAGAAGTTTTTGTGACGATCCTATCAGGATATTGCGCGGGATACGCTATGTAGTAAGATTTGGATTTAGGTTTTCTGATAGGTGCCTTGAGCTGATAAAAGAGGCTCGCGATAAAGGATATATTAATTTGGTTCCACGGGATAGACTAGTTGACGAATACCATCTCATACAGAAGGAGCCAATCCCTGAGCGTGTGTTTGAGGAGATAAAAAGATACCTAGGCATTGATTTTTGTCCACTATGAAAATTGAATTATTAGATTGGGGGCTTGTCAACTATCGAACGGCCTGGGACAAGCAGAAGTCATTGTTGAAAAAGGTAATTGATGACCCTGAACAGGGGTATCTTATCTTTTGTTCACATTTGCCGGTTATAACGGTAGGACGCAATCCAGGGACTGAGCTATTCAAGGTGTCAGCTGATGTTATTTCCAACTGTGGTATAGAGGTAATAGAGGTCGATAGGGGGGGCAGTATTACTGCTCATTATCCAGATCAGTTGGTGGTATATCTGATATTGTCTTTAAAATACTATGGCATGGGAATAAAGCGTTTTATGGATATGTTAGAGACATCGGCAATCTCTGCGATAAGGGATTTGTCGGGTATTAGCCTGGTTTCACGAAATAGGGGGTTATGGTATGATAAGGGCAAAGTAGTATCTTTTGGCATTGGGATAAAGAAGTGGTGTTCTTACCACGGCATGGCAATAAACCTTCAAACTCCAAACGACATAAATAGACTGATATACCCCTGCGGAGAGAAGGGAGTATTCCTTGGAATAAACAACATTTCCAAGGATAATTTGTCTTCTGAAGATCTCAAATTTTATCTGACTAAATGGTTCCTCCAACAATTGCTTGTTCATTAAGGAATTAAGATGAGGCTAATTACAATCAGTTTCTGTTATGATATAATGCATAAAACTAAAAACCAAGCATATAAAGAATAAATTATGTTTATTGATGAAAGAGAATATATATTTGTTGATTGGCGATGGCTTTTAATTATTGAGATAATCCTTTCCTTTGTCCTGTTGTTTTTAATGTTTTCTTTTGGCCTAAAGATAACCCTTGCGGTATTTCTGGGCAGTGCCTTGTTTTTCTCTTCTATATTTGCACCTGAGATACCGATGCTCGTATGGACGGCTTTAATTATTCACGAGCCGTTTATGACTACGACATTTAACTTTGGTTCAGGGGTAAATCTGACCAATATATTCTTTGCACTAATAATCCTAGGCTGGTTTTTGGGATCTGCCCTTAGAAGAGAGGATATTATAAGGCAATCCCCCATAAACCTACCCATATTGGTAATGTTATTTTTTGCCATATTGGCTTATGTGCGCGGTTCTAGTTACTTTGGGTATGACCTATTGGGAGATGAATTAAATAGTTTTAAGCGTTACATTATGTTCTATATTGTGATGTTGGCCTCTATGAATATCTTTAAGAAGCCCATTTTTATAAAGGCAATGTTTGTTATTATGGTATTAGCACTGGCCTATGAAACCAGGGTAACATTTGTCCAACACTCAGCAGTATCATCCTGGCATTACTCGGATAAGATGAGGATAAAGGGGACCTTTGAAGGAGGCGGAGGTGCAAATGAGCTCGGTACCTATTTTGCCCAGGGCCTGCCGTTCGTATTTTCTGTAATATTGCATACACAGATTGGATGGCTAAGGTGGGGGCTTGTTCTCTTTATCATTATAGCAGTCAGGGCCCTATTTTTTACATATTCAAGGGGGGCATATCTTAGTTTTTTCTTTGGAGCAGGGGTGATGTCTTTTATAAAGGACCGCAGGTTATTCGCTGTTCTGGTATTAATTACTATATTTTCCTATCCACTATGGCCTGTCTCAGTAAGAGAGAGATTTTCTTCTATACAACACGAGGATGCTAGTGTAATGGGACGAAAACAGGTATGGAGGATAGCCCGCCAGAAGATAGCTATGTCACCGATAATAGGATATGGTTATAATGCCTCAGGATTTATGCTTCCCAGGGATACGCATAATATGTATTACGATATTGCACTTGAGATGGGTATTCCGGCCTTGTTGGCCCTTTTATATCTGATATGGAGAGTTATATTTGCCGCTTATCAGGTCTATCATAAGGCTAGAGATTCACTTTCAAAGACACTTGCCCTTGGGGTAATTGGTAGTGCCTTTGCACTGCTGTTAGGCAATATGTTTGGTACCAGGCTTGCTTACCTACCTATAAATATGTATTTCGCAGTGACAGCCGGCATCGTGAGCAGGATGTATTATGAATTAAAGACACAAAACGCAGAATAGCGGTATGAAGAAGTATTAATTAAGGACAATTAAAGACAGGGACATAATTCAGGGTGGGAGTTATGAAGCGTCTTTTAATCGTTACGGATTTTCTTGAAAATATACGGGGTGGAGCAGAGAAGCAGATATACCTGTTATCATCAGGCCTGATTGAAAGGGGATGGCAGGTAGATATTCTTGTGCTACAATCCGAGTGCAAAGACCGATTTCTCTTTGAGAGCAAGGGCATAGAGGTGTTCGTGGAAAATATTAAAAGGGTCTACTCTTCAGCGGGAAAGAAGTTAGCCTGTTTGTGGCGAAAACGAATCAAAGAGAGGCGTTATTGGGCTATTTTTTCCTATCATTTTGGATCTGACCTATGGCTTGCTATGTTTATCCGCGGCTCATTTAATGGAAAGATAATTTCTATGCGTCGTGACGACGGATTCTGGATGCGGCCGTATCACAGACTTGTATATAGATGGCTCATAAATCCAAGAATGGATTATGTCTGCGCAGTCTCAAAGTCAGTCGCTGAAAATATCAAGAAGAGACAGGCCTTAAAAACTTCTAATTTATGTGTTATTCCAAATGGAGTAGAATTGGATAGATTTACTCCTGGACTGGGATGCAAGGAAAAAGAAGGTACATTCACAGTCGTCTACGTGGCCAATCTTTCGCCTATAAAAAATCATGATCTGGTGATACGGGCAGTGGATATACTGAAAGACAAAATCCACCATCTAAGGGTCTTATTTGTAGGCTCAGACAGGGGTTATGGAGATCAATTAATGAAATTAGTGCGTATGTTTGGACTAGAGGCAGTGATAGAGTTTAAAGGCAAGGTTGAATCTGTCGAGGATATACTTAAAGATAGCGATATATGCCTGCAGGTATCTTTGAGTGAGGGGATGTCAAATACACTTCTGGAGTATATGGCCTCAGGCAAGCCAATTATAGCCAGTGATATAATGCCTAACAGAGAGGTGCTAGGCAGGGCAGGGGTCTATGTGGATCCCAATAATCCTCAGGACCTGGCAGGTGCATTATTGAGTCTCTATAGTGATGTCAATACCAGGATAGAGATAGGGCGCCTTGCTAGAGAGCGAGTTGAGTCGATATTTTCTCTGGATAAGATGATATCCAGATACATAGATTTACTTGAAAAATAAGATACTCAAGTAGGAAGAAGGAAACAGTGGCCAATAAATACTCGCCATCCTATATTCACCTTTATAAAATAGGTGAGCTGAAGTCAATAACGAAGCAGTTGTGGCAGCTTTTTTCTCCATGCAGACTGTGCCCTAGAGAGTGTGGGGCAAACAGGAGTGTAGGGGAGAAAGGTCTGTGTGGTTCAGATGATAAATTAAAGATAGCAGGGTATATGCTTCATAGGGGGGAAGAGCCTCCTATAAGTGGTACTAGAGGTTCAGGAACAATATTTTTTTCTAATTGTCCCCTCAAGTGTGTCTTTTGCCAAAATTACAATTTCTCTCAGTGTGGTGAAGGGGAAGATTATAGTATTAGTGATCTGGCCAAAATGATGCTAGAACTACAAAAAATGGGTGCTCATAATATCAACTTAGTGACCCCTGAACACTATATTCCCCATATTATCTCTGCCCTTGATATAGCCGTTTCTAATGGATTAAGTATACCGATAGTGTATAACAGCTCTGGATATGCACGAGTCGAGGTATTAAGACTTCTGGAAGGAATTTTCGATATCTATCTTCCAGATATAAAGTATTCTTCCCGTTATTGGTCATCTAGACTTTCCTCTGTTACCGATTACCCCAAGACCAGCAGGGCGGCAGTGCTTGAAATGCATCGTCAGGTGAGTGATTATATCTTTGACAGCAAGACTGGCGTTATCCTTAGAGGACTTATCATTCGTCATCTAGTCCTGCCCGAAGATGCATCAGGATCCTTCTCCACCCTATCATGGATAAGAGAAAACTTAGGAAAGGAGGTATTTATATCCCTTATGAGCCAGTATATGCCCGTATTTCGATCTAGACAATTTGAGGAAATAAACAGGAGGATAACTGTAGAGGAGTATAAAAGGGTCCAGAACTGGGCGATTTCTCTTGGGTTGGAAAAGGGCTGGTGGCAGGAAGGATATGGCCTGGATAGCCTGGCTGGAGAGCGTATAAGAGAGGAGTTTTTTCGATGAGGAAGAAGTGTTCAGGATTTGAGCTGACAATCTTTCTTTCGTTCTCTATATGGCTTGGTATTATGGCCTGGCTAAAAGACCTCCTGGGGCCTGAGAATCACTCTGCAGAGGTCTCAAGCCCACCTATATGCGTAGAAGAGCCTCTAAATTATCAAGACAGACTAGATGATATCGTGAATGACATGATAAAAAGAGTCGATAGCCTAATATATTATTCCTTTGTAATGGAGAAGGTGACATTAAAGGGTGGTGTCTATAGCGATCCAGAGCTGATATATGCAGAGATACACTCTATGCCCAAGCGAGTTCATCTAAAGTGGTTGGACAGTAGTCATAAGGGACAGCAGGCCTGGTGGCCTGCCTCGAAAGATGATGGTAGATTGATTGCAACTGGGCCTGGATGGCGTAGATTTTTCAAGATAAAACTCCACCCACTAAGTAAGCTTGCCATGAAAAACAGCCTTCACCCTATATATGATATGGGTTTTGACTATATTACTGCCATGTTTTCGAATCAATTGGGGCTTGTAAAAGAGCTGGGATTGAAGTTAGATATAGAAGAATTTTCTGAGACAGAAGATAAAATTACCTTGGATATAAGATTCCCAAAGGATAGATATAATAATTTCTATTGCTATAGAATAAAGGTAGATATAGACCCTGAACTTATGTTGCCTACAAAGATAGTTATATATGATAACGTCGACGGTAGTATTAAAATGACCGAGAATTATAGCTTTCGAATAATTGATATCCGCCGGAAGGGATAAGATAGGCACATGATTTCCTTGACGTCTCTGTATCTAGTTATATAATCAAATATAGCTGGTTAAATGCGGGCGTAATTCAGTTGGCAGAATGCGAGCTTCCCAAGCTCGACGTCGCGGGTTCGAATCCCGTCGCCCGCTTTTTGTTTTACTTCGCATAAAAGGGGGCGTATAGGTATTATGGTAGAGTATAATATCCTGGCGATTATTCCTGCTCGTGCTGGCTCAAAGGGCCTCCCAGGTAAGAATCTTATAGATCTTGGCGGGAAACCCTTGATTGCCTGGACAATAGAGGCGGTGCAAAACTCTTCTTATGATTTAGATATGTGCTTTACTACAGAGGATGAAGAAATCGCCAGAGTGGCGGGTGATTATGGGGCCTATGTACCATTTATACGGCCAAAAGAGCTGGCTCAGGATAATACCTCGTCTCTGGCCGTACTCCTGCATGCCCTTTTTGAGATGGAAGACATCCGTGGGAAACGATACGATTATGTCTTGTACCTTCAGCCAACTTCGCCATTTAGGAATGCTAATCTAATAGACAAGGCGATATCTACTATAATCTCCAACCAGGGTGTTGTCTCTGTAGGCGGGGTTTCTTATGCCGGCGATGCCCATCCTTATTGGTGCCTTTATCCGGATGAGAGGGGATTCCTGAATTATTACATGGATTTAGATGGTCCTCGTCCCATGCGTAGGCAGGAACTTCCACCTGCCTATCACTTCAATGGGTCAATGTATATTACCCATAGGTTCTACTATGATACAGCTAGAGACCCTTTTCCTGTATTTGGTTTTCCATTTATAGGTATACCAATGGATAGCTTTGAAAGCATAAACATAGACACACAGTCAGACATTGACCTTGCCAGGGCAATGCTTTATATCAGATCAACTGCTATGCAGTCTTGATTGCTTCATTAATTGATTGTCTGCCAGGAAGTTTGAGGATAAAATAAAGCTAAAAAACTAAATATTGAAAATAAAGGAGGAAGTCTCAAAGGCGATAAGTGTCAGTGTTTGCCAGTCTTAAGTCTTTAAATTTGAGTTTTCAGGATATGGAAAATAGAGAAATAGTTCATACAGAGAAGGAAATATTCGATGATGGCCTTGTACTGGAAAGCGGTAAGATTATAAAGCCACTTGAGATTGCCTATGAAACCTATGGACGGTTAAACAGCGCGGGAACCAATGCGGTGTTAATATGCCATGCCCTATCAGGTAGTGCCAATGCTGCCTTCTGGCACGAGGGGGCCAAAAAGCCTGGATGGTGGGATATGTATATTGGACCAGGCAAGGCAATAGATACGAATAAGTATTTCGTGGTATGTTCTAATGTGATAGGTGGATGTTATGGATCAAGCGGTCCGAGTATGATAAATCCAGATACAGGCAGGGAATTTGGCCTAGAGTTTCCTGTTGTTACAATAAACGATATGGTAAATGCCCAAGTCAGATTGATGGAACATCTGGGGATAAAAAAATGGTTGTGTGTTATTGGCGGTTCTATGGGGGGCATGCAGGTCCTTTCCTGGGCATTTCATCACAGTGAAAAGACCAAAGGGGCAATTCCAATAGCCACTACCATGCAACATACTGCCCAGCAGATCGCCTTTAATGCCGTAGGGCGGCAGGCAATTATGAGGGACCCTAACTGGAATAACGGTAACTACTATGGTAAGGCCCTACCATTTCAAGGACTTGCAGTTGCTAGAATGATAGGCCATATTACATATTTAAGCGATGAGGCGATGAATATCAAATTTGCCAGGAGATTAAGGGAGAAAGAGGCCTATGGCTATGATTTTTCGATAGATTTCGAGATAGAGAGTTATCTTGATTATCAAGGAGATTCCTTCGTTCGCAGGTTCGATGCCAATTCATATCTTTATCTGACCAAGGCAATCGATTATTTTGAGATATATACTGAGATTCAGGATCCGGATAGATTAAAGGCAATAGATGTGGATTTCCTCGTATTGAGTTTTTCCTCGGACTGGCTTTATCCACCATCCCAGGTAGAGGAGATTGCGAAGTTCCTGGAAAGTTATAATAAAGATGTAAGTTATTGTTGCATCTCCTCTGATTATGGACATGATTCATTTCTATTATATAATGAATCCCAGGATAAATTGATGAGAGGATTTCTGGATCACCTATATGCCAATGCCTAAGTTTAGGGGGAAATACAATGCCCTTGAGAAGGAAGGATTATCAGTTAATTGAGGAGATAATACCCAATGGAGCTCGTATCCTAGATGTCGGTTGTGGAGAGGGAGATCTGCTCCATGCCCTTAAGTTGTCAAAGGATGTGCGGGGATACGGTATAGAACTGCATGAGGAAAAGATAATATCCTGCGTTGGCAAAGGTATACAGGTACATCACGGTGATATGGAACAATTGTTGTCAGTTTATCCTGATAATTCATTTGATTATGTAGTTCTCTCCCGCACATTACAGGAGATAAAAAATCCGGCTAAGGTGTTAATGGAGATAGTAAGGATAGGCAAACAGGCAATTGTGAGTTTCCCAAACTTTGCGCACTGGAAAATAAGACTGCAATTGATGTTTTCAGGCACTGCCCCCAAGAATCCTGCATTGCCATACGAATGGTACAACACCCCTAATATTCATTATCTCACGATAAAGGATTTCTATAATTTTGTCCGTTCCCATAATATAGAGGTATTGAGGGCGGAATTTTTCTCCGGTCATAAGAAGATATCTCTTCTGCCAAACCTGTTTGGAGAGGAGGCCCTGTTTTTGATTAAGGCAAGAAGGTAGTTAATGCAATGGGTATCAGAAAGCTAATAGTAGAGGGCCCGGTTAGCCTGCGAGGAGAGATAAAGGTAAGCGGAGCAAAAAATGCAGTTCTGCCCATCCTTGCCGCAAGCTTACTTACTGATGGAGAAACCATTCTACACAATGTTCCGAAACTAAGAGACGTTGAGACTATGGTCCAGCTTCTCAGGGTATTGGGCTGTGATGTGAAAGAAGATTATCCTGTATTGAAAATAAGGCCAATTGATACCTCTAAATACGAGGCCCCTTATGAGATAGTAAGGACCATGCGCGGCTCCTTTTGCGTACTCGGTGCACTGCTTGGCAGACGCAGAAAGGCACGGGTCTCTCTACCTGGAGGTTGTGTTATCGGAGTCAGACCAGTGGATCTGCATCTAAAGGGTCTAGCAGCCCTGGGTGCAGGCATCGAGATAGAGGCTGGATATGTGATTGCTGAGGCAAACAGATTGAGGGGCAGCTCTATCTATCTGGGGGGTATGTTTGGATCCTCTGTTCTGGCTACAGCAAATGTCATGATGGCTGCAGTATTGGCGAGGGGGGAAACCATTATAGAAAATGCGGCCTGTGAACCTGAGATATATGACCTGGCTAAATTCTTGAAAAAGATGGGGGCTGATATAGAAGGCGCAGGGACCCCTTGGATAAGGATAAATGGCGTAAAGACACTACATGGATGTGAACATAGAATAATACCTGACAGGATTGAGGCAGGGACATTTATCATAGGGGCGGCTATGACCAGAGGAGATGTCGTTGTAAAGAATGCAGTCCCTGATCATCTTGGCGCGGTACTGGATGTATTAAGACGTAGTGGTGTAGGGATTAAGGTCTACAAAGATGATAATATTATAAGGATTTGCCAGAGGCGAGGTTTGGTTGCCCAGAACATAGCGACCTTGCCATATCCTGGATTCCCAACCGACCTGCAGGCCCAATTTATGGCGATGATGACCATATCCCGCGGAACCAGCGTTATAACTGAACGGATATATCCTGATAGGTTTATGCATGTACCAGAGCTCAACAGGATGGGAGCAAATATAAAGAGGGAAGGGCCTTATGCAGTAGTGCAGGGCGTAAAGGAGTTGAAAGGGGCACCGGTAATGGCATCTGATTTGAGGGCATCCGCGGCCCTGGTCCTGGCAGGGCTGGCCGCTGAAGGACGGACAGATATATCCAGAATATACCACCTGGAGAGGGGATATGAGGCCTTAGAGGAAAAATTATCCAGTCTAGGAGCAAAGATATGGCAAGAGATAGAAGAATAGACATAGATGAACCCAATGGTCTAGATGCACTGAAGGCTACAGGGCTTGGGGATCTGGTGTATATAAGCGGCCATATATTTACAGCGCGCGACCAGGCCCATGTTAGACTGATAGAAGGCCTTAAGCAAGGGAAATCTCCGATAGATTTGTCTTCAGCCGTGATATACTATTGCGGGCCAACACCTGCCAGGGAAGGCAGACCGATTGGGTCTTGTGGGCCGACTACATCTTCCAGGATGGATAGGTTTATGGAGATATTGCTGAAATACGGTCTGAGATTTTGTATTGGCAAAGGAGAACGAGACCAAAAGATTGTGGAGACAATGAGACGATACGAGGCCAGGTACTTTATAGCGCCTGGTGGAGCGGGTGCCTATCTGGCTACAAAGGTCGTTTCAAGCCGTCTTGTTTGTTATCCAGACCTTGGCCCAGAGGCCGTCTTTTCCTTGGAAGTTCGTGATTTTCCGATAATAAGGCTTATTTGAAGGATCTCATTGGAATAGGTGAGAGGCTAGGAAATAAACTTTAAAAGATAATTTCGGCCAAAAAGACTTAAACGAGGAGGAGAGATTATATGCTCGTTTTAGATAACAGCATCACAGCAATGTTCTTCGTTGG
Source organism: Candidatus Omnitrophota bacterium (assembly GCA_015494585.1). GTDB lineage: Bacteria > Omnitrophota > Gorgyraeia > S143-82 > S143-82 > S143-82. The sequence continues at coordinate 12,490 of WGAY01000016.1, read as the reverse complement.
AGTTGTACCATATCTATTGGGTTCTATCCCGTTTGGATACATCCTAGTAAAGTTAAAATTGGGCAAAGATATTAGAGAGCTAGGTAGTGGCAATATAGGTGCTACGAATGTAGCGAGAGTCTTAAATAGCCAACTGTGGGGCAGATTTGTACTATTCTTAGACCTCCTTAAGGGACTTATCTCTGTTTTTATTGCAGGGATAGTTTTCCCAGATAATAGTATGGCCATCATTTCAGCTGCTTTATTTGCGATAATTGGCCATATCTTCCCTCTATACATTGGGTTCAGGGGAGGCAAGGGGGTTGCAACGGCGATAGGTGTTTTTCTGGGGGTATCTTTTTTTTACCATACTCTATTTTACATACTACTGGCAGGCCTTTTTTCTTGGCTTCTTGCCTATCGGCTGACCGGCTTTGTTTCTATAGCCTCTATCATTATGTCATTACTGGTGTTGGTTGGTTCTATCTTTTTTATAAAGCCCCTAGCTATAAAGATAATGGGTGTTATAATAAGTATTCTAATTCTGTATAGACATAGGGGAAATATAAATAGGTTAATAAAGGGCCAAGAGAAGAAAACACGACTATAGGGAGCAATATATGGATAGCATTGAGAAGGTTTTATCCGATATAAAACAAGGCAAGGTTGTAATCGTTGTAGATGACGAAGACAGGGAAAACGAAGGTGATCTGATAGTTGCTGGCGTTTATGCGACACCTGAGAAAATAAACTTTATGGCCAAAGAAGGCAGAGGGCTTATATGTGTTCCTATGACCGAAGAGAGACTCAAGGCCCTAGATATCCCTATTCTTTCTTCCCCTGATTCCACTCGCGATCAGTTTGCCACGGCCTGGGCGATGTCGGTTGATGCGGCAGTTGGCATAACAACGGGGATATCTGCACACGATAGATCCAGAACCATAGAGGTATTGTGTTCGCCTGATTCACGCCCAGAAGACTTAGTGCGGCCTGGGCATGTATTTCCCCTCAGGGCAGTAAATGGAGGGGTCTTGGTGCGTGCGGGTCATACTGAGGCGGCAATAGACCTAATGAGGCTTGCAGGGCTTGAGCCTGTGGCGGTCATATGTGAGATTATGAATGAGGATGGTTCTATGGCACGCCTGCCCGATCTTGAGGTATTTGCCCGCAGGCATAAACTATCTATGTGTTCGGTGGCAGACATTATAGAGTATAGACGCAGGACTGAACGGCTTATAGAAAGGATCGCCGATGCCAAGATGCCCACTGATTTTGGAGAGTTTAATGTGGCCATATTTCGCAGCCTTATAGATGGTCAAGAACACCTGGCCATATGGAAGGGCAACTGGTCAGAGGATGAGCCAGTCCTGGTAAGAGTTCATTCTCAATGTATGACTGGCGATATATTCCACTCTCGCAGGTGTGACTGTGGAGAACAACTCCATGCCGCAATGCAGCGTATAGATAGAGAGGGGAAAGGGGTTATTCTGTATATGTCACAAGAAGGACGAGGAATAGGGCTTGCCAATAAGATCAAGGCCTATCACCTTCAGGATAAGGGTATGGATACAGTAGATGCAAATATAGCCCTGGGATTTCCGGCTGATTTGCGCGAATATGGTATTGGCGCCCAGATATTAAAAGAGCTTGGGATAAGAAAACTGCGCCTTATGACGAATAATCCCAGAAAGATAGTAGGATTGCAAGGATATGACCTGGAGATAGTTGAACGGGTTCCGATAGTCGTCGGTAAAAAACAGGAAAACGAATTCTATCTGGAGACTAAGAAGAAAAAAATGGGCCATTTATTGGATTAAATGAGTAGAGTATTTCTGGGGCTTGGTAGTAATCTTGGTAACCGCGAGAAAAATATAAGATTGGCCCTTGAATTGATAGGGAAACTTCCCTTTACTTCTCTTGGCGGAGTGTCGGATTTCTATTACAACCCTCCTATGTATGGGGCAGTCTATGAATTTATAAATGCAGTTTGCCTTGTCTATACATTACTCCATCCCCAGAGGCTTCTTCTGCAATTGCAAGGTATAGAGAGAATATTAGGCAGAAAAACCAAGGGACAGAATCTACCCCGAACCATCGACATAGATATACTCATCTACGACGATATAACTATAGACAATCCTGACCTTAAGATCCCTCATCCAAAGATAAAGGAACGCGACTTTGTGATATGGCCTATGTTACAGTTGTGCAGGAATTTCTTTATGAAAGATATTATTTCATTATATAATGACCTATAAGAATAGGGACTATGTGATATAATGAGGGCCTAAAGTGGATGATGGAGAAGGCAATATATTTCTTCTCGATACTCGATTCAAGACAGGAGGGACAGATATGGACCTGTTAAATAAATTAAGAGAGACCAAGTCGTTTATCGAAGAGAGAGTTTCTATAAGACCTAAAATTGGGATAGTCCTTGGAACAGGTTTGGGTAATCTTGCAGATTATGTAGATACAGAGTTCGTTTTGGAATATAAAGATATACCCCATTTCCCTGTCTCTACTGTAGAGAGCCACAAAGGGGAATTGCTCTTTGGTAGCCTAGAAGGCAAGGATGTTCTGGTGATGGAAGGCAGATTCCACTTTTATGAAGGTTGGTCCCTAGAACAGATTACATATCCTATTCGAGTTATGAAGCTTCTAGGTATAGAGGAACTTATAATATCGAATGCGGCTGGTGGGCTAAATCCGCTCTTTAAGGCCGGCGATATCATGATAATAGATGATCACATAAACCTTATGGGGGTCAATCCTCTTATAGGCCCAAATTACGACGAACTGGGGCCTAGATTTCCTGATATGTCGGAACCATACTCCAGAGAGCTGATAGAATTGGCAGAGAATGCTGCCCTTGATGAGAGGATACCAGTAAAGAAGGGGGTATACATAGCTGTTACTGGTCCAAATCTTGAAACAAGGGCAGAGTACAGGTTTTTTAGGGCAATCGGAGCAGACGCAGTCGGAATGTCTACCGTGCCTGAGGTAATCGTTGCAGTGCACAGCGGGATAAAAGTATTGGGGATAAGTGTCATCACGGATATGTGCCTCCCAGATGCACTTGAACCTGCAACCTTGGAGAAGATTATTGCCATTGCAAATGACAGTGCACCTAAGCTTTTGGCCTTAGTTAAGGCAGTTATCGCTAGAATGTGAAAATGGAAAGTAAAGTTATTATTGCGCCATCTCTATTATCCGCTGATTTTTCCTGCCTTAAGAAACAATTAGAGGCGATAGAAGGCCTCGTTGATGCCTGGCATATCGACGTCATGGATGGACACTTTGTCCCAAACATCACTTTGGGACCATTTATAGTCCAACACATATCCTCAATCGTTACCAAACCATTGGATGTGCATCTGATGATAACAGATCCCTTGAAGTACTCAGAGGCATTTCTGTCTGCGGGAGCAGAAATACTCACCGCTCACATAGAGGCACTAGAATCAGATGAGGAAGTGAAGGAATTTATAGATAAAGTAAAGGACCATGGACGGAAGGTTGGATTATCTCTAAAACCTGCAACTCATCCACAGGTCCTTTTGCCTTACCTAGATGATCTGGATATGATCTTGATTATGACAGTTGAACCAGGCTTTGGTGGACAGACCTTTATGGACAGCAATGTCTACAAGATTGGCTGGCTGAAGGAGAAGGGCTTCGGAGGATACATTGCAGTAGATGGTGGGATAAACCACTACACCGCAAAGATAGTCAAGGATGCCGGAGCAAATTTCATAATAGCAGGGAGTTTCGTATTTAGCTCAGACCCTGTCGAGGCTATAAAACAGCTCAAGGAGCAGTAAAGTGATTATACTAGATGCAGGACAGATAGCCGAGGCCGTCTATCACAGCTGTATCGAGATAAACCTGAAGCTAAGGTCTGATATCCTTTCGGCCTTAAAAGAGGCGTATATAGGAATGAGGCGCAGATCAGCTGCCAAAGAGTTTTTGGGGATACTTCTCGAAAACGCATCTATCGCTAAAAAGCAAGGCCTTCCGCTTTGCCAGGATACTGGAATGGTGGTTGTTTTTCTAGAACTTGGCAGGAATACATGCATCAGGGGAGATATAGAAAAAGAGATAAATAAGGCCGTAGCCAGGGCCTATAAGGATGGGGGGTTTCGTGCATCTATAGTTAAGGACCCAGTTTACAGGGGAAAGAGCGGCTTTAGTCCGGCTATAATTCATACAGAGTATACCTCTGCAAGGAGCTCCTACCTAACTGTACTAGCAAAAGGCTTTGGGAGTGAGAATAAGAGCAGACTAAAGATGATGCTTCCTACTGCCACGCCTCAAGAGGTGGTTTCTGAGATAGTTGATTCAATAGTTTCTGCAGGGCCCGCAGCCTGTCCGCCATTCGTTGTGGGGGTAGGGATAGGGGGGACCTCAGATAAGGCAGCCTTCCTGGCGAAAAAGGCCCTGACCCTGCCAATAGGACCTAGATATCGCGCCAGATATCCTGAAATACGCAAGGCAGTAATCAAGGCCGTTAATGCATCTGGGATAGGAGTGCTGGGGCTGGGAGAAGGTCCGACCATACTGGGCCTGAACATACTTTCAGCCCCGACACATATCGCCGGCCTGCCACTGGCGGTAAACATAGGATGCCATTCGACGAGAAGTAAGAAAATAAAACTTGTATAGGATAATAAAAAAGCGGTGGAATGTTTTTTCTATGCAAGCTGCTGGGTATAGAAAGCGGAATCTATATAATATAAAGGCCAGGGAAGCTGGCAAGGTCATCATCGACGATAAGTGGTTGTGGGACTTTGCCTCTAATGACTATCTTGGGCTGTCCCATAATGAGTATATATTGATGTATCTGATCGATAGGCTCAGAGAACAGGGCTGTTTAGGATCTACTGCCTCCCGTCTGTTAAGCGGAAATAGGGATTATTATCGTCAAGTCGAGAAAAAGTGGGCAGCATTCAAAGGGAAAAAAGATGCATTATTTTTCTCCTCTGGCTACCAGCTAAACATTAGCCTGATAAAGGCCTTGATAGAGGATGAAACAATTATATTTGCGGATAGACTGGTCCATGCCAGCATACTGGACGGCATTCTTATATCTGGGGCAAGCTTCAGGCGATATAGGCACAATGACCTATCTGATCTAGAAAGACAACTGAAAAAATACCGCAGAAAATATAAAGAGGCATGGATAATCAGCGAAACACTCTTTAGCATGGAGGGGGACTTCGCCGATACAACCAACCTGGCAGCTCTGGCCAAAGAATACAATTGCCATCTATACATAGACGAGGCCCATTCCACAGGAATATGGGAGCTGCCAGCCTTAGATAAATTCGATATATTGGTAGGCACTTTTGGAAAGGCATTTGGCCTATGGGGGGCCTATGTGTGCGTGGATAGGCAAGAATATATAGATAAGATTATCAACCATTGTCGGGGATTTATCTTTAGCACCGCACCGCCGCCTATGTTGTTTATGGCAGTAGATGCACTTATGAAACTCTACAAAACTGATAAGGACTTTGAAAGATTGCTCAATATATACAGAAATAAGATTCAAGATTTTCATAGACAGCTTTTCCCAGAAGGCCAATCCAGCAAACCATCTCAGATAGTGCCGTTCATATTGGGTGATGATAAAACCACCCTAGGTGCCGCTGATATACTAAAGGAAAAGGGCTTCTTTGTGCCCGCCATCCGTCCACCAACCGTCCCAGAAGGCACTAGCAGACTTAGAATCTCACTCACTCTAGATAATATGTCGGCGTGGGAAGAGTTGGGGGAGATACTAACAAAACTACGGTAGAATATGACTCTATAAACTACCTAAACTCTAATGGAACGCTAATGTGGCAAACCTTACCAGCTATATAGATACTTACTATGCTACTATAGGTACTACTTAAAATCTATACTATAAATCCCTCAGAGGATTTCAACTTCGCATAATATATATTATGTTAACTTTTTGCCTTTCCAGATAGACCCTGAGGTATTTTGATGCATATCGGATTCATCCTTTAGACCGCCCATAATCCTCCATACAGCCAGTAAAAGAATCAGTGCACCCACTATCATAGAAAATCCGTAAACAAATGCCCACTTAAGGCCTATGTGCTCCCATATAATACCAGCCACCGTATTGCCGACGATCATAGCAATCCCTATCATCGTTTGAAAGGTCCCAATAGCCGTGCCTTTAAGGTCCTCGGGCGCCATTCTGCCCACATAGGCGATGTGATTACCCTGGACCGATGCCTTTGCAATTCCGTATAAGGCGAACAGCAAAAATCCAAACATCGGTTTAAAGAACACAAATCCCAGCATAGTAATCGCCATAAGCAGATATCCTAATCCGATGGTACGCCTGCCACCGATCCTGTCAAACAATATGCCAAACGGCATAGAAAGGGCCGCATAAAATATATTAAAGGCCACATAAAACGCCAAAGGCGCAAGGACCCTGTACTTTCCAAAGGCCATAAACTCTGCTCGCGAGATAAAGAGCATATAATTAAGCTCTCCCAGATAATATATAGTAGCTATCAGGATAAACAACTGCACCTTTCTAGGCAGTTTCTTCAGACTAAAGGCCAGCGTCATAGTCCGATGGGCCTCTTGCTGAGTCTCTTCATAAGGCCGCTGGGGTTCTTTTAACCTCACCAGTGGTATCATCGTTAGAAAACCAATGATTGCCGCAATGATTATAAGAATACGAAAGTCAAGCCTTAGGATCCAGTACAAGACCAACACCAATAGAGACCCCAGTATTGCGCCGGTAGTGTCCATCATCCTGTGCAGACCGAAGCCAATCCCCTCGTGGTGTGGCATATACTCGGCTATCAAGGCATCCCTTGGGGCATTGCGCATCCCCTTACCTATCCTCTCAAGCAGGGTAAATACCACCGCCCAGGGCCAGGATCTGGATACCGCTAAAAGGAGCTTGCATATAGAAGAAGATAGGTATCCAGTTACAATAAACGGCTTGCGCCTGCCCCTACTGTCCGAGATGTAACCAAAGAACATCTTGAGAATATTTCCTAGACCGTCCCGCAGTCCACCCAAGCCTGCCACCACTATTCCCCCCGCTCCCAGCGACTGAAGAAACATCGGCAGGATAGGCATAATCATTTCACTGGATATGTCATTTAATAGACTCGTCCAGGCCAGCAACCATATATTCTTGTCTATCTTAGGCAGATTCCCTTTCTTCATAAATCCTAACTCCATATTTCATGCCCCATCTTCTATCCTCCAACAATATAGGATCAATACCCAACTTGTTTCTTAAACGCATTCCAATAATAATTCGTCTCCATCATATAGTCAATAAATTCCTTATTAAGTTTGTCCATATCTATCTTTCCATAGGCAGTATACCTAGGATAAGACAGTCGAAAGGCCTTATAGAAATCATTTCCCGTCTTCATCCTCCAGCAAAATGTAGAAAAATAGTTTTTAGGGAATCTGGTCAGGAGAAAGTCAATAAAAAGACAGCTCTCGGCATAAAACAGGTTTGCCGTGTCCTTGTCCATCTTCATATACTGGCTATTCCAGTCGAACAACCTCTCCAAAGGGATATATTTATTCTCGCTAAAGGCCTTGGCTACCACATACTGAGATACATACACGCGCTTTCTATCCTTTTCCTCGCGCATAGCCACTCCCTCATCTATACAGTGAGGCACAGGTTTGCCCTGCCGTGCCTCATAGAAAAGCAGGTGCGTCATCTCATGTGGCAATACAGTAGCAAACAAATGCTCGTCATCAGCCAGATAATAGCAGTGTATCTCTCTCTGGCCCACGGCTGCTGCGCCTTCCGACCACTCCTGTGTCTTGACGTGATCCAGATAATCTTCCTTATTCGCATAGATATATATATCGCACCTCTCATCCCATACCCAGTAATTTGCCCGTATAAGCCCCAGGTCCTGGACGATCTTGCGGTAATAGCTTTCAGCATATCGCTTCATTTTATATATGAACGCCTTATCTATGCCCGGCCTGTAATAAATATTAAAGTGCGTGGCCTTAAACAAGGACCAGCCGCTTGTAGCTATAGCTCGGCTCCTTGCCATAGCCTGTCCTGAAAATCCCCAGAACAATACACAGGAGACAAGCAATATGGTCCTCAGTCCTCGAAGATCAATTCTAGCAATCTCTCCTGTCCTGGCCACCTGATTACCCCCTTTGCGTTATATGCCAACTCACCTCTCCTTGATTCATTATCCACAAGACTAAGTATAGTAGATTTCAATTGCCTTTGCCAAAATTTATCTTCTTGGCAGACCACTACAACAGCATCCCTCTCTTCAAAAAAGGCCGCATTCCTATACTGATGTCCCCTCGCAAACGGATAAGGCACGACCACTGCCGCTTTCCCGGCCAGGGCAATATCCGTCAATGTCATTGCCCCTGCTCTTGCAACAACCAGATCCGCCGCCTCCATCAATTTATAGGCAGGGAAAAACGAAGCCAGCACCAAGGCATCTATCCCCAAAAGGGCATACTCCTCCCGCACTCGTCGCCAATCCCTCGCCCCTGTAATGTGTACAATCGCAATCTCATCTTTTACATCCCTCGCCATCTCCAAGATAGCCTCATTTATCGCCCTTGCCCCCTGGCTACCTCCCATGACAAGCAGCCTAAACCTATCCCCATTTCTCCATATATCAGGCATATGACAATCCATCCCCTTATATATATTAAAAGGCATATTAGAAGAAAAAAGCGACTTTTCCCCTATCCATCCAGGGAACTTTCTGTCCGTAAACCCGAAGAATACTCGATCCGCAAACCTACATAACACCCCGTTCATATCTCCCATCACCACATTCTGCTCCTGCACATATAATTTTGTCTCTTTGTCGAATAAAAAGGGCAGTATTAGCCAAGGCGTAGACGGTGCACCAAATACAATTGCCGCCCGCGGTCGTCCCAGCCTATCGAGAAGCCCCTTGCCGATACCAAAGGCCTCTATCCCCTTTCGAAAAAAAAACCTAAAATCCTTCCTTATACTCGGAACTTGCGGCAGAAAAAAAGCATCTTCATATATAGAAAATCCAGCAAGTGCATTCCTAATAAACGGAATATCCTCGACAATAAGACAGGCCTTTCCCAAGGAAGATCTAGCTATCATCTTGTAAAACGAAATCGCAGGAAACAGATGCCCCCCTGATCCCCCGCTTATCAACCAGATTAGCCCCTCAGACATATGAAACGGCCCTCACCTGCTCGAGATCCACTGCAGCCACCCGAATATAAACTCATTTATCTCACCATCCAAGACAGCCTCTACATTACTCGTCTCAACCCCAGTCCTGTGGTCCTTCACCATAGTATACGGCTGCATCACATAGGATCTAATCTGACTGCCCCATTCAATCTTCTTCTTTTCTCCCCTTTCCCTATCCAGCTCCTGGCGCCTCTTTTGTTCTTCAATCTCGTAAAGCCTAGCCTTTAACATCCGCAGCGCCGTCTGCTTATTTTGAAGCTGAGATCTTTCATTACGGCAGGTAATAGTTATCCCTGTAGGCAGGTGTACTATCCTAACCGCCGAATCAGTCGTATTGACACTCTGGCCACCCGGCCCTGTACCTCGGAACACATCTATCCGAAGGTCCTCATCCCTTATCTCTACATCAATGTCTTCATCTATCTCAGGAGTTACATCCACAGAGGCAAAAGAGGTGTGCCTTCGCTTATTCGCATCAAAAGGCGATATCCGCACCAGTCTATGCACTCCCCTTTCGGCCTTCAAGTGCCCGTAGGCATAAGGGCCCTTAATGAGAAGGGATACAGATTTTACCCCTGCCTCCTCGCCGGCAAGCAAATGAATCGTTTGCACCTCAAACCCATTCTTCTCTGCCCAGCGAACATACATCCGCATAAGCATACTCACCCAATCGCAGGCCTCAGTCCCACCTGCCCCTGCCTGTATCTCAAGGATAGCATTCTTCTCATCAAACCTGCCGCTAAAAAGCGTCTGCCTCTCCAGGCGTTCAACCTCATCCCTTGCCGATACAGCGTCCTCCACAAGCCCCTCCAGCATAACCTCATCAGCGATCTCCAGCATCTCAAGGTCCTCCTTTACCCTCCGGGAAAGCCCCTCCCAGGGTTCCACGACCTGCCTCAGTGCCTTAAGCTCCTGCATAAGCCTGTTTGCCCCATCCTTATCCTGCCAGAACTCACCATCCTGCATCATCAGCTCTATCTCTCCAATACGCCTGCGTTTATCCTCAACCTTGAGCATAGCGCCTGCATCTTCAAGCCGCCTATCCAATTCTAAAAGAAGCCCTTTTAACTGATGCCTGTCCATATTACCTGACATAGAATTTATCAAAGAACTCCGAAATTTGCCTGCCCCGTGGGGTCCGTCTCAGTATACCAAGTTTAAGCAAAAATGGCTCCACCACATCCACCAGTGTATCTACCTCTTCATTAAGCGTCGCCGCAATCGACTCAATCCCAACAGGCCCGCCGTTGTACACATCCCTTATTACCGCCAGGAACCTGCGGTCCAGATCATCGAGCCCATACTCATCTATACCCAGCCGCTCAAGGGCCCGCCCGGCCACATCTCCATCGATAACCCCATTGCCCTTCACCTGCGCATAGTCTCGGGCCCTTCGCAGGAGGCGATTTGCTATCCTCGGCGTACCCCGCGAACGCCTCGCAATAGTCATCGCACCCTCCGTCGTAATCTCAACATCAAGAAGCCTTGCCGAACGACTAATAATCTCCACCAGATCCTCAGGGCTGTAAAACTCCAAATGATAAAAAAATCCAAACCTACTGCGCATAGGCCCGCTCAAAAGCCCGCTGCGCGTCGTAGCACCAATTAGAGTAAAAGGCTTCAAGTTGAACTTAATCGTCTTCGCATAAGGCCCCTTATCTATCACAAAATCTATCTTAAACGACTCTATTGCAGGATAGAGGAATTCCTCCACCACCCTCGGCATCCTATGAATCTCATCGATAAACAATATATCCCCCTCTTCCAGATTAGTCAGTATCCCAATCAAGTCCCCAGGCCGCTCTAAAGCAGGCCCTGATGTAGCCACCATATGCGAACCCATCTCATTTGCAATAATATGCGCAAGCGTCGTCTTACCCAGACCCGGCGGACCCGACAGAAGGATATGTTCTATCGGCTCTCCCCGTTGTCTGGCCGCACATATCCCCACCCTTAAGTTCTCCTTAAGCTGTTCCTGCCCAATAAACTCATCCAGCAAATTAGGCCTCAAGGACAGATTTATTATCCTGTCCTCCTCCATCTCATTCCCAGACACAAGCCTCGATATATCAAACCCCTCCATACAAAATCCTATTCCTTTTCCTCAAAAGTGAGAGAAGCCCCGTTTATCAAGCGGATATACCGCCTCCCCATCCCGCATATACAGCCCAGGGTTACCTCTCTCAAGCACCTTCCCAATGCGATAAAAGCGATACTCAAGCCTATTCCCTATCGCCTCAAGCCGCCGAGAATCCTCTTCAGAGAGACAGAACAACAGCTCGAAATCCTCCCCCATATACAAAGCCTCATCAAAACTGCGCGCATCCTTGTGCAAAGGAATCCAGTCCCGCACAATCTCACCAACCACACGGCTTTCTTCAAGAATATGATACAGATCCGCCACCAGTCCATCGGATATATCTATCATAGCAGTCGGCCTGAAATTCTGCACCAAAAACCTCGCCTCAGGTATCCTAGGCGAGACACTCATATGCCTACCGTAGATACTTCCGCCCAGTGGCCCCGATACCCAGATTTCATCAAACTTCCGCGCTCCAGAACGCAGAGTCAACCACTCCCTTTCCACACGCCCCAGGCATCCCACACTTATATAAAGCCTATCACTGGCCACCGTATCCCCGCCGACAATATCAACCGAAAAAAGTTCAGTCAAAAACATCATTCCCCTTAATATCTCATCCACATCCTCCATCTCCACATAAGGTGCTATACCCATATCCACCGTTATATGCACAGGATAGCCCCCCATCGCCGCTATATCGCTCATAACCGCGCCAACCGCCTTGCGGCCGATTAGAGATCGGTCACCAATATTGAAATTAAAGTGCCTCCCCTCGACAATCGAATCCGTTGCCCAGAGCAGGTAATCCTTCTCAAGCCCCATATCCAGCACCGCCGCATCGTCTCCGATCCCGACAACCGTATCCGCGCGGCCCAGCTTTGACAGCCTCGAACGGACATAATCAATCAACCCAAACTCATCTCGCACCATAGAACACCCCTCTATAAATCAGACTCCCATCCCTCCCCCAACTCCTTCACTCCACTGATTCCTTCCCCAGCCCTATCCTTTTATATCAGTTCTCAAAAATCAGTTTCTATCCCCCATCCTCAATTCATCCTCTCCCATTCAAACCCGACTACATTCCTCTCCTTACTGCCTATCTTTATCCCTACCAGATAGATAGGCTTGTCCTGATTCTCATATTTCCTATAATACTGCCTCTCCTTTATCTGCTTTATCGCATCCTCTTTTGTGTC